>JBAXHC010000032.1:0-29910 GCA_037139075.1 Bacteroidota bacterium
TATTAATTATAAGGGATATGTTGTTTGATCACAAAAAAACGTATACTGATTTTTCATCATCTGTAGAACATATTGCCACGAATATTTTATCTTCCCGATTAAAATTTTTAGAAGAGGTAGGTATTATCAAAAAAGGTAAACTGGAGGGTAATTTAAAGTCAAATATTTATACCCTTACTGACAGGGGACTTGATCTTTTACCAATTATTGCAGAAATAACATTATGGAGTGATGCGCATATGCGCAATTTGCATCCCAAAATGGCAAAAGATGATTATGACTATGTGAGAAAAAATAAACAGAAATTTCTGGAAGGGGTAAAGCAAGCTTATTTAAAAAATATCAGCACCGAAAAAGATAGTTAAAGACTTCCAATTCGAATCCAAAAATTGTAAAGTGAGTTTGTTTTATGGGCTGTACTTTCATTTAGCTTTTGCATCAACCGAGCCAAACAAATCCTTACAAAAGAATACAAAGGGTACCACAAAGTGCATAAAAAAACTCCGAGATCAAATGAAATCGGAGTTTTTAGTGCTATTAGCTAGCCGTTTGTGATCTGGCTGGGACTCGAACCCAGGGCCCATACATTAAAAGTGTATTGCTCTACCAACTGAGCTACCAAATCGATCCATTTACCTGCTTTTGACAGACACCCTTTATTAATTGGGAGTGCAAAAATAGGAGTTTTTTATATCTAGCCAAATATTTATTCTTTTCTTTTATTTTAATTACTCACAGAATTGTAAACATTGCTGCACAGAACTGCTTAATTTTGAATATTATACACATTTCATATGTCTTATTTTACGAATAAAGTCGTGGTTATTACTGGCGGATCCGAAGGAATCGGAAAAGCTCTAGTAGATTCTTTCCTTCAGCTGGGTGCTAAAGTGGCTACCTGCGGCAGAAATTATGATAAGTTATATCAGTTGCAATCGATTTACTCTGGTAAACCGCTATTGATTCATACTGCCGATGTAAGCAAAGAGCAAGACTGCCATCAATTTATTGAAATGGTTGTACAATCTTTCGGCACAATCGATATCCTTATCAATAATGCGGGTGTATCCATGCGATCACTTGTTTCAGAAGTTGAACTAGACACTTTGCGTAAAGTAATGGATATTAATTTCTGGGGTACTGTGTACTGTACAAAATTTGCACTTCCCTATATCACCAAAAATAATGGAACAGTTGTTGGCGTGTCTTCCATTGCAGGCTATCGTGGACTTCCAGGCAGGAGCGGCTACTCTGCATCGAAATATGCGGTTAATGGCTGGTTAGAGGCACTTAGAACTGAATTGTTGCATACTGGTACCAATATCATGTGGGTTTGTCCAGGCTACACGAAATCAAATATTCGTAATGCTGCTTTGAATAAAGATGGAAAATCTCAAATGGATACTCCTATGCGAGAAGCAGATCTGATGTCTGCGGAAGAATGTGCTTCTATAATCGTAAGGGGAATCGAAAAAAGGAAAAGAACACTTGTAATGACTTTTACCGGAAAAAGAACAGTGCTCATGAACAAATTTTTCCCTTCACTCACAGATAAATTGGTACACCGCTTTTTCTTTAAAAACGGGGAGCTGGTATAATAAAGACTGCTTATTCTCGTTCTATAAGCAGAATGCCCATTTTAACGCTGACATCAGATATTGGTCAACGAGATTATCTTGTTGGTGCCATTAAGGGACAATTTCTCTCCGTGGATCAGCGATTTCAAGTCACGGATATCACACATTATCTTTCGCAGACCAATTTTCCACAGGCAGCTTATATCTGCGCCAATGCTTTTAAATATTATCCTGCAGGCACTTTTCATTTGGTGTTGATTAATTTATACGAAACCCCTCCCAAACAGTTATTGGTTGCTAAATACCATAAGCAGGTAATTATTTGTCCTGATAATGGCATATTAACCATGATTACAGGTGAAATACCTAAAGAATTGATGGCCTTACCTGTAAGGGGACAAAATACTTTGCTCGAATTGACGCAGCTCGTTGCTGATAGTATTATTAAAGGTGATGGGGAGAAGAATTTTAGTTTTAAAGGAGCAGCTGCAAAATCAATTGTGGAACGTTATCCGCTTCGGCCAACAATTGGTGGAGACTGGATGGATGGACAGATTTTGTTTATCGATAGTTTCGAAAATGTGGTGGTTAATATCACAAAAGAAGAATTCGAATTGAATAGGAAGGGAAGAAAATTTAAAATCTTCCTTCGTAGAAATGATGCTTTTGAAGTGATCAGCGATAATTATACCGATGTGCCCGGAACTGAAAAACTAGCATGGTTTAACTCAGCTGGATATCTGGAACTTGCTTTAAGAAATGGCAATATGGCTGGATTATTTGGACTTCAGGTATTTAACGAACAAATGCAGCAATCCAGGGCTTCTATGGAGAATAAATGGTTCTATCATACCATCAAGGTTATTTTCGAATAAGGATAATAACAATCAATTCTTAACTCCATTTTCAAGTTTGTACATTTTTACAGTATTTTCGCATCCCACAATGAAGCAGTAGTGCTCATTCGGATCATTAAATTATCAATCAATAAATAGTTAATCAGCTATGGCGTACGACGTAATTGTTTTAGGAAGTGGACCAGGTGGATATCCTGCTGCTATAAGAGCATCTCAATTGGGCTTTAAAGTGGCCATCATTGAAAAAGAAAGCCTGGGTGGCGTTTGTTTAAACTGGGGTTGTATTCCAACAAAAGCTTTATTAAAAAGCGCTCAGGTTTACGATTATATGAAACATAGTAAAGCTTATGGTATCACTGCAGATAATATTCAGCATGATTTTACTGGCGTGATTGGACGTAGCCGCGGTGTGGCTGATAAAATGAGCAAGGGTGTTCAGTTCTTAATGAAGAAGAACAAAATTGATGTAGTGATGGGCTATGGTAAAATTAAAGCCAAGGGTCAAATTGAAGTTACAGCTGCTGATGGAAGCAAAAAAATTGTAGAAGGAAAACATATTATTATCGCTACTGGCGGACGTGCAAAGCAATTGCCGAACCTACCTGTAGATGGAAAGAAAATTATTGCTTATCGCGAAGCAATGGTATTACCAACTCAACCCAAAAGTATGATTGTGGTAGGTAGTGGAGCGATAGGTGTTGAGTTTGCTTATTTCTATAATTCAATGGGTACAAAAGTTACTATCGTAGAATTTTTACCAAGAATAGTTCCTGTAGAAGATGAAGATATTTCTAAGGAATTAGAGAAACAATATAAGAAGCAAGGAATTGATATCATGACCAATGCATCTGTTGAATCTGTGGATATTTCTGGAACTGGTGTTAAGGCAAAAGTAAAAACACAAACGGGCGAAATTTTCTTGGAAGCCGATATCGTTTTAAGTGCAGTTGGTGTTGTTGCCAATATTGAAAATATTGGTCTTGAAGAATTAGGAATTAAAACTGAAAAAGGAAAGATTATTGTAGACAAATACAATCAAACTTCTGTGGCAGGGATTTATGCCATTGGTGATTGTACTCCCGGTCAGGCGCTTGCACACGTGGCTAGTAAAGAGGCCGTTAATACTGCAGAATTTATTGGCTACAACGAAAAGAAAATACATCATTTGCCAGAAGCAATGGATTATGGAAATATTCCGGGATGTACTTATTGCACACCAGAAATTGCAAGTGTGGGTATGACGGAAAAAGCCGCAAAAGAAGCTGGCTACGAATTGAAAATTGGAAAGTTTCCTTTCATGGCTAGTGGTAAAGCAAGTGCTTCCGGTGCTACCGAAGGATTTGTAAAAGTGATCTACGATGCGAAGTATGGTGAGTTCTTAGGTTGTCATATGATTGGAAGTAATGTTACAGAAATAATAGCTGAAGCAGTAGTTGCCAGGAAACTTGAAACTACCGCTCATGAAATTTTAAACGCAGTTCACCCACACCCTACAATGAGCGAAGCTTTGAAAGAAGCAACAGCCATGGCTTATGGTGAAGCAATCGACATCTAAAATTTCTTCTACCAACTAGTTTGTATAAAGGGCTGATTTCAGCCCTTTTTTTATACAAACACCTTTGTATTTTTCATAGTTTTCTCTCTCTTTCTTGCTGATACATAAACGATTGTACTACTTTAGTCGGGTCAATATGTTTTTAATGTGAAGAATGTTTAAACATCAGAATATTAATTACATATTATTAATCCCAAATAAGGTACCCTAAATGAATTCACTGCAGGTAGAAACAGTTCTTCCTCAACAACTTCTAGATTCTCGGATCTTCTCTGTAGTAGTTACAGATTTGAGCGGAGGGTATCTTTACGTGAATTCACTTTTCCAAGAAAAATTCTCTTTTATTTCTGATAACCTTATTGGGTCACATTTTAGCAATACGGTTTATAGCAAAGACGTGATACTCTGTAATACTGCCGCTAAAGCATGTATCAAAGAGCCCGGACAACCTTTTGAAATTACGGTTCGAAAAGCCACAGATGATATAGATTATAATTGGACACAATGGGAATTAAATTGTCTTAGAAAAGACAATGGAGAACCCTATGCAATTGTATGTGTTGGTCAGGATGTAACCAAAAAAGAACCTTACAATAGTAGCCTGGATGACTATGAAAAAGTGCATCGTCAGCCTCAGCCTCAACCTATCATGAATGAGGCTCAATTCACTTCATTGGTAAGCCATATTCCAGGTGTTATTTATAGAAATTTAGGAGATGAACATTTTTCTATTTCATTTATGAGTAATGAAATAGAAAACTTAACTGGGTATCCAGTTGATCATTTTTATGAACATAGAAAAGATGGGTTTTCTAATTTGATTTTTGAAGATGATAAAGCAATGGTAAAGACCACCATTCAGAATGCTATAAAAAATAATGAACAATACTCTTTAGAATATAGAATTATCCACAAAGACGGTGGGGTTAGATGGGTTTTTGAAAGAGGACAAGCAGTAGTGGAAGGTGAAAATAAAATCAGTTTTCTTGACGGTTGCATCTTCGATATTTCTAATAAAAAACATGTAGAAGAAGCGTTAGCGTATAGTAGGGATGAAGTAAAGCGTTTGGCATTAGTGGCACATAGTACCACGAATTCTGTAATGATTACAGATGCTTTTGAAAATATTATTTGGGTTAATCAAGGTTTCACAAGAATTAGTGGATATACTTTAGATGAAGTGATTGGTAAGAAATTCGGATATTCTCTGGAAGGACCAGAAGCTGATGAAAATGCGCAGAAAAAATTACGCCATGCTATCGACAATCGACTTCCAATTAAAGATGAATTTTTGAGTTATGCTAAAAATGGAGATCAAATTTGGCTAGAGGTTGATTCACAACCTTTATTCGATGAGGATGGAAAGCATTTGGGCTTCATGACCATTGAAAATGATATCACTAAAAGAAAACATGCCCAACAACAGCAAGAAGAATTGTTACAGCGTTTAACCCTGGCAACGGATTCTGCTAAAATTGGAATTTGGGAGATCGATTTGAAGAATAATAACCTTGTGATCTGGGATGATACAATGTTTGATATATATGGGTACGTGAATAATGAACATGCTTCTCCTTATAAAATCTGGAAGAAATTGATGCATCCTGATGATATGAATATGATCATGGAATTAGTGAATGAATTGGTGGAAGGAAAGAAGGAAGAAGACTCTGCATTATTCCGCATCATTACTACCAGCGGTACTATCCGTTATATAGAAACGCATGCCATCGTTAAGAGATCTGAGAATGGAAAAGTGGTTCGATTAATCGGAACCAATCGTAATGTAACAGAAGATATATTAGTGCAAGAAAAACTAAAATCACAAAATAAAGCATTGCGTGATATTGCATTTATACAATCGCATGAAGTGCGCAGACCACTTGCCAATATTCTAGGTGTGATTGAAGTGCTAAATAATAATAACACAGTATCCAATAAAGATATCCTGGATCACCTGATTCAGAGTGCCAATGAACTGGACACTCAAATCAGAAGCATTGTTAAAAAGACAAATTCTTTGGATAGTCTGATCGACGGATTCTAAAACTATTTGCCAAATAATTTTTTCAATAAATCAGAAGACCTTGCGATAGGGTCTTTTCTTATTTTAGCTTCTTCAGCCGCAATTTGTAAATAAATTCCATTCAAAGACCTTTCTGTAACATATGCTGCTAAATCTGGATTGATCTTCTTAAAACTAAATTTATTATACTGGGTTACAATGCTATTCCAATTCTTTGTAGCATTTACTTTATTTAAAGAGGTTTCAATGGATGGACGAAACTTTTTTGTAAGAGAGTCTAGTGTTTTTGTTTGTAAATATTTTGTAGCAGCATCATCTGATCCTTTTAAAATACCAAATGCATCATCAATACTCATTTCCTGAATGGCTTTGGTGAAAATAGGTATAGCTGCCTTACTGGCATCTTCGGCAGCCCTGTTCATGGATAGGATCGCATCATCCACTTGTTGATTGAAACCTAAACTTCTCAATGATTTTTCAATTTTTGCTGCTTCTGGTGGCATTAAAATTTTAATGGCTGCATTTCCAAAAAAACCATCTGGTTTTGATAATATATCAATTCCTCTGGTAGTACCCAGTTGTAAAGCTTCTTTTAATCCCTTTGCTATGTCATCGCTTTTAAAAGTTTGAGAAAAACTAACAGATAGAAATGATAAACCAATAAACAATAATAATGATGATTTCATAGGGACGTTTTAAATTGTCTTATTTAAAGAAGTTTGTACAGCTTCATCGTACAATTGTGAAGCTGAAAATTTCGTGCCAACATCCAAATTTCGGATGAAATCAAGCTATGGAAATGGTAAATTTAATAGAAACCTAGTTCTACACTTGAAAAACAGACTCAAACCTTACCTTTGCAGGCCGAAATCAGTAACCCTTAGCTTCATTGCTTTGAGGAAAACATTTCGCATATAAGTTTTATGAAATACGAGAAAGAAATTAGTAGACGCAAAACATTTGCAATTATATCGCATCCGGATGCTGGAAAGACCACTTTGACCGAAAAATTCCTTCTTTTTGGAGGTGCCATTCAAGTGGCAGGTGCGGTTAAAAGTAATAAGATCAAAAAGCATGCTACCAGTGATTTCATGGAAATTGAAAGACAACGTGGTATTTCTGTGGCAACCTCAGTAATGACATTCGAGTACCAGGGTATTTCTATTAATCTGTTAGATACACCTGGTCACAAAGATTTTGCTGAAGATACTTACCGAACACTAACAGCAGTTGATAGTGTTATCCTTGTGATTGACAGTGTAAACGGGGTAGAGGCACAAACCAGAAGATTGATGGAAGTTTGTAGAATGCGCGATACACCTGTGATCGTTTTCATTAATAAAATGGATCGGGATGGGAAGGGGCGTTTTGATTTGCTCGAAGAAATCGAGAATGAATTAAAAATTTCATTGCATCCCATGACCTGGCCAATCAATAGTGGTAAAGAATTCAAAGGGGTATATAATTTAGATAATAAAAGCCTTCGATTATTTACAGCCAGTACTAAAGCGGATGAAGAGGATGTGATTTCAATCAAAGACTTAAACGATACACTTTTAGATGCAAAAGTTGGCGATAGAGATGCAGCACAATTAAGGGAGGATGTGGAATTAATTGATGGGGTTTATGGAGATTTAAATTCAGAAGATTATTTGCATGGTAAAGTGGCACCTGTGTTTTTTGGAAGTGCCGTCAATAACTTTGGAGTGAAAGAAATGTTAGACACATTTATTCGTATTGCTCCTGTTCCAAAAAGTCGCGAGACCTCCACAAGAACTGTGGCTGCGGAAGAAGATAAATTCAGTGGTTTTATATTTAAGATTCATGCTAATCTAGATCCGAAACACAGAGACCGGATCGCATTTATGCGTGTGTGTAGTGGTAAGTTTGAAAGAAATAAATACTTTCATCATGTTCGATTGGATAAGGATATGCGTTTTAGCAATCCCTATTCGTTTATGGCTAGAAGTAAAGATATTATTGAAGATGCTTTTGCCGGGGATGTAGTAGGTTTATTTGATACCGGTAATTTTAAAATTGGAGATACACTTACTGAAGGGGAAGACTTTTATTTTGTGGGAATTCCAACTTTTTCACCTGAAATATTTAAAGAGTTGGTGAATAAAGATCCTATGAAGACCAAGCAACTGGAAAAAGGAATTAGTCAGCTTACGGATGAAGGTGTGGCTCAATTATTTACTCAGTTCGGAGGTAATAAAAAAATTATTGGTTGTGTGGGTGAATTGCAATTTGAAGTAATTCAATATCGATTATTACAGGAGTATGGAGCAGCTTGTGAATTCAGATCCCTGCCATATTACAAAGCCTGCTGGTTAACCAGTAAGGATAGTAAAAAACTGGAGGATTTCCTTAGGTTTAAGCAACAGAATTCTGCGGAAGATAAAGATGGTAATCCAGTGTATTTGGCACAAAGTGAATGGTTTTTAAATACTGAGATTACCAATAACCCAGACATTATATTTCATTTTTCCAGTGAGATACATAAATAATATGCAATCAGAAACTGAAAAAATATTGGATCTTATTATTATTGGTTCAGGACCTATTGGATTAGCATGTGCATTAGCCGCTAATAAAAATGGGCTGGACTACCTGATTTTAGAAAAGGGTTGTTTGGTAAATTCTTTATACCACTATCCTGTTAATATGACATTTTTTTCTACATCGGAAAGGTTAGAGATTGGTGGTATTCCCTTTGTATGTAATAATCCTAAGCCCACCAGAAATGAAGCGTTAGAATATTATAGGAGGGTGGCAGTTTCAGCATCTTTGAAAATCAAATTATTTGAAGAAGTATTATCTGTAAATCCCATTACTGAAAAATTATTCCATATTAAAACAACAAAGAATAATTATCAGGCAAAGAACATCATTGTGGCAACTGGTTTTTATGGACTTCCATTTTTATTAAATATTCCGGGTGAAGATTTACCAAAAGTTACCCATTATTATAATGATCCTCATTTTTATGCTTTTCAAAAAGTAATAGTAGTGGGTGCTAATAATTCTGCGGTGGATGCTGCTTTAGAAACTTGGCGTAAAGGTGCAGAAGTAACCATGGTTATACGGGAAGATCAGGTTGGAGAACGTGTGAAGTATTGGGCGCGTCCTGATATTGTAAATAGAATCAAAGAAGGTTCCATCAAAGCATATTACAATTCTGATTTAATAAATATAACAGAGTCGGAAGTAGTGATCAATACCCCTGATGGTAATATCGCTATTCCGAATGATCGTGTTATTGCTGCTACAGGTTATCAACCAGACCTGGAATTCTTAGCATCTATGGGAATTCAATTGTCTGCTGAAAATGCTAAGAAACCTGTGTATAACGAAGACACGCATGAATCAAATATTGCTGGTATTTATTTAGCTGGAGTTATTTGCGGAGGTATGAATACACATAGTTTATTTATTGAAAATTCGAGAGAACACGCAGATAAGATCATTGAACATATTGTATCAAACTAATTATTGAAATGGATCCATTTGAAACAGATAGATTATTTGTTCGTCAGTTTTCTCCTGACGATGCTGATGATTTTTTTCTGTTTAATAGTTCAGCACAAGTAATGCAATACATCAGACCTGTTAAAACCAGAGAAGAAAGCGATGCATTTTTGGAAGAAAATTTCAATTTATATCTTGAAGGTTTTCCTTATGGTAGAATGTTTGTGGCAGATAAATTAACTGGAGCATTTATGGGCACATTCTCTATTCTATATCTGGATGGAGATGCAGATTATCATATCGGCTATGCATTGATGCCCGGTTTTTGGGGAAAGGGTTATGCTTCAGAATTAGTAAGATTTGGTTCCGCAATTTTTTTTGAAAGAACGAATCATGCATGTTTGTTTGCAATTACCCAACCTGAGAATAAAGCTTCCGAAACAGTATTATTGAAGAATAAGTTTAGTCTTACAGGAGATTTCATTTTAAACGATGAAAAATTGAACAGGTTTTCACTTACCAGAGCCATTTTTAATGAAGTAGTATTCTAACCAATCAATGAATACAAAATTGTACTTTTAATAATCATATGAAATCAAAAACACTACATAAAGACAAAGTAAATATCATCACATTAGGTTGTAGTAAAAACTTAGTGGATAGTGAAGTGCTGAGCGGTCAGCTGATGGCTAATGAGATTGATGTAGTTCACGAGAATAAAAAATTAGATCATAATATAGTAGTTGTTAATACCTGCGGTTTTATTGATAAAGCCAAAGAAGAAAGTATCAACACCATATTAGATCAATTAGAATTAAAGAGAAGAGGGAAATTAGATAAGGTTTATGTAACTGGATGTTTAAGTGAACGATATCGAAATGATCTGGAATCTGAAATGCCAGAAGTGGATGCTTGGTTTGGTACACTTGAATTACCGCTGATGTTGAAGCAATTTGATGCGGATTATAAAAAAGAATTAATTGGAGAACGTTTATTAAGTACACCTCAACATTATGCTTATTTAAAAATTAGTGAAGGTTGTAACAGAACTTGTTCCTTTTGTGCCATCCCTTTAATGCGTGGTAAACATATTAGCAAAACAATTGAAGATCTTGTTTCTGAAACAGAAGGTTTAGTGAAAAAGGGGGTGAAAGAAATTATGTTAATTGCTCAGGAATTGACTTATTATGGTTTAGATATTTACAAGGAAAGATCACTGCCTAAATTATTAAATGCACTGGCTGATGTAAAAGGTGTGGAATGGATTCGCTTGCACTATGCTTATCCAAGTAAGTTTCCTTTAGAAATATTAGATACTATTCGTGAACGCGATAATATTTGCAAATACCTGGATATGCCTCTGCAACATGCAAGTAATAGTATGTTGAAAGCTATGAAGCGAAATATTACCCGCGAGGAAATGACGGAACTCATTAAAACGATTCGAGAAAAAGTTCCTGGTATTTGTTTGCGAACTACATTGATTGCAGGTTTCCCTGGTGAAACGGAAGATGATGTAGAAGAATTAAAAGAATTTTTAAAAGAACACCGTTTTGATCGGGTGGGTATCTTTAGTTATAGTCATGAAGAGAATACCTCTGCTTTTGATTTAGTTGATAATATATCAAGTGAAGAAAAGCAAAGAAGGGCGGAAGAAATAATGGAGGTTCAACAGGAAATAAGTCTTGAAAAAAATCAAGAAAAAGTTGGTCAAATATTTAAAGTGCTGATCGACAAAAAAGAAGCCGGTAGATATTTAGGCAGAACTGAATTTGATAGCGTGGAAGTGGATAATGAAGTGGTGATACATTCAGGCAAAAAATTGCAGATTGGAGAATTCGTGATGGTTAAAATCACAAAAGCATATGACTATGATCTGGAAGGAGAAGTAGTTAATTAATTTCAACAACATAAAAACAGCAGATATGTCAATTCAATGGAAAGGAGTATTCCCAGCACTTACCACAAAATTTACAGCAGATGATCAATTAGATCTTCCATTATTTGAAAAGAATTTAGAAGAGCAGTTAGCTGCTGGTGTTAATGGGGTGATACTAGGTGGTACATTAGGAGAAGCCAGTGTATTAAGTACTAATGAAAAAGAAACACTTGTAAAATTTGCCATCCAAAAAGTAGCTGGCAAAGTTCCTGTGATTATAAATATTGCAGAAGGCTCTACTCGTGAAGCTATTCAACAGGCAAAGTTTGCAAAAGAATGGGGTGCTCAAGGAATTATGATGCTACCGCCGATGCGTTATAAAACAGATCATCGCGAAACGGTGGCTTATTTTAAAGCTGTGGCAGACAGTACCGATTTACCAATTATGATTTACAATAATCCTGTTGATTATAAAATTGAAGTAACATTAGATATGTTCGCTGAACTGGCTGGTTGTGCTAATATTCAATCCATCAAAGAATCTACTCGTGATATCACTAACGTTACCAGATTGATCAATCGTTTTGGAAACCGTTTTAAAATTTTATGTGGTGTTGATACCCTGGCAATGGAGGAATTGGTGATGGGAGCCGATGGTTGGGTTGCTGGTTTGGTTTGTGCATTTCCAAGAGAAACGGTTGCCATCTATCGATTAGTAAAAGCCGGTCATATTGAGGAAGCTCAAAAAATCTATCGTTGGTTTATGCCTTTGTTGGAGTTAGACATTCATCCAAAATTAGTACAGTATATTAAACTGGCAGAGCAACAAGCTGGTAATGGATCAGAGGGTGTACGTGCTCCTAGATTAACACTGATAGGAGAAGAGCGTACTAAAGTTCTTTCTATCATAGATCAAGCCATTGCAAACAGGCCTGAATTACCTGAGTATTTACATTTAAACAATTAATCATGCCCTCTACGAATACAATTACTTCTTTGCCTGAGATTGATTTAGTGATGGAGCAATCTATGCAGGCTTTTTTAGCGTATAAAAAAGTACATGCTACAGAACGTGCTGCATTTTTGGAAAGAATTGCTTTTGAAATCGAAGCATTAGGTGAGGTTTTGATTCGTACCACACAGGAAGAAACAAATTTACCTGAAGCGAGATTGTTAGGAGAACGGGGTAGAACCACCATGCAATTGCGCATGTTTGCTAAAATGCTATTAGAGGGTAGTTGGGTAGAAGCTAGTATTGATCATGCCATCCCGGAAAAAGTACCAGCAAAGCCAGATATTCGTAAAATGTTAGTGCCTTCAGGACCCGTGGTGGTTTTCGGTGCCAGTAATTTTCCATATGCTTATTCAACAGCAGGAGGAGATACTGCCAGCGCATTAGCTGGAGGTTGTACCGTAGTAGTAAAAGCACATCCTGCTCATATAAAAACTTCTTCCCTTATTGCAACAGCCATTAGCAATGCCATTGAATTTTGTAAGATGCCGAAACATTGTTTTCAGCATGTGGCAGGAACTTCTTTTGAAATTGGAAAAGCATTGGTTCAAAATTCTTATACAAGTGCAGTGGGATTTACGGGATCTTTTTCAGGAGGTAGAGCATTATATGATTATGCTGCAATAAGACCCAAACCCATTCCTGTATTTTCTGAAATGGGAAGCACTAATCCTGTGTTGTTACTTTCTGATGCATTAGCTCATAATGCTGAAACGATAGCAGCACAATACGCAGGTTCCATTACACTTGGTGTAGGACAATTTTGCACCAATCCTGGATTATTAATTGCTGTTGCATCAGAAGGATTAGATAAATTTAAAATAACATTATCAAATGCCATCAATCAAGTTGCACCTGCAAAAATGTTGCATGAAGGCATTTTAAAAGCTTACGAAAACAACCGGTCAAAAGCTTTAGCAACGAATGGAGTTACTGCAATCTCAAATGAAAATGCTGCAAATGAAAATTATGCAACACCGATTATCGCACATGTAACTGGAAATGGATTTCTTAGAAATGAAAATTTAAAAGAAGAAGTTTTCGGGCCCTATGCCATGCTAGTGGAATGTGCTGATATGGAAGAATTGAAAAAAGTTTGGAACACTGTTAGTGGTCAACTTACAACCAGTATCATGGGTACTGATAAAGATTTTGAAGATTATCCCGACTTAATTGAAATGGCTACAATGATAGCTGGCAGGGTATTATTAAATGGTGTGCCAACTGGTGTTGAAGTTTGTGCCAGTATGGTTCATGGTGGACCTTATCCTGCAACTACTGACAGCAGGTTCACTGCAGTAGGAATTAATGCGGTAAAACGTTGGGTTAGACCTGTGTGTTATCAAAATTGCCCAGATCATTTATTACCTGATGCTTTAAAAGAGTGTAATCCCCTGCAAATAAAAAGAATGATTGATGGGAATCCTTATCAATAAGTTATGATCTGTTTCTGATTTTGTTTTGCTTCTGTTATTTGAAAATAAAAACAAATCAGTGTGGACATAAAAAGATACACAGCAATTATTAAACTCAGATATGGGTATAGTTTATTGATGCCAAACCAATCACCTGTTAGAAAAATAATACAAAACCCTGCAGAGGATTTTAGGAGTTCCCAAATCCAGGCATAACGGCTATTATCCATTTGCTCTGTATAAGCATAAACAAATAAGAAAATAAATCCACCATAAATAAACATTCCGGGTGAGCCTATCTGAGCAATATTTGCAAAGAAAAAACTTACAAAAAGAAACAGAACGATTAATTGGACCCAGATCCAAATATTAAATACTAAACTATTCTTGGTATCGTATTTTTCGAAATGATACACATCATCTATTTTATAAATCGGGTATTGGGCTTCCACATCCGAAGGGCGCCATCCAGTTGGCATAAACCAAATGCGAAGTTTATCTCTCCAATTTTTAGCTCGCCATGCATCTTTGATCAATAAAAACAGATGCATGAAATTGATCTTGATGGGATTCCAGGTTTGCGCGGGCCTTGTAATTCCATACACTGCCGGAATATCTGGTAACTCTTCCTGAAAAGTACCAAACCATTTATCCCAGAATATAAAGATCTGACCATAATTTTTATCTAAATACTCCTTATTAATTGCATGATGCACTCTATGATGAGATGGTGTTACAATAATCTTTTCGAGAAATCCCATTTTATTGATATGTCTGGTGTGATACCAGAATTGTGCAAACAGGTGTAATGGTGCTACAATACCTATTACTTCGAGAGGAACTCCTAAAAGCGCTGCAGGCAATAAAAAAATGGTGAATAACCTAACAAAAGTTGATACGCTTTGTCTTAGCGCACAAGCTAAATTGTATTCTTCACTGCTATGATGAATTATATGCGAATTCCAGAATATGTTGTATTCGTGATCTATTCTGTGAACTAAATAGCCTGTTAAATCCAGTGCAAAGAATGCAATCACATACCAAAGCCATGAACTTTGAACATGCACTATTGCAAAGTGGTCTACCATCCAACTATACCCTATAATTGTAACACTTAATCCGAGAACATCTTTTGTAGCATTTGTAATTCCAGAACTCAAACTAGAAATCATATCCATATTACGAACTGTATCATTATGCTTGTACCAGCCATACCACTTTTCAAATAAAACCAGCAGCAAAAAAGCTGGCATCGCAATCAGTAATATTTTTCCGTATTGTTCCATAAGGCAGTTTATTTTTACAAACGAATCAAATTTAAGTAGGATTCTCTAAATTCATTTACAATTTTATTTCATGCAACATTTGCCGATTTCAATCAACTATACAGCGTATAAAGACAAACCCGGGCATCAATTTTTTTGTATTGACGCGCATACTTGTGGAAATCCAGTAAGGGTTGTTGCTGCTGGTGGACCAGCTCTGGAAGGAAATAATATGAGCGAAAAGAGGCAACATTTTTTACGTGAATTTGATTGGATCAGAAAAGGGTTAATGTTCGAGCCCAGAGGTCATGATATGATGAGTGGAAGTATTTTGTATCCACCAATGGATCCTCAAAATGATGTTGGGGTTCTATTTATAGAAACGAGTGGCTGTTTGCCGATGTGTGGCCATGGTACTATTGGTACGATTACTATTGCGATTGAAGAAGGGTTGATACAACCTAAAGTTCCGGGTGTTGTTAGGATGGAAGCGCCTGCAGGCTTAGTTATTATTAGTTATGAGCAAGTGGGTAAAAAAGTGGTTTCCGTAAAACTAACAAATGTGCCTGCATATCTGGCAGCTGAAAATATCCATGCATCATGCAGTGGATTAGGGGATTTGCAAATGGATGTTGCCTATGGTGGAAATTTCTATGCAATTGTGGACGTACAAGATCATTTTAAAGGATTGGAACATTATCAGGCAGGTGAATTAATTAGCTGGTCGAGAGAATTGCGCAATAATATCAACGCAAAATATCAATTCGTGCATCCCGAAAACCCAACGATTAACGGTTGCTCACATATATTATGGACTGGTGCTGTAATTGATCAAAGTTCCACAGCTCGAAATGCAGTTTTTTATGGCGACAAAGCAATTGATCGTTCTCCTTGTGGTACCGGTACTTCAGCTAGAATGGCTCAATGGTATGCAAAAGGGAAATTGAAAGCAGGAGATATTTTTATACATGAAAGTATTATTGGTTCAAAATTTATTGGAAGAATTGAAGAGGAAACTAAAGTAGATGGAAAACCATCTATCAGACCAAGCGTAGAAGGTTGGGCAAGAATTTATGGGTACAATCAAATCTCCATTGATCCGGATGACGATCCTTATGCATTTGGGTTCCAGGTGATTTAATCAAATTAGTTTTAAATAAACAATGCATTAATTTCAATAAACAAAAAATTGCCATGAAAAAGTTGCTGATTATTTTTCTTTGTTCCATACAAATCGTTAATGCTCAAAATTCTAAAATTTGGTCAAAAGAAAAAGCAAACGATTGGTATGCTCATCAACCATTTTTAACTGGTGCAGATTTTTTGCCTAGTACTGCCATCAATCAATTAGAAATGTGGCAGGCGGATACATTTGATACAGCCACTATTAATCGGGAATTAAGTTGGGCTGAATCTATTGGGTTTAATACGCTTAGGGTATTTCTTCACAATTTAGTTTGGCAGCAGGATGCAAAGGGATTTAAAAAAAGGATTAATACATTTTTAGAAATAGCAGATCGCCATCATATAAAGCCACTTTTTGTATTCTTTGATGATTGTTGGAATCCAGAACCAGTTATTGGTAAACAACCGGAACCTCAACCCGGGGTGCATAATTCTGGTTGGATGAGAAGTCCGGGTAAAACGATGCATAATGATAGCACACAATGGGGCGTATTGGAAGCTTATGTAAAAGATATTCTCAAAACTTTTAAAAACGATAAAAGAATTCTTTTATGGGATTTATATAACGAACCAGCCAATAGTGATTATGGATTGAGCTCATTACCCTTGCTTAAAAATATTTTTCAATGGGCTTGGTCTGTTCGCCCTTCACAGCCAATAACAGTTGGAGTTTGGTTTGAAGATTTTCCTGCAATAAATGCTTATCAATTATCTCATTCTGATGTCATTTCTTTTCATAATTATGGTGATACCAATTCTTTGAAATTAACTATTGATAGTCTCGAAAAAAGAGGAAGGCCTATTATCTGCACAGAATATATGGCCAGAAGACAAAATAGTTTGTTTATCACTCATTTACCCATTTTTAAAGCACATAAAGTAGCCGCAATTAACTGGGGTTTCGTAAGTGGTAAGAGTAATACTATTTACCCTTGGGGAAGTAAATTAGGTAGCCCAGAACCTGCCTTATGGTTTCATGATATATTTAGGAAAAATGGGATTCCTTTTGATAGTAAAGAAACAGAGTTCATTAAAAAAATCAATAGCCAGAATTAGTAAAGATTACCGAAATTTGCACATCATATATTTTTAGAAAGGATAAATTATAATTTATGAAAGTGGTAGTGTTGGGTGGTGGTATTATTGGATTAAGTAGTGCTTATTATTTAAAAGAAAGTGGTCACGATGTTACGCTAATTGATAAAACTGATATTAGTAGTAACTGTTCATACGGAAATGCAGGATATGTTTGCCCCAGTCATTTTATTCCCTTAGCTACCCCCGGTATCGTTAAGCAGGGATTGAAATGGATGTGGAATCCCAGAAGTCCATTTTATGTGCAACCTAGATTTAATTTGAGTTTAATTGAATGGGGGTTGAAATTTATGGCCGCTGCTACACCTGAGAAAGTGGAACAGGCTGCAATACCATTAAGAGATATTGCTATATTAAGTAAAAAGCATTACGAAGAATGGACTCGTTTACCACAGTTTCAATTTGCGTATGAGCAAAAAGGACTGTTAGAAATATTTCAAACTGATGCTGGGGCAGCACATGCTGAACATACAGTTCATAAAGCGCATGAATTAGGTTTGTCTGATACCGCTTTACTTTCTTACGATCAATTACAAGCTTTAGAACCCCAAACTAAAATAAATGCAAAAGGTGCGATACATTTTAAATGTGATGCGCATTTGTATCCTAATAAACTGATGCAACAAATGATTGCCCATTTAAAACAAGTGGGGGTTATTTTTAAGACAAACGAAGAAGTGGTTGGATTTGAAAATCAAAATGGGAATATATCAAAAGTAAAAACTGATAAATCTGTTTATGATGCGGATAGTGTGGTGATAGCTACTGGATCATGGTCTCGCGAATTAGCATCAAAAATGCAAGTAAAAATACCTTTAGTAGCAGGTAGGGGATATTCAGTAACGCTTGAAAATTCTAAGTATACTATTAATCATCCTTCTGTATTAATAGAGGGAAGAGCAGCACTTACACCTATGGATGGAAATAAAATTCGTTTTGGAGGAACCATGGAAATAACGGCTACTAATACACCACCTCGTATTGAAAGAGTAGAAGGCTTGTTAGCTGCAGTTAAAAGATTCTATCCAGAGTTTGATGTACCCGTTCCTTCCATTGATAATATCTGGTATGGGTTTCGTCCATGTTCTGCCGATGGGTTACCATATATCGGAAGAACAAATCGTTGGAAGAATGTCATCATGGCAACAGGGCATTCTATGTTAGGACTTAGCCTTGGTGCGGGAACTGGAAAACTGGTAAATGAATTGGTGAATGAAGAAAGCTTAAGTATGGATCTTACTCCCTTCGATCCTAATCGCTTTAGTTAATGGTTGTATATATTTTGATGAATGGCTTTATTAGTTTCCGCTAAGTTGTACTTTTAACGTCTATGATTGATTTCGATTGTTATAGTGTTCCCTACGAGCAAACAGGATTCTTTTCTAATTTAGTGAATGATTATTTAAGTCATTCGTCTAAACTAACTGAATTCTATGCCCACCAACCATCGTTGGAAGGAATAAAAGCATCTATTAAAGCCAGACAATCGTTTCAAACTCCTCGCGAATTACTAGTAGAATGCCTGCAAGAACAATATAATGGTATTGAACAATCAGAGAAAGTTCAGTTAAATATAAAGCTGCTGAATGATGCCAATACTTTTTCCATTACAACGGCACACCAACCCAATATTTTTACCGGGCCTTTATATTTTATTTATAAGATTCTGCATGCTGTAAAATTGGCTGATCAACTTTCTAAAGAGTTGCCAGCATTTAAATTTGTGCCAGTTTATTATATGGGTAGTGAAGATGCAGATTTAGATGAATTGGGTCAGATTAATTTGGCCGGCCAACATTTAGTTTGGGATACCAAACAAACTGGTGCGGTGGGCAGAATGAAAGTAGATAAGCAGTATTTGCAATTAATCGATTCAATGGAAGGACAATTAGGGGTATTAACGCATGGCCCTTCCTTAATTCAACTTTTTAAAAACACGTATACATTAGGCAAAACAATTCAACAGGCAACTCTTGAATTGGTGAATCATTTATTTGCAGACTTTGGTGTAATTGTGTTGATCCCGGATAGTGCCAAACTAAAATCTGCCTATCATTCTGTAGTAAAGAAAGAACTGTTAGAAAAATTTTCACATCAATTAGTCATTGAAACCATTAACTCACTAAAAGATAATTATAAAGTTCAAACAGCTGGTAGAGATATCAATTTGTTTTATTTAGTGGAACAGAAAAGAGTTCGGATTGAGTTGGAAAATGATAATTATCAAGTGAAAGAATTAGGGCTTTCATTTACTAAACAAGAAATTGTACAAGAATTAGAACTATATCCAGAGAGGTTTAGTGCCAATGTGATATTACGTGGAGGTTTTCAAGAAACGGTTCTTCCTAATATCGCATTCATAGGTGGGGGAGGCGAGTTGGCATATTGGATGGAATTGAAAAAAGTATTTGATGCCGTTGGTATTCCTTATCCGGTTTTGATATTGCGTAATTCATTTTTAATAATGAAGGAGGCACAATTTCAGAAAATGGTTCAACTAAGAATTGGTTTAAATGAGATATTTCAAAACAGTTTCGATTTATTGAATCAAATAGTAAAAAGAGATAGTGATGCATCCTGGGATATTACTGAGGAAATCAAAGCTGTTAGCTTGCTATATCATCAAATGAAAGAAAAAGCAGTAAGTGTAGATAAAACTTTAGTTGAACATATCATTTCATTGGAAATTAAAGCGGGTAAAAAATTAGCAGAACTGGAAAAGAAAATGCTACGTGCAGAGAGAAATAAATTCGACGCATCAAAAAGACAGATTGCTGCTATCAAGTCTGATTTGTTTCCCAATAATAGTTTGCAGGAAAGATTATATAATTTCTCTAATTTCTATTCGGTAATGGGCAAATCTTTTTTAGATCTTATTTACAAAGCCTCTCCAGCACTTGAGATGCAATTCACCATTGTGGTTATAAAATAAATTATTTGATTTATTGGTCAAACTGATTTGGCCAGTCCTTCTTCAATAAATTAATTTTAACTGCAACCTCATCATTTAATTGAACTTTATAGGCAGCTACTGCGGAAGAAATAGTTTCATCCGAAGTTCCAATGATTTGAGCCGCCAAGATTCCTGCATTTTTTGCAGCGTTTAATGCAACTGTTGCTACAGGTACACCATTGGGCATTTGTAATATGGATAAAACGGAATCCCATCCATCAATTGAATTAGAAGATTTAATGGGCACTCCAATTACTGGAAGCGTTGTAATTGCAGCAATCATACCGGGTAAATGAGCTGCACCGCCTGCACCTGCAATGATAGTTTTTAAGCCTCTGCTCTTTGCCTTTTGTGCATATTCCACCATTCTGATGGGTGTTCTATGAGCAGACACTACGGTGAGTTCAAATGCGATACCGAATTTCTGTAAAATATCGGCTGCATCCTGCATAATCTTTAGGTCGCTATCGCTTCCCATTACAATTCCCACCAACGGTATGTTTGTATTCATGGCTTTGTATTACAATTGCAAGATAATTTAAATTCCTGCTTCCAATTCCATCAACTTTTCAAAAGCAGATTCATAATCCTGGTTAAGGGTATTAAATTGTGTCTGTACTAATTTATAATCGGTTTCTATTTGTACGAACTTTGTTTTATCGGCATAAATGGTTGGATCACCCATTGCAGCTTCTATGCGCAGTTTTTCAGTTTTTACTTTGTTCAGATTTGTTTCAATCTGTTGTACCAGCTTTTGTTGCTTTTGTACTTCTTTTTGGTGGTCTTTATTGATAGGTGTTTTTTCAACGATTGGCTTTGCAATTTCTTTTTTTGGTTCAGGCTTTAACTCCACTTTTTCATTCTTCGCATTTTCCTGACTTTGTTTCGCCATACGTTCGTTCCATTCTACCCATTCCTGATAACTTCCTTTAAATTCTTTAATTTGATTATCCACTATTTCCCAGATCTTATTGGCAGTTTTTGAAATGAAATATCGATCGTGACTTACCAGAATAATACTTCCTTCATACTTATTTAATGCATCTGCTAAAAGTTCTACAGAGTGCATGTCTAAGTGGTTGGTAGGTTCATCCAGGATTAAGAAATTAGCTTTGCTAACAATAGTTTTTGCTAATGCTACCCTTGCCTTCTCACCTCCACTTAATACCCTGATTTTTTTATCGATATCATCGCCTCCAAAAAGAAAAGCACCCATTAAACTTCTTAGTTCTACATCACTTTTTTTACTGCCACAACTTTGCATTTCTTCTAATATAGTATGCGTCATCGTAAGTGCTTCAAGCTGATGCTGCGCATAGAAACTTTCTTCTACATTGTGCCCCCAGACGCGTTCTCCTGTAAATTCTTCTGTACCGGCAACCATTCTCAAAACAGTAGATTTACCTTTGCCATTAGCTCCAATTAACGCAATTTTATCACCACGATCAATTTCTGCGCTGGTATGGTCAACGATATTTATTTTGCCAAAACTCTTACTTACTTCTTTTAAGGACACCAGTACTCTTCCGGGTATTTTCTCCAGTTGGAAATTGATCCGTAGGTCTGGTCGCTCTAATTGTACGTCCTCAATTTTATCAATCTTATCCAATCGTTTTTGAACACTCTGTGCCTGAGCAGCTTTACTTGCTTTAGCTTTAAATCGCTCAATAAATCTTTCCTGCTGACGAATATAATCCTGTTGATTCTCGAATGCTTTTTGTTGCATATCGATACGGATCATTTTTTCTTGCTCGTAAAACTCATAATCGCCAGAATAAATATGAATCTGTTGTTGGTAAACTTCAACAATCTTATTTACCATTCTATTCAGAAAGAATTTATCGTGACTTACAATTACCACACTTCCTTTATAATGTAACAGGTATTTTTCCAGCCATTCAATAGAAGGTAAGTCCAAGTGGTTTGTAGGTTCATCCATCAACAACACATCAGGTTGTTGCAGGATCATTTTGGCGAGCAAAACACGCATTCTCCATCCTCCACTAAATTCTTTGTAAGGGCGTGTTAAATCATCGTTACTAAATCCTAAACCATGTAAAACCTCTTCAGCTTTGTGATGAATATTATAGCCATCTAATACATCTAGTTCATGTAAGGCATCGGTATATTTAATCAGCAACTCTTCATTTTCTGTATCTGCTTCAAGTTCATGCCCAAGCGTTTCGATTTCTTTTTCAAGCTGACGAACCCTTTCAAATGCACTTAAAGCAACTTCTGTGATGTTTTCACTGGTGTCGAAACTTAAAAGATCCTGGTGCAAATATCCAATGGTAGTGTCTTTGCTTTTTTCTACAGATCCTTTAGAAGGCAGGTATTCACCTACTAATACTTTTAATAAGGTAGACTTTCCAGTACCATTATAACCTATCAAACCTACGCGGTCGCCTGGTTGAATATGCCAGGTTGCATCTTCCACAATAACACGGGCTCCAAATTCAAACGTAACATTTTGTAATCCTATCAGCATCTCTTAACATTGTTTTAAGGCCGCAAAGGTAATTGCAAACTGCTGCCAAAGCAATTTGCTTTAGTTTTGTGGAACAATTTTTTTTATGAAAAGCCTATTTGGACTGTTTATATTGGGAATTTTGCTGTCTTGCAATAGTCAAAATGATAGAAAAGCGCCAGAAACTGGCCCCAAACTAATGCCTTTAGTCAAATTGGCTAATTCGCCAGCTTTTAATAATTCCTTCAAAGAATTGATGGATGCCTATTGGGGATTGAAGGAAAACTTTATTGCAGAGAAGGATAGTGGCATCGCTCAATCAGCCAGAACCATGATGCGTGCTGCAGATAGTTTAAAAATAAGCGAACTTAAAGCAGATAGCAATCTCATTTTTACTGCTCGTACTTATTCGGAAGGGATTTCATCAGAATTGATCGGATTGTTGGGAGAAAAAGAAATGCTAGCAAAAAAAAGGTCTTTCCAAATGGTAAGTGACCAGTTATATGATTTAATCAGAACTGTTCAATATGATCAATTATTATTGTTACATGCTTATTGTAATAATGCTTTTGATGATCAGGGTGCTTATTGGATTTGTAAGCCTCAGGAATTGCAAAATCCCTATTTGCCAAAAAGCACGACCAATTGTTGTGAAATAAAAGATACCATTCAGATTGGTACTATTCATTAAAAGATTCCATAATAGAACATTGTTAAGCATCATTTGTTATTAGTATATGCAGAGTAAGCTGGTCTATATTTTCATCGCCTTTTATTTTCTTGCTTTTGCATCTTCAGCACAAGAGAAGTATACACTTAATGGCTTTATAAAAGATTCGTTAACCGGTGAAACATTGATTGGCGCGAATTTATATATTCGATCAGAAGGAAAGGGGGTGAGTTCAAACCAATATGGTTTCTACTCTATTACTTTGAAAAAAGGGAATTATAAAGCATATGTTTCGTTTGTGGGTTTTCAGACTAAAGAGCTGGACATTCAATTAAATAGCAATCTTCAAAATATTATCTTATTAACAACCAGTATCAGTCCCATTAATAATGTAACCGTTGTTTCCCGTAAAAGAGATAACAATATTAAGACGGCACAAATGGGAAAGATGGAGTTGAATATTAACACAGCGAAAGCTATACCCGCATTCATGGGAGAAGTGGATATTATGAAAACACTTCAATTGATGCCAGGTATTCGAAATGCAGGAGAGGGCAATGCCGGTTTTTATGTGAGAGGCGGCGGTGCAGATCAAAATTTGATTTTATTAGATGATGCAGTTGTATATAACACAGGGCATTTATTCGGGTTCTTCTCTATTTTCAACAGCGATGCAATCAAAAATGTGACGCTGATAAAAGGAGGGATGCCTGCGCAATATGGAGGTCGATTATCTTCTGTAGTTGATGTAGCCATGAAGGAAGGAAATACCAATAAAACACAGGTTGATGTGGGTATCGGTTTAATTGCTTCCCGTTTTTCAATACAAGGCCCATTGAAGAAAAACAAAGCTTCCTATATGATATCTGCAAGAAGAACGTATGCAGATGCTTTAGCAAAACCCTTCATTAAAAAGTCGAGTGAATATTATGGGTCTGGTTATTATTTTTACGACTTAAATGCGAAGATGAATTATGAATTTTCCGAAAAAGATCATTTGTATTTGAGTGGTTATTTCGGGAGAGATAAATTCAATTTTAATAATTCGAAAAGATCTTTTCAAACTGAGATTCCCTGGGGTAATTCAACTGCAACACTCAGATGGAATCATGTGTTCAATAAAAAATTATTTGCAAATACTACCCTCGTTTATAACGATTATAAATTTGCATTGAATGGGAGACAGAATGATTTCAATATCAATTTATCTTCTGGTATAAGAGACCTAAATGCAAAAACAGATTTCGATTATTATGCTTCCCCCGAGCATAAAATTAAATTTGGAATACAGTATACTTTCCACACATTTCTTCCCAATGTATTAAGTGGAAATCAGGATAGTATTGTATTTACCCCACAGAATGCTACAAAGAAATATGCCAATGAATATGCTGCTTATATTCAGGATGATTGGGAAATCGATTCCAAATTGAAGTTGAATCTGGGTCTGCGTTATAGTAGGTTTCAGCAAGTGGGCAGGTATACAAAATATATTAAAGATGTAAATGGAAATAAGATCGATAGTGTGGTCTATGGCAAGGGACAAACTGTTCAGGTATATGGGGGATTTGAACCCCGTGCCACTTTAAGATATGAGCTGAATGAAACAAGTTCTTTAAAAGCAGCCATCACACATAATCTTCAATATATTCATTTAGTTACCAATGCCGGTACCACATTACCAACTGATCTTTGGGTGCCAAGCACTTCAATAGTTCAACCTCAAATTAGCTGGCAATATGCACTTGGATATTTCAAAAACTTTAAAGATGGGATGTTTGAAACCTCATTAGAGGCTTATTATAAAACAATGGATCATCAAATAGAATATCGAGAAGGGTATACGCCATCTTTAAAAGATCCCGAAGAAGAATTTGTTTTTGGTAAAGGATGGAGTTATGGAACTGAGCTTTTTGTAAATAAAGTAAAAGGGCGTTTAACTGGTTGGGTGGGCTATACTTTAAGTTGGACCATGCGTCAATTTAAAGACCTCAATGATGGATTAAAATATCCCAGCAGAAATGACAGAAGGCATGATTTATCAATTGTGGCTAATTATGAAATTAATAAAAAATGGAAATTGGGTTCTGTATTTGTTTATGGAACAGGTGCGGCAATTTCAGTACCAGAAAGATTTTATTTTATATCAGGTAATTTAACACAAGAATTCAGTAGAATCAACTCCTACAGGATGGCTGCATATCATCGCCTGGATTTTGCTGCAACATATACGCCTAATCATAAAGTAAATTCAAAATATACCAGTAACTGGGTGTTTAGCGTCTACAATATTTATAGCAGAATGAATCCCTATTTCATTTATTATGATCAAACTGGATCGGCTTCAACAGGTGATTTAAAAGTAACGGCTAAACAGGTTTCACTATTCCCAATTATCCCATCAATTACCTGGAATTGTAAATTCTAAATCTAATCGCGGGGTTTGTATTCAATGATCACTTTTGCATTCTTTTCTTCTGTTGAGGTTAAGAAGATTTCATACCTTTTTTTGCCAGCAGTGATTACCATCAATGCAGTATTTGGAGGAATCTCACCCATATTTTCTGCAACCATTATAAACTCATGTCTGGGGTCTTCTTTCGTCATTCGAATTTTAAGTGTAATAGGGGTATAACTCAAACCACCATTTTTTACTACCTGCAGATTATTGTGATATACTGAAATTGAATCATGATCAATAGTGCCATTATCGTATAGATCAAGTTGAATAAAACTTTCATCAGTTTGAATGGTTCTAACCAGATTGTTTTCACGTTCAATCAAGACTTTTGGAATCCCAGTCGTTTTTTTTGTGTTTAATTCTTTTGGTTTAGGAGGTATAATGCTGTCAGTTTTTTTAGGCTCAACTATAACATTACTATTGTTAGATCTGATCGGTGGTAGCGCTTTTACTGAAGGCACAAGGTTTTGTTCTGCACCAGGCTTAGTTTTTGGTGTTGTTGCAGTTTTATTATTTGAATTTGTTTGATTTTGTTTGGGAGCTGTTGTTGGTTTTATTGATTTAGTACTACTGCTATCTGAAGGTTTCTTTTTCAATAGAAAATCCTCCGGTTTAAAATCAGATTTGGCCACTCTTTCAAGATAAACTTTCCCAGAACCACAATCGCCTTTATCCTTTAAATTCACTGAAATGAAACTTCCTTGCAACACTTCCAATTTCCCCATTTTTGAATAATCCAGATAACAGGTCATTAAACAAGGCTGACTTTTATCTCCAATTTCCAATTCAATTAAACCTGTTTCTTTGATGATCAGGGTTTTTGAGACAGGCGTATAAATACCTTGCATACTAGCTTTCCCGTAAAAAATGGTACTCTTATAAGAATAGGTTACTCCTTTTATAGATTTATCCTTTTTTTCATCGATCTGTATTTCATATTTATACATTTCCTCCCGAACGCCATCCCGGTAAAGTCCATTTGCTGAACTGAAATACCCCCTCCAGATCCCTGTGATATTCTGGGACTGTGCGTTAAATGAAAACAATAAAAGAGTGAACAGGGTAAAAATCAATCTCATAATACAAATCTACAATGTCAACTTACTAAAGTATCGTTAAAGGTTTTGATTTTATAAATTGCAGTGAGGTCGGAAGTCTGACTTCAATTTTGTACTTTTGCATCTCGAATTCAATAAAGATTTGATTTAAACTACATGATACAGATTCGTTTTCCGGATGGCGCAGTGAGAGAATACCAGGATGGTAGTTCTTCAATGGATATCGCCAAATCAATTAGTGAAGGGCTGGCCAGAAAAGTATTGGCGGCTAAAGTAAATGGACAGGTTTGGGATGCATCACGTGTAATTACGGAGGATGCTACATTACAGTTAATTACCTGGGACGATGCAGAAGGTAAAAATACATTCTGGCATTCTTCTGCACATTTAATGGCAGAAGCAGTTGAAGCACTTTATCCTGGTGTGAAATTTTGGGTTGGACCCGCTTTAGATCGTGGATTTTATTATGATATGGATTTGGGTGGTCGTCAAATGACTGATGAAGACCTGATTCAGATTGAAAAGAAAATGAACGAGCTGGCAAAGCAGAATAATCCATATATCCGTAAAGGGATTTCTAAGGGTGATGCGATCCAATATTTTGAAGAAAAGGGAGATGAGTATAAGCTAGACCTATTGCAGGGTTTAAATGATGGAGACATTAGTTTTTACACACAGGGAGCTTTTACCGACCTATGTCGCGGACCACATATTCCTGCTACCGGTTCCATCAAAGCCATCAAATTAACCAGCATTTCTGGAGCTTATTGGAAGGGCGATGAGAAGAATAAAATGTTGACGCGTGTTTATGGCATAACCTTTCCGAATAAGCAAGAATTAGATGCTTATTTATTGATGTTGGAAGAAGCTAAGAAAAGAGATCATCGCAAATTGGGTAAAGAGCTTAGCATTTATACCATGGATGATGATATCGGTCAGGGTCTTGTATTATGGATGCCCAATGGTACCATCATTATTGAAGAATTAGAAAAGCTTGCTAAAGAAACTGAAGAGGCTGCAGATTATAAGCGTGTTGTAACGCCACATATTGCTAAAGAGAGTTTGTACATCACAAGTGGACACTTGCCTTATTATCAAGATAGTATGTATCCACCCATGGAATTGGATGGTACTAAATACTATTTGAAGGCAATGAACTGTCCGCATCACCATAAAATCTTTTCAGCAGAATTACGCAGCTATAAAGATTTACCATTGCGTTTAGCTGAGTATGGTACTTGTTACAGATATGAGCAAAGCGGTGAGTTATTTGGATTAATGCGTGTGCGTTGTTTGCACATGAATGATGCACATATCTATTGTTCGAAAGAAGATTTTGCACAGGAGTTTCGTGCTGTAAATGAAATGTATTTAAAGTATTTCAAAATTTTTGGAATTGATAAATACGTGATGCGTCTAAGTTTACATGATCCGGCTAAGTTGGGTAAAAAATATATTGATGAGCCTGAATTGTGGTTAGAAACAGAAGAAATGGTACGCCAAGTATTAATTGAATCAGGCACACCATTTGTAGAAGTAGCTGACGAAGGAGCTTTTTACGGACCAAAAATTGATGTTCAAATATGGAGCACAATTGGCCGTGAATTTACTTTAGCAACCAATCAGGTCGACTTTGCACAGGGGCGTCGCTTTAAATTAGAGTTTACTAATAAAGACAATTCACCTGAAACTCCATTGATTATTCATAGGGCACCACTGGGAACCCATGAACGTTTTATTGGGTTCTTATTAGAGCACTACGCTGGTAAATTCCCAGTTTGGTTGTCTCCTTTACAGGTTAAGATTTTGCCTATTAGCGATAAGTTTATCGACTATGCCAAAGAAGTGAAAGCTAAGCTGCGTAAGGCTGGCGTTAGAGTGGAGATCGATGATAGAAGTGAAAAAATCGGAAAAAAAATTAGAGATACCGAATTGTTGCGTGTTCCATATATGCTTGTAATTGGCGAGAAGGAAGTAGCAGAAAATATGTTATCGGTACGCAGACAGGGGAAAGGAGATACGGGTAGTCAATCAGTAGATGCATTTATAGATTTGGTGGTGGATGAAATAGAAAATCGCAAATCAGTTGAATAGTCAGCTTTATTGCTATCTTTACAATGAAATAAATTATTAAATAAACAAGTTTTAATGGCATTACCACCAAGAGGGGGAGGAAGATTTAACCCAAGGTTTAACAGGCAGCCGGAGCCTGAACATCGTATCAACGAAAGAATAAGAGCCTTACAGGTTCGTTTAGTAGGCGACAACGTTACGGTTGGAGTTGTTGCTACATCTGACGCATTGAAAATTGCCCAAGAACAGGAATTAGACCTGGTGGAGATTTCTCCAACAGCAGATCCCCCGGTTTGTAAAGTAATCGACTATAAAAAATTCCTATACGAGAAGAAGAAGAAGGAAAAGGAAATGAAAGCCAATTCCAAGCAAAGCGAAGTGAAAGAAATTCGTTTTACGCCTGGAACTGATGAACATGATTTTAATTTCAAGGCTAAACACGCAGAGAATTTCTTGAAGGATGGCAATAAAGTAAAAGCATATGTTCAATTCAAGGGACGTGCAATTATGTTTCAGGATCGTGGACAATTATTGTTATTGAAATTTGCAGAAAGACTGGCTGAGGCTGGAACTTTGGAAAGTATGCCAAAGTTAGAAGGGAAGAGAATGTTTGCCATTTTTACCCCAAAAACAGGAAAAAAGAAAGGATAAAGGTATTTTTTGTTTTAAGAAACAGCGATGAAAGTCGCTGTTTTTTAGTTTAGTATATGTATAAGTAGTTGATTATAAGAATGTTATTTCATATCGCCTTCATTTTTCACTCTTCACTTTTATCTTTTCACTTTTTTTTCGTTCAACCCTTCACTTTTTTACATAACTTTGCCGTCCGAAAAAAATCGGACTATTTCCCGTATGGCTCAACAAGTTCCCCACCTGTGTAGGGACGCCAGC
>JBAXHC010000033.1:0-29904 GCA_037139075.1 Bacteroidota bacterium
ATTCATCGAAGCCTAGGGTTAACTGTTACTTTTTACTTTTTCAACGCTGATTGTTCTCGCATCAAACCAATTTATTTCAGAGTCTTTTTTGAACCAGGTCATTTGACGCTTGGCGTATTGACGGGTATGTTGTTTGATTAACTCAATAGCTTTTTCAAGAGTGGTCTTTCCCTCCATATAATCGAAGAGTTCTTGATAACCTACCGTTTGAAGGGCATTATTATTTCGAAATGGAAATAGATGTTCTGCTTCTTTTAATAAACCTTCCTGCACCATCAAATCAACACGATCATTGATTCTTTGATTTAATATTTCGCGTGGCAACTCTAATCCAATCTTTACTATTTTAAAGGGGCGCGATTTCTTTTCAGATTTTCTGAATTGAGTAATTGAAATACTAGCAGAACGAATCATTTCAAGGGCACGCATCAACCGTTGTGGGTTTTCTTGTTCAGCTTGCTCCCAGAATAGAGGATCTTCAGAAGCAATTTGTTTTTGCAACCAAGCCATCCCCTTTTCTGTATATTCTTGTTTTATATTATCCCGAATAACTGGATCAATTACAGGCATCGCATCCATTCCTTCACAAAAAGCCTTTATGTATAATCCAGTTCCACCAACCATTACAGCAGTTTGATGCTTCTCGAAAATTGCATTTACTTTTTGTAATGCATATTGTTCAAATATTCCTGCATTTATTTCTTCTGCGATAGAATGGGAATCAATAAAATGATGCGTTACTTTTTTTAAATCTTCTTTAGATGGTTTTGCAACAGCTATTCCTAATTCAGAAAAACATTGCCTTGAATCAGCAGAAATAATTTCGGTCTTCAGGAATGCAGCTAAGGCGATGGCAAATGAAGTTTTACCAACTGCAGTTGGTCCGCATATAATAAAGATTGTATTTACCTCATGGCTCATAATGCGTTATTTACAAAGAAGACCAACCCTTTTGGGGATTGGTCTTCCTATGATAAACTTAACAAATATTAGTATGCTTCTTCGTCTTGACCTTCTTCTGATTCTGCCTGTTCATCAGGATCTGTATCCGTATCGGAAGTATCTGATTCATCTCCTTCTTCGCCAAAGCCGTCTATAGCCTCGTTTAAATCGTACTTTTCTTCAATGTCAGCAAACTTATCACCCAACAAACTCTTAGTACCGTATTGTTGAGGGCCAATTCCTTCAGATCTGGTAGTTACAGGATATAGCAGCTTACTATTTTCCTCTTTACTTACATTAATGAGTTCAACTAAGAATGTCCAATTCTTAGTAAAATCATATACATAAACAAATTTCTGATTCGTATCTCTGATTTCACTTCCAATGGTTGTTTCAGTCATCAACAAGGGATCAACAGGATATTTTTTATCGTATTTCTCCAAGCTGATTTCTCTTCCGCGAAGCCAGTTATCGTTACTTCTGTAAAAAGTAGCCTGATGTTTACTATCGAATTCAAAGCACTTTAAAATGGCAAAATGCAGATCCTGAAAATTTTGAGTGTGTTTGATTACCACATCTCTATAAACAGCATCGTCTTCCTCCAAATAAATTCTAAATTTTAAAACAGCCATTAATGATAGAATATTAATTAGTGTAATTATTTCTTAAAGATCCTTTTCAGGAAAGTGCAAATTAAGCAAGTAAGTTTTTAGAAACGAAAGAATTTAGGGTTTATTCGGTACTTCTATGTTCAACTCTGCAGCTTTTTGTAACATAAAGCTGAATGCCGCATCATAATCGTTCGGAATCAACCCATCTAATATGGCTTCTCTGATGGCATCTTTTATCAATCCCACGTTTTTTCCGGGGGGTAAACCAAAATGATCCATGATTAAACTTCCAGTAATGGGGGGCTGCCAATTACGCATTTGATCACTTTCCTCCACTTCTTTCATCCGCTGTTTCACCATTTCGAAGTTTTGCAGGTACCGTTTTACTTTATACTTATTCTTACTTGTTATATCTGCAGCGCATAATAACATCAATGCATCAATATCTTCTCCAGCTTCAAATAACAACCTACGAACAGCACTATCCGTAATATTTTCATTGGTCAAGCTAATCGGACGCAAGTGCAGGGCCACTAATTTTTGTACCAATTTCATTTTTTCGTTCAAGGGCAATTTCAAACGTGTAAATATTTTAGGTACCATTCTTGCGCCAACAGTTTCGTGGCCATGAAAGGTCCAACCATGCCCTTCTTCAAATTGTTTAGTAGCAGGTTTTCCAATATCGTGCAATAAAGCAGCCCAACGTAGCCACAAATCATTCGTATGCTCACAGATATTATCAATGACTTGAAGCGTATGATAAAAATTGTCTTTATGCCCTTTTCCATCAATATATTCTGCCCCTTGTAATTCTACCATTTGTGGGAAGATAATCGACAATAAATTCGTTTTATACAACAGATCCCATCCTATGGAAGGTTTATTGCAAAGCATGATTTTATTCAACTCATCAGTGATGCGTTCTTGCGACACTATTTTAATTCGGTCGGCCTGCGCTATAATGGCATCAAGTGTTTCAGGTACAATGGTAAAATTAAGCTGACAAGCAAATCGAATAGCTCTCATCATTCTAAGAGGATCATCACTAAATGTTTGCTCGGGTAATAATGGCGTTTTAAGTAGCTTTTGTTCAATCGCATCTAATCCATTGAATGGATCGATGAGCATCCCGAAATCGGATTTATTTAAACTAATGGCAAGAGCATTAATGGTAAAATCGCGGCGATTTTGATCGTCTTCCAGGCTTCCTGTTTCAACTTTTGGTTTTCTGCTATCGGATTGGTAACTCTCCTTTCGGGCACCTACAAATTCAATTTCAAATTCCGGTAATTTGATTTGCGCAGTTCCAAAGTTTTTAAAATATGCCACTATAGGTCGGGGATGAAATAATTCAGCTACACGATGCGCTAGAGCAATACCATCACCCAGACAAACAATGTCAGCGTCCTTGGTATTTCGGCCAATGATTTTATCACGCACAAATCCCCCGATCAAATAAGTGGGTAACTGCAATTCTTCTGCAGCTAACGCGATTTTATCGAAAATGGCTCTTTCTATTGTGGAACAAGGTATCTGCATCGCTGCAAATGTAATAAGCTTTCCAATCTAATCATTGGGCAATGAGGCAAGTAACTGCTCATTCCTGATTTTCATAGCACAATTGAAATGGGTTTCCGGACAGCTTTTTTTGCCATGGATTCCACAGGGGCGGCAACTTAGTGGCTCTTGCAATTCAACAATTGTACTATTTTCAGAAAGTGGCCCATATCCAAATGCGGGGATGGTAGAGCAATAAATAGCCGTAACCGGGGCATTCATAGCAGATGCAAAATGCATGGGAGCTGAATCGTTCACATAATTCATGACTGCTTTTTCCATCAATGCCGCCGACTCTAAAAAGTTTAATTTACCAGCCAGGATGGTAACCATTTTATCAGGCACTGCCTCCATTATCTCTTTACATAATGATATATCTGATGGTGCCCCCAATAAATATATTGGATAATTTTTTGGGAGTACTTGCAAAAACTCAATCCACTTAATCGCTGGAAATTGTTTTGTAAACCAAACAGAAGCAGGAGCAATGCAGATATAAGGTTCTAAAGTATATTTTGATATAGCAGCTTTGTCAATCAGTGAAGGATATAATTTAGGTTTCGATGCAACTATATGCTTTGAATCTTCAATCAACTGAAAATTTCTTTCTATTTCATGTAAGACAACATCTGCTTTACTAAAAACATGGGTAATCCGATGGGAAAATAATTTGCTGAAGGGATTTTTATCAAAGCCAATTGACTCCTTGGCACCAGACAATATTGTAATCAAACCCGTTGCAGCATAGCGTTGTACATTTATAACGCGATCATATTTTATCTTTCTGATTTGCTGAATAACATGAAATAAATGACTGTATTTATGTTTCTTTTTATTCCAAATTAAAACCTCGTTTAAAAAAGGATGTCCATGAAATAGACTCTCATTCCCTTTTCTTACCAGGATATCAATTACTGCTTCCGGAAATTGGATATGTAAATCCTCAAGGAGACCTGTTACCAATACAACATCCCCAATAAAAGCAGTTTGAATTACCAGGAGTTTTTGCATCCTACAAAATTAATTAATAAACAGTTTGCTTCACAATAGTAAAAAGCAAGATTTATTCATATTCTAATTCGTTGCAGAAAAATTCCCAATCGAACAAAATAAAACTGGCGGCAATTTTATGCAGGGTAAACAATGTTGCTTTGTTTTGTTTACGGCTGAAATTTAATTCTCTCGAATGAATTGATTTCTGTTCAATTCCTAATGTCATGGTTGCCTGAAGAAAAGACCTCATTTTGTTTATCGGCACATCTAATACTACCCTAGCCATATTTTTAATTGTTCTATTAAGTTGAGCTATATTATCAAGAACTACAAATAATTGGTCAATTATTTTTAATCTTTTTTTAATACTAAAATAAAATCATTACGTATAGCCAACAAAGTTCCAGCCCTATTGTTCGCAACAGTTAATACTGAATGAGTTGCTCATATCTAAACTTTGAAACTTATGTTTGCAAAAAAATTGAGCATGTCATTACAAGCATTGATCCTTGAAGCATGGGATAATAGGGAACTATTGAAAGAAAGTAAGTATACCGATGCCATTAGAGCCGTTATTGAAGAAGTTGATAAAGGACGTTTAAGAACTGCTTCACCCACCGAAAATGGCTGGGTAGTGAACGAATGGGTAAAACAAGCCATTCTTTTGTATTTTGGAATTCAGCAAATGCAGACCTGGGAATTGCCTCCTTTTGAGTTTTACGATAAAATGTTGTTGAAAAGCAATTATAAAGATCTTGGTGTCAGAGCGGTTCCTCATGCAGTAGCAAGGTATGGTGCTTTTTTAGCCAGAAACGTGGTTTTAATGCCTAGTTATGTAAATATTGGTGCTTATGTTGATGAAGGCACGATGGTTGATACCTGGGCCACTGTAGGCAGTTGCGCTCAGATCGGCAAAGGCGTTCACCTGAGTGGCGGTGTAGGTATCGGAGGCGTTTTAGAGCCTTTACAAGCCAGTCCGGTTATTATTGAAGATGGTTGTTTTTTAGGTAGCCGTGCCATTGTGGTAGAGGGTGTGATTGTAGAAAAAGAAGCAGTTTTAGGAGCGAATGTAGTTTTGACCAAGTCAACCAAAATTATTGATGTTAGCGGACCAACACCTATCGAATACAAAGGACGTGTACCTGCAAGAAGTGTAGTGATTCCGGGCACTTATCCCAAACAATTCCCAGCTGGAGAATTTCATGTAAACTGTGCGTTGATTATTGGAACGCGCAAACCAAGTACCGATTTAAAGACCAGCCTGAACGATGCACTTCGCGAATTTAATGTAAGTGTTTAAACTGTTCTAGCAAAGAATATGCAACAAAGCAAAAAAGATACAGCATACCAGATTAGTTTAGCAGGATTTCTGATAACAATTTTGGGTGCTGTATTTTTTTCTACGAAAGCCATCTTTGTAAAACTGGCTTTTAAGTCAACCGGTATCGATGCAGTTACCTTGCTCACTTTAAGAATGCTATTTTCATTACCATTTTATTTGGTAGCAGCATGGTTAGGTTCTAAAAAAGAATCCTCTATTGCACTTACCATTCGGCAGTGGTTCTTTTTAATTCTACTCGGCATATTCGGATATTATTTGAGTAGTTTATTTGATTTTATAGGCTTACAATATGTATCTGCAGGTTTGGAAAGATTGATCCTATTCCTCTACCCTACTTTTTCTGTACTGATCAACACTTTCCTTTACAAAACCAAACTGAATAAAACACAAATCATTGCTCTGGTATTAACTTATCTGGGTATTGGCATTGCTTATTTGGGTGAAATGAAAATCGATACCAGTAATCCGAATTTTTATTTCGGATCCTTTATGATTTTTCTTTGTGCCATTACCTACAGTTTTTATTTAGTGGGAACTGGAAGAATGATTCCGAAAGTAGGCGTTACCAGATATACAGCTTATGCAATGCTAGCAGCAACTGTAGGTATCTTCACTCATTTTTTGATCACGAAAAATGTACAACAAATCCCATTCAGTCCCACACTTATTGGGTATAGCATTGCACTTGCCATCATTGCCACCGTACTCCCTTCATTTATGATGAGTAACGGAATGAAAATGATTGGTAGCAATAATGTTTCCATCATTACAAGTATTGGTCCCGTGTCTACCATTATTCAGGCACACTTTTTCCTTGGAGAAAATATTATTATTCCACAAGTAATAGGAACCCTTCTTGTAATCATTGGTGTATTGCTTATTGGATGGCAATCAAAAAACAAGTCGGCAGTACCTGCTTAGATTCATTTACCGAAGTTTTTTTGCTACTTACCGAGCTATCCCCTTCAATAACCTAATACCACTTTTCCGGGGTAAAACATCGTGATAGATTTGTGGAACAAAACCAAAACAATGGACAACAATCAAAACACAACCAAATCGAACAACAACGGAAGAGTTGTTGCAGGGTTCATATTAATTTTAGTAGGAGCTGCATATGTAATGCGTAATATGGATTTCCCATTTCCCGACTGGCTTTTTAGCTGGCCAACAATATTAATTTTAGCCGGTTTCTACACTGGAGTTAAACATAACTTTAGAAATAATGGCTGGATCATTCTTACTGGGCTAGGCCTATTTTTTATGGTAGAAAACTATTTCCCAGACATTCCTACAAGAAGATTTTTTATACCGATTTTTATTATTGCTGTTGGTATTTTATTAATCATCAGACCTAGAAAACATTCCTATAATGAAGGTATAGGAGATAAATTTTCGAATAAAGATTGGGCAAAATCTGGTAATTGGCAGGCATATGGAAGTACTTCAGGGATTGATAGCAATGATTACTTAGATATCAATTCAATTTTCAGTGGTGTTCAAAGAACTATTCTGTCTAAAAATTTTCAAGGCGGGAAAATATCTTGCGTGTTCGGTGGTGCAGAAATTGATCTTACACAAGCCGATTTCAGTGGAACTGCCATACTAAGACTAGAAGCCGTATTTGGTGGCATTAAATTAATTGTTCCTCCGCATTGGCAGGTAATGAATGAAATTGATGGAGTATTTCATGGCGTTGATGACAAAAGAAGATCACCTGCTGGGGCATATAATGATATTAATAAAAAACTGGTATTAAAAGGTTCTGCGGTATTTGGTGGAATTGAAATAAGAAGTTACTAAATTCAAGCTTCAAGTAACCACTTTGAAAGAAAATAGTATTCAAAATAAGAACAAACTCCTTCTCAGTATTTCATATATACTGGGTTGGAGTTTTTTCTCTTTGATCCAATTAAAACTTTTACAAGATCTAGGGATCAATGCTTCCATTGCATGGGTTGATGCGCTGGTGAGTTCCCTATTTTTATCGTTATTCAGTTTTTTGATCATTAATAATATGCGTTACTATCTTCCTGGAAAGGAAAGGTATTGGTACACTTTTATTATTAGTCTGGCCATTAGTGGATTATGGCTATTAATCGTTCGAAGTATTTTGTGGATCTGGTTTAAAGAAAATCTTGCCTATCAACAATTTTTAAGTCAGACTTCAAATATTCGCTATGCCATTAGTTTTCTTTTAATTGGTTGTATCACAATGATAAGTTTATTATGGTACACCCAAAAAGATGCCATTGAAATCAAAGAAAGGGAACAGGAAACGCAGCAACTGGCAAAAGACGCCGAGTTGTTTAAATTACGTCAACAATTACAACCCCACTTTTTATTCAATAGCCTAAACAGTATTAGTGCTTTAGCAGGAACACAACCCGAAAAAGCCAGGCACATGATTGAACAACTATCTGATTTCTTAAGGGGCACACTTAAAAAGGATGAACAAGAATCCATTTCATTGCAGGAAGAAGTTGATTATTTACAATTGTATTTAGAAATAGAAAAAGTAAGATTTGGTCATCGACTTGAAACTATTATTACCATTAGTGAAACAGCAGCGAAAATGCAATTGCCGGCATTGATCTTACAACCTATTGTAGAAAATGCTATAAAATTTGGACTTTATGATACAACAGAAATTGTTACTATCAGCATTGTTGCAGATACAAACCCACAAGGATTAAGCATTCAGGTAACTAACCCTTATGACGCCAATACTTCGTTAGTGAGTGTGGGCACAGGATTTGGACTATCATCTATACAAAGACGATTATTTCTTTTATATGGAAGGAATGACCTACTAAAAACAACACAATCTGAAAACAGTTTTATAAGCACTTTAGAAATCCCGGCAATAATATGATGAAAGTAATCATTATAGATGACGAACCGCTAGCAAGAAGTTTAGTAAAAGAATACTTAAGCGAGTTCCCAGAACTGGAATTAATACAGGAATGTGGAGATGGATTTGAAGGATTAAAGGCAATTAATCAACATCAGCCAGATTTAATTTTTTTGGATATACAAATGCCAAAGATTAATGGATTTGAGTTACTGGAATTAATCGAAAATCCTCCGGCCATTATATTTGCAACGGCATTTGAAAACTATGCTATCAAAGCCTTTGAAGCACATGCTATTGACTATCTTCTGAAGCCATTTAGTAGGGAACGTTTTAAAAAAGCAGTTCAAAAATGGATGCAACAAAAAAATACTTCCGTTCAACTTACCGAGCAATTACTGGAAACAGTGAATCATGGTATACAGAATCGAATTGTTTTAAAAGAAAATGGTAAGATTAAAATCATCCCGGTTCAACAAGTACAATTTTTAGAATCGGCAGACGATTATGTAAAAATACACACGGCAGAAGGAGTTTATTTAAAAAACAAAACCATGCAGTATTTCGAAACACATCTAAGTGAGGCAGATTTTGTTCGTATCCATCGCTCCTACCTGGTAAAAATTCAACTCATACATAAACTGGAGCCCTACGAAAAAGATGGTCATTTAGCGATCCTTAGTAGCGGTCAAAAACTGCCCGTAAGCAAGTCTGGATATGCAAAACTAAAGACCGTATTAGGTCTATAAAATAAAGCTGACGATTATCATTGGAAGTATTGTGCCAATTGCAGTAATATGCAGTTTACTCAATTCCTTAAAATGGCAAATAACAATTATAATATTGAAGGTTTAACTGATCAACAAGTAATCGAAGCAAGGGCAAAATTTGGCCATAATACACTCGAATACAAAAAGGAAAATGGTTTTATAGATGCTATAAAAAGTCTGGCAAAAGAGCCGATGGTGGTTCTTTTATTAGCTGCATCCATTATTTATTTCATCAGTGGCAAAACTGGTGATGGTATTTTTTTATCCTGTGCCATCGTTTTAGTAGCGGCAATATCCTTATATCAAGATAAGAGAAGTAGAAACGCACTAGAAAAATTAAAAGATTTTTCAGAACCAAGTTCAAAAGTGATTCGCAATGGTGAACTGATTGAAATAAAAAGCGATGAATTAGTAGTTGGCGATTATTTAATGGTGGAAGAAGGTAATTCTATCGCAGCAGATGGCACCATTGTGAGATCAAATGATTTCTCTGTAAATGAATCCGTTCTTACCGGAGAATCTTTTTCAGTATTTAAAGACGCAACAAAAGATGAACCATTTATATTTCGGGGTACCAGTGTTGCAGGGGGTTTAGCTATCGCAACTGTAACAGCTACAGGAAATGATACCAAATTAGGAAAGATTGGAAAAAGTTTAGAAAGTATTGAGGAAGAAAAGACACCTCTCGAAAAGCAAATTTTTAATTTTGTAAAGAAGATGGTCATCATTGGTGCCATTGTTTTTCTGATTGTATGGCTTATTAATTATTTGCAATCAAAAGATTTGCTCGATAGTTTACTCAAAGCACTAACACTTGCCATGAGTATTTTACCAGAAGAAATTCCTGTAGCACTTGCCACATTTATGGCATTAGGAGCCTGGCGTTTAATGCAAATGGGAATTATCGTAAAGCAAACTAAAACAGTGGAAACTCTTGGAAGTGCCACTGTGATTTGTACTGACAAAACTGGCACCCTCACTGAAAATAAAATGAGCCTTGCTAAGGTATTTGCATTGTACGATGGTAAAATCAGTGATACTCATCAGCAATTAAGTGTTTTTGAAAAGGATCTGATCAGAACTGCCATGTGGGCTAGTGAACCCATCCCATTTGATCCCATGGAAATCGCTTTACATGATTGCTATCTTGCTCAGGCTGAAACAGATGATAGGCCTCATTTCAAAATGATTCACGAGTATCCACTTAGTGGAAAGCCACCAATGATGACCCACCTTTTTGAAAATGAAACGGGACAAAGAATCATTGCAGCTAAAGGTGCGCCTGAAGCAATTATGAATGTTTCAAATTTAGATTCTGCACAAATTGAAGAAATACAAAAAGCAATTACTTTATTCACTTCAGAAGGATATCGGGTACTATGTGTAGCAGAAACAACACATAGTAATAATGAATTTCCGCAAACACAACAGGAATTTAGGTTTGAGTTTAAAGGTGTTCTTGCTTTTTATGATCCACCAAAAAAGAATATTAGAGAAGTACTCAACCACTTTTACAAAGCTGGCATCTCTGTTAAAATAGTAACAGGGGATAATGCCGCTACCACTGCATCAATAGCTGAACAAGTAGGCTTTAGAGGATATGACAAAACTATCACAGGAGATGAATTGATGTTATTGAGTGATGAAGATTTGGATAAAAGGGTGAGTGAAACTCAAATATTTACAAGAATGTTTCCTGAAGCAAAACTCAGGATCATAAATGCATTAAAAAGAAATAATGAAATTGTGGCTATGACTGGTGATGGTGTGAATGACGGACCGGCACTGAAAGCTGCTCATATTGGAATTGCAATGGGCAAAAAAGGAACTGAAATTGCAAAACAAGCTGCATCATTAATTCTTGTGGAAGATGATTTATCAAAGATGGTAGATGCCATTGCTATGGGAAGAAGAATCTATACTAATTTAAAAAAAGCGATTCAATATATTATCTCAATCCATATTCCAATTGTACTTACGGTATTTATGCCGCTGGCACTTGGCTGGATCTATCCTAATATTTTCAGTCCAGTACACATTATATTCTTAGAACTCATAATGGGACCCACTTGTTCTATCATATATGAAAATGAGCCGATGGAGAAAAATACGATGAGTCAAAAACCCCGTGCGCTCAGCAATACTTTTTTTAATTGGAAAGAACTAACTACCAGCATTATACAAGGGCTTATGATTACGGTTGGTACTTTAACTGCTTATCAATATGCGGTGCATCAATTTTTAGATGAAGCAACAACAAGAACAATCGTATTTACAGTTTTAATTGCTGCTAATATTATACTTACGCTCGTGAACCGATCATTTTATTATTCATTCTTTACTACATTAAAATATAAGAACAATTTAGTTCTATTGATCATTCTGATTACCATCGCCATAACAGGATTTTTGATTTTTGTGCCAGTACTAACCCATTTCTTTGGATTTGCGCAACTCACATTGATTCAAATTTTAATAGCCATTGGAATTGGATCATGTACAGTTATTTGGTATGAGTTGATAAAATGGATCAAACGCCTAAAAAGGAAAACAAAATGATTATTTAATTACGATTTTGATTAATCTGTTATATCATTCGTCAATAAAATAAACTTCTTTTACTTTTTTGAAGGATTTAAAAACTAAGTTCTCGTTTTTTTATATACCCCCCAATGAAACAAATTAACGAAAATCAAATTTTAAACGCTTTAAACTCCACCAAGCATTCCGTAATGTATATAGGAGAGTATGGTAAACCAATGATATATATTACTCCATCCGTTGAAAAATTGATGGGTTATCCAGTAGAAAATTTTTATCAGCAAGGGTTTTGGGAGTCATTAATTCATCAGGAAGATGTAGCGATTGTAAATGACTTCTTTACCAGAATTAATGAAATATCAGAGTTTAAGGTTACTGTTAGAGCAAAAAAATCTGATGGAGCCTATATTTCTGTAATCAACTCTGGCACTGTAATTAAAGAAAATGATTTAATTGTTTCTATTATTGGGAATTTATACCCACTCAAAGAAGAAAAAATAAGTAAAAGAGTCTTAGATCTAAATACTCATTACGCAGAAATTTTATTAGATAATATTGGATTGATATTTTATGCCATTGACAAAGAATTCAGAATTATTTCAAAAAATAAATTGTTCGACAAATGGGCCTGGGAAAAGTATGAAATAATTTTTCAATTAGGTGATTCCATTTTTCATCCGAATATACCAGATTACTTAAAACAGGAATACACAATAGCGTATTCAAAATGTATGCAAACCGGTTTTTATACGCATAGATTTTCTAGAAACGATAAAGAATATGATATTGCGCTAACTCCGATTATCATCAAAAACAATGTTGAGGGCATTTCGGTTTTTCACTTTGACATAACAACTCAGAAAAACCTTTTGAACTCGGCAGCTTATCTAAACAATGCATTAGAAAACAAAGTAAATGCTACACAGGAACTAAATTATACGCTCGACAAAGAATTTAAATTCATTTCTTTCAATGAAGCATTTTCCAAATTATACATCAGTTACCTGGGAAAAGAACCAGAAATTGGGAAACAAACAGCATTTGTAATTGGCGACTCTCCCATTAGTGTGAATCTCAGAAACTGGTATACTAAAGTATTGAATGGCGACCTGATAGATACGGTATTATATCTAGGCAATCAGGTTATACATTTAAAAATTTCTCCTTGCTTTAATAACACAAATGAGATCTGTGGTTTAACAGCAATTAATAAGGACATTACTGTTCAAAACGAATCGCAGCGGAAATTAATAGAGAGTGAAGAAAAATATAAATATGTGGTAGACCATGTTACTGATATTGTATTTCAAACAGACCAAGAAGGAAATTGGAGCTACTTGAATAACGCATGGAAAACTATCATGGAATTCTCTATTGAAGAATCAGTAGGTACCTTATTCTTCCACTATCTCCATCCTGATGATGTAGAAAGAAACCAGATATTATTTACTCCTTTAATCAATAGAGAAAAATCATACTGCACTCATGAAATAAGATATATCACCAAATCCGGAAAAATAAAATGGATTCGTGTTTTCGCTACCCTCCTATTAGATATTGAAAACAATATTAAAGGAACCACCGGAACTTTAAAGGATATTACTGTTGAAAAAGAAAATACTTATCGTTACGAGCTCTTATCAAAGAATGTAAATGACCTGGTTTGCCTTTTAGAAACAGACGGCACATTCTTGTATGTATCTCCTTCCTTTATAAACCTTTTAGGCATTTCGGCAGAAGAAATGACTGGAAAAAATGTTAAAGAATTTATACATCCGGAAGATATTGATTCAATTATAGATTTTTCAAATTCACAGTATAATTCGAAGGATCTGGATAGTTATACTACCTATCGATTTAAAAATAAAAATGAAGGATACCATTGGATTGAAACCAATGCAAAAATATTTTATGATGAATTTTATGGCAGGAAACTCATCAATGCTTCTTCCAGAATCATTGATGAAAGAAAGATCCTTGAGCAACAACTTTTAACATCTCTTGAAAAAGAACGCCAGTTAAATCAGTTGAAATCGAAGTTTGTAAGTATGGCTTCACATGAGTTCAGGACGCCAATGACTGCCATCAAATCAAGTGCAGAACTCGCTCTCCTATATTTGGAAAAAGAAGATCAGCTAAACCTTCCTAAAGCAAAAAAACATATTCAATCAATTGATGAGGAAATTGACAGGCTTACATTACTTATCAATGATATTTTAATGTTAGGCAAAATCGAGTCCGACAATTTCGAGATTAATAAATCCAAACTTGACATTCGACAAACTTTAAAAGAGGTTATCAAAAAGCAGAGTGAACTTCAAGAAGACAATAGAAAAATAGAATTTTTGGAAATAGGTACTGCTACATTAATTGAGTATGATAATATATTTATGACCCTAATATTTGAAAATTTAATTTCAAATGCGTTTAAATATTCGAAAAATAAAAAAGGGCCAAAAATCAGTATTCATTACCTGAATGATAAAGTTGAAATTAACATTACAGATCATGGAATGGGAATCCCGGTTCAGGAACAATCACAAATGTTTAAATCTTTTTTCAGGGCTTCCAATGTTCAAAATATCAAGGGCAATGGTATAGGATTAGTTCTGGTTCATTACTTTGTTGAATTACACGGTGGTGAAATAACATTTGAAAGCAAACAAAATATTGGAACGACTTTTAAAATAATCTTACCTCACAAAATAGCCGAGGAATAGAATTGTAATTTTATTTAAGCCATTTCTGAATAGCATCCAAGAGTTCTTTTGATTTAAAGGGCTTGAATATATATCCATCAGCACCAACACTCATTGCTGTATTTAATTCTTCCGTTTGTGCAAGTGCTGTAAGAAAAATAAAAGGGGTACCAGCCAATTTTGAAGAATTGAGGGCTTTCAATACCCCCATGCCATCTATAACGGGCATCATCATATCACAAAAAATAAGGTCTGGTTTTTCTGCATGAGCCAATCTTATTCCTGACTCTCCATTTTCGGCACCAATTACTACGTATTGATTCAATTCTAAAAATTCAATAATAGACTCTCGAATCCTTTTTTCATCTTCAATAATCAAGATTTTATAACTCATAGGCGGGCAATGAATATTTTAGCAGTATCTAAATTCATCAAATATTTCAATTAAAACTTCACAACTTATACCTATTGACTAAAAATTGCTATCAAATGCCGAATTTGTACATATATAGAAATGATTAAATAGATAAATTACACTTGTGAAATTATTTTAATAGATTATACCCCCCGTTGCCGTTTATTAAACTAAAGAGCAGTCCTAATACCTTAGGACTGCTCTTATTATTTCAAACTGTTTATTAGCGCTTTATAGAAAGACCTTTTTCGACCAGTCTTATAGTCCAGAAATCGTCTGCTCTATTGGTATCTGTAATATAGGAATAGGGCATATAAAAGTATCCCTCGTCGCCCCAATTCTTAGTCCAGGAATTACGGACTATAAACATTTTTTTTGCATCATCATACCCTACCGCCATTACCGCATGGCCACCCAATCTCTGTTCATTAGGTTTTGGCATCGGCATTATTCCGTTTTTACTAATTGTTTGAAAGCTTTCAAAAACAGTAAAGCCAAAAACAAATGGAAATCCTTCTGACAAACAAGATTGCAATTGTGTCAGGTTCGCATTGTTCAAGCGCATATAACTCAAAACTTGATTCGTAATCGCTTTTTTATATAATGCTGCTGGAGGCTTTGTGGTAAATTGCGGTATTATATATGGCCAATCCTTTTCATTACAAACACCGAACGCGTTCATCGTTTTTATTCCGTCTCTAATAAATGCTCCGCTATCAGAAAGCTCTGTATGAATTAGAACTCTCTCATTATAATAAATAAAAAGTCGTGAAGGAATAAAGTTTGGGATCGCTTGCTTTTTCTGGTCAAACTGAAAAGCAGCACCTAGGGCATTTGCAGTACAACTTCCCAATGCACCCTGGTCGTACACGGAGGGACAATTTGTTCTTAAATCCATTTTGGAAGGAAGCTTCCGCATAATGAACATTGGAGCTGCATACAATAGATCGCGGTGATCTGGCAAATCTGGTAGCCAACCATAGGAATAAGTTGGTTTTGTTTTTTTTAACTTAGCCATGTTTCTTGTTTTGGTTGAAAAATGAAGAGTCATCAACAACAAACATAATAGCTACAGGAAAGGATTAAAACAGTTAAGACACTGTTTTTTCATCGGGTGTTTCAAGAAATAAATTGAGTAGAAAACACCTTAATTAAAAATACAAATACTTAGTTTTTGTGAATGGATGCAATAGAACCTGCTGTGCTGGGATGCAATTCTAAAATAAGTTCCGGGTTAAGTCCAACTTCTTTACTATGCGAAACATAGAGAATAGCAGAATTACTTTCTTTAGCAATTTGTTGAATCATTTCAATAATCAAAGCAACACCAGCATCATCCAAACTTGCGGTGGGTTCATCTAAAATAAGAAGTGGCGGATGCTTAACCATGGCCCGTGCAATTAATACCATTCGTTGTTGTGCCAGTGTCAAAAATTGAATCGGTTTATTTTTAAAATCATATAAACCAATAAAATGCAACCATTCTCTTGCCAGTCTCAATTGCTGATCAGAAGGCACCACATATAATCCGATTGAATCATTAAAACCTGAAACAATCATTTTCTCAATACTATCTAGTCTACTAAAATGTAGCGTTATGGATGAATTAAAATAACCAATGTTCTTTTTGATATCCCAAACTGTTTCACCCGAGCCTTTTTTGCGGCCAAATAAAAATAATTCCTGACCATAACCTTTTGGGTTATCTCCACTTATTAAAGAAAGTAATGTAGATTTTCCCGTTCCATTAGGCCCCACTAATTGCCAGAATTCTCCCTTGTTAATCGTCCAATGAATATCTTTCACAATGGGCCTTCCATCGTAAAAAACAGAAACAGCATCCATCAAAACTAAGGGGCCTTCGATGGTTGGAAATGCATTTATTGGCGGTGGCAAAGCTTTTTTAGCATCTTTTATATTTTGAAGACCGATCCAATCAATCCAAGCTTCTCTGTCTGTAAATGATATTAATTGGTGCTGATGATACACGATCCAATTTTCAATAAATGGAAGTGCATCGTTTTTCCGATGCAGTAATTGTATCACTGTTTTTGACTCCGCTATTAAGCAGATTGTTTCTTTGATTGCAGCCTGACCCGCCACATCAATATGATCATATAATTCATCGAGGATAAAACAATCAGCGTTCTTAAATGACAAATGATTCAGTAAGGCTTTTTTTTGCTCCCCACTCGACATATGATGCAAGGGCCGATCGTATTCAGATTCAAAGGCTGTACCTCCATGAAGGAATTCTTCCTCTAAAAATAGCTTCAAAGAGTGGTCTGAATATACCGCTGGGTTAAGTAGTTTAAAATCAATATTATTAATACATAAGTCCCCTGATAACAAAGCTTCTATGAGGTGATTGCTATCCGATTCCTGCCCAATATAAATGCCCGTATGATGCAATGAATTCATCCTGCAAAGTAAACAAGAATGCTGAAAATAGAATTAAAGCAATAGTTTCGCCGCTCAAACGGAATCAAACTGTTACAGAATGGTTCCTATAATCGATATCAAGTTTAAGTTTATGAATAGAATTTTGCGTTATAGAAAATTGATAGGTTCAGAAGAAAATACCGAATTACAGGAATTAAAATCCTTGTACCGCAAGTTGATGAAAGACTGGCATCCCGATAAATTTCATGATAACCATGAAATGAAATTGGAAGCAGAAGACAAAAGCAAAAAGATCATTGAAGCCTATCATTTTTTAGTAAGCATTGCGCCAGAAACCAGGGAGCAAATGAAAGCAGCATATGAAGAAACCACTGCTAAGGCTTCCATTGATGACTTCGAATATAAATCCGAGATTCTAAGAATTACATTTTCTGATGGCGTGATTTACGAATATTTTGGTGTGCCTAAAGCTATTTATGTAAAGCTGGTAAATTCAGAAACACCGGGTCGTTTTGCACGCAGACATATTTACGATACCTATTTATATAGAAGCACCACCAAACAAGTAGCTCCAGAATAATCATTATTCTTTTGCAGATTCTACCAGTAAGAAATCCAAATAAGCAAGATTGGATCCCTTGTTGTATTTAAGGGTGAGTAAGTTTTTACCAGCTTTTGGAAAAACAATTTCCCCTATTGTTGCCTGCGTCCAATAATGCCAATTACCTGTATTTTCAGGCAGCAACAAACTACAGGCTTTTGAACCATTCAGCCAGAGTTCCGAATGATTGTCCTGGTTGCCATACACGGTGATGATCCGATATTTTCCGGCTTTATTTACCTGCACGGTATAGTTGGTCCATTCACCATCCGATTCCCAACCAATATATAATTGGTTCACCATCGGATCTACTTTATTGGGATGGTTAAAATCGGCCCAGTCTTTTGTGTAGGAAATATCAACTCCTTCATTTTCTCTGAAAAAAGCGATATACTCAGGAACACCTGGGCGCCAATGGCTTCCATAGTCATGCACTTCATGATTCAATTTTGATCCTTCATTTTCAGGAGTTACATCATGATAAGCCACACCTTCTCCACCCAGATCATAATATGCCAATTCCACTCTGCCCGGAATTTGTTGTGCTCCTTTTTTATAATATTTATCCCTGAAGGGTTTCCCTTTATATTCTTTAGGTATTTGTGCATTTAATTGAAATGCCTGCACTAAAAAAATAAGAATCAAAACTTTAAAAAATGTTGGCTTCATTTTATTGATTTGAGATTATTCATTTGAATCAACGATGGTTCCATAATCAATCAACAATTCCTCTCCACATTTTATTTCTCTGATTGCTTCAAAATATACACCATCATTCACAGAGATAATATTTGGATTGTCTGCATGATTTAAAAATATCACAATATCTAATTTCTTAAACCCATAATCAGGCAGGTAGTAAACATCATCATCAAACAAACAATGGGTCTCTACTAAATTTTTACTGTGTGCAGGTAGTGCATCTACCTCAGTTCTATTAACTTTAATCCATTCACCAGATTCTTTCGAAAAAATATCCTTAGTGCCTTTAGGAATATCTGTTATAGCAAATACACCAATACCATGAATAGGTGAAGGTTGAATCATTGCATAAGTACTATGATGCAACTCATTCAATAATTCAATTTTCGTCATAGTACCAAACTTAATATTTTATTTCAAATAATTTATACGCGTAATAATCCTGCTTTATACAAAGTATTCACAGGTTTATTATCCCAGAATAATTCAAAATCTTCCAAACCTGCACTTTCATAGTCAGCTTTAATGGCTTGCAGGGATAACTGCTGTGGATTCTGAATGTGTAATTGCGGTAAGATCTTCAATAACCAAGCGCCTTTATCAGGATCAACACTAATATTAAAATTTGACTTGAGCGTCTGGAAATTTAAAGACATTACTTCCCAGCTACTTCCTTTTTTTGATTTTTGAATAATCTCTGATTTTGGCTGTTTGCCCAGCCAAATAAATTTACTATTTGTATTGGATACAATATCTACTTCATCGATTGCCTGTTTTATAAAATCAGGCGCAATAGTTGTTTTAGGGATTTTGAAATCGAACCAATCTTTTAATGGAAATTCAAAACAAGTTCCATGCATATAATTCAATAAAGCTTTCTTCAATCCAAACCCAAAGCTTTCGTGATCTGCTCCTGTTGGATCATCATGTTGTATATCATTGTTGGCAAATGTTCCAATATCATTTGTTTGTTTCCTTACTTGAAATTGTTCAGGATGTAAACCAACCGGACTATGTGCCGTCATGGTAAATAAATGCCAGAAGGCAGATTGTAAAACGCCTGTTTCAAAAAGCTGGCGCACCATCTCTAATGAATCAATGGTTTCCTGTTCTGATTGTGTGGGAAATCCATACATCAAATACGCATGCACCATAATACCTGAATCTGTAAAATGCTTACAAACTTTTGCCACTTGAGATACCGTAATTCCTTTATCAATGAGTTTCAATAACCGATCTGAAGCTACTTCCAACCCTCCGCTCACAGCAATACAGCCAGCAGCTTTCAATAGTAAACAAAGATCTTGTGTAAAGCTTTTTTCAAAGCGCACATTCGTCCACCAGCTCACTACCAACTTGCGTCGAATAATTTCGATTGCAATTGATTTCATCAGAGAAGGCGGTGCAGCTTCATCCACAAAATGAAACCCATTTTGACCCGTTTGTGCAATCATTTCCTGCATGCGATCAACGATGAGTGATGCAGCAATGGGTTCATAATTTTTGATATAGTCGAGAGATATATCACAGAATGTACATTTACCCCAATAACAACCATGGGCCATGGTTAATTTATTCCATCGGCCATCACTCCAAAGACTATGCATCGGATTGATTACTTCAATAGCTGAGATATATTGATCTAAATACAGATCACTATAATCTGGAGTTCCTACCTGGCCTTGTTTATAATCAGCACAACTGGTATTATTGATATAGGTTACTTTTTTATTCACCAAAGTAAAGGCGCGCTTCAATTCGGTTAGTTCTTTTTTACCCTGCACATGTTCCCATAAAATTTCTAAGGGCGCTTCCCCATCATCGAGGGTAATAAAATCATAGAATTCAAAAACACGTGGATCACTGAGTGATCGCAATTCTGTATTTGCAAAACCGCCACCCATGGCAACTTTGATATGTGGATGATTTTTTTTCACCCATTCGCCACAACGCAAGGAAGTATATAAATTTCCTGGAAAAGGTACCGAGATGCAAAACAGTTTCGGTTGAATCCTTTCAATTTTTTGTTGTAGTATGTTGATCAGAATATGATCGAGATAAGTGTATGGCTTTTGTAATGCGGCATAAATCTCGTCAAAACTATTGGCCGACCTTCCTAAGCTTTCTGCATACCTGCTAAACCCAAAATGTTCGTCCACCGTTTCTTTAATCAGGTCACTCAGGTCTTCCAGATACATGGTAGCCAGATACTTTGCTTTATCCTGAATACCCATGGAACCAAATGCCCATTTTAAATCTTCTGCCTGTGCAAATCTGCCAGCCTCAGGCAAAAAATTTCTTTTGGCAATTAAATGTGCCATTGTATTGCGTTTGCCTTGAAGAAAAAGGATTACTTCATCAATGGTGAGGATATAATCCTCTTGCATGGCAATGATTCGAGCTATGTTTGGTGAGTGACTCTTTGAGGATTTTTCGATTTCCTTAAAGAGTTTTTCTAAACCAGATTTACAAAAAATAGCCATGGTAACTTCAATTCCCAGATCTGCATGAGTAGCAGCAATATTTTTAGTATTGAAAAAACCTTTCAGATATGCCGTAGCAGGATACGGCGTATTGAGTTGGGTAAAAGGAGGTGTTATAAGAAATATAGTAGGTTGCAATACAGCTATTTTCAAACAAATGTACTATTTGCATTTCAGTTAAGCGTACAACCAAAAATAGATAAAGTTTGAATTGGAGTAACTGGTCATAAACATTATTGTATCAACAACCAAGTATAAGATTCAGCTGGAATAGTACACTCAATTTGAACTTGATAATTTCGATCTAAGGTTTTAGTGATTTTATTTTTCCCTTTTACAAGAATGCTCACTTCTTTGCTGAGTCCTGAATAATACAAAGGCAATTTGATGCTTCTAGTAATATTTTCCTTCAGCGGATTATACAACATCACCAACCCTTTATTCTTTAAGTTGGGGTTCAGATGCATGATACCATCCCAATCTCTTCCATCAGCCCTTCTTAAATGAATGATATCACTATTCAGGATATCCCGATATTGTTTATACCATGCAATCACGTTCTTTACAACCGTTTCTGTTTCTTCTGTATCGTATAACCTTGGACCTCTATAACAAGCTTGCACACCAGCACCATAATATTGCATCATCAATTGTTCGTAATCTTTTAAATGATCTTTCAAAGGCTCCAGAATTGCTTCAGCACCGCCTCCCTGGTATTTAGTCAAAGGCACAAAACCCCAACCCATGGATGGAGACATATTCCAGGTGCCATCATAAATATTTTGTCGGTTTAAAATTTTCTGATTCTCTCTGGGCAATGAAAAATTCACTTCCCGATAACCAATTCCGATTTTGTTTGTCCCATCTAAAAAATACCAATCTGGTGCATTAATATATACACCTCGTTCATTTAACCAGTGGTACAAATCTTTTTGAATTTCCATTTGCTTCCACTGACTATCGTCAAGTCCTGAATGACCCGGATGCAAAGTGGATGCGCAAACATCTCCTGGATAAGGGCCATCATTTTCCCAAATATCAAAACCAGTTGCTGTAAAGAATTGTTTTATTTTATCTCTGTAACTGAGTCCCCATTTACTTCCAAAACAAGGTGCATTACCAAAAAAAGCACCACCCGGTTTTCCTGTCTTGGCACTGATTACATCATCCGCATCACTAATCCTGCGACTTGAAAATAATGAGTACCCTCCCAGTAAAATGCCTTTACTGTGTGCATATTCTGCATTCTTTTTCCAACGCGAAAGATTGGTGTCGGAAATGTCTTCCATATTGATATGACTTCCAAAACTTAAGATCACTGCTTCATATCCTGTGCGCACACATTGGTCAATAGCGCTTTTAACATCCTCATCATTTCTACTTACCAAATGCATGAAAATGGGGTTGGCGCTAGTCCAAGGTGCAATTGTTTGATACATTTTACGAATGGCCAATCCTCTTCGTTCCCGATCGTAACTATCCATTAATAATTCGTGTGTACGAAGTGAAATGAATTGCTTACCCGGTTCTAATAAAATCGATTTTACTTTCTCGGGATACACTTCTAATTGACAGGGCGTTCTATAATCGTAATTAACCTGAGAAGTGTAATTAGGGTCTACTTCCCAATGTGTGGTCTGATCACTAAGAGGATAGCGCATGGCATTATTGAAGGCATAATTGGTTTCAATATAAATGCCTTCGGGAACTTTCATTCCTTTCGCTGGTTTTAAGGTTTTGCTATTCTCTATATTATTTTCAGTTTCATTGGCGCCTACTACAGCACTTTCTTCTTCCACTGCACTAAGTAATTCACTCACTACTTTATTAATTTGCAACTGAACTGTTCCATTATTTTGAATCTCCACCCATTTAATGATCAGGGGAATTCCATCGTAGAGTTCATAATGTACTTTTACTACCACTCCTTTAATTGCGGCTGTATTTGCTTTAAAAATAAAACTGAGCATTTTTCCAGAAGGCTGCTTTTTATTTGACGTCCATCCTTTAGTTTTCCATTTTAAATTTTGAGGAATTTCTTCCATGAGGTATGAAGAAAACACAAAACTAGTATCGGCAGGTTTCAGTGTGTCAACCCAGGCAGGCAGCAGATATGCTTTCTCTGTTTGGCCTGTTAATCCACCAACTGCATATTCAACAGCATTGATAGTAACTTTTGCTTCTGGAGAGATTGCTCTTAAAAGTTGCTGCCCATTTATCAGATTTTTATAATCAGTACATCCCAGACTCGAACCAGATATTACAAACTTTCTTTTCAGCAATCCATTATATAAATAAACTTCTTTTCCATTATTTGTTTGGGAAACTTTTGCTTTAAAATCGCCGGAATGAATCAACCAATCTTTAGCAGGAATAGTATCCTGCCAATGGCCAATTACTGAAATACTATTCGTTTGTGCATACAGCGAATGAATAGCAAGAACAAATAAAAGTGTAAAGATGAATGTAGATTTCACATCAGTGTTTTATAATAACAATAATATATTACCCAACTATTTAACTAAATAAGGTGCTATCGCTTTTTTCCAAATAGCATATCCTTCAGGTTTCATATGAAGGCGGTCGCTCAGGTACAATTCTTCTCTCATATTTCCATTAGTGTCTAGCATGGCATCGTAGATATCGATAAACCCTGCATTCTTCTGTTTTTTCAAGAATGCCTTTATTGCTTTATTGGCAATTTTAACCCTATCCTGAATAGATGCACGAACAGGGCTTGGTTTGATAGATACATAATCAATGGTAGCATCTGGAAGATTGGTACGGATAATATTGAAAAGTGTTTTAACACGAAGTAATACTTCTTCAGGAGAAATATTTTCTTGCGATGCCAGATCATTCTCACCGCAATAGATTAGAATTTGTTTAGGCTGATAAGGCAAAATAATATCATAAGCATATCGAATTACATCCACCAGTGTAGATCCACCAAAACCACGATTGATAATTGGATAGTCGGGGAAATAATCATTTACATCTTTCCATTTGGTAAAAGAAGAACTACCTACAAATAATATGGAATTTAATATTGGTTTCTGAGTCGAATCTATTTTTTTAAACGCAACAATCTCCGGCCAAAATCCAGGTGCACTTTGCGCAAATAATTGACTTTGTATTAAAAAAAGGCAGGCAATAAAAGCTATAATTCGTTTCATATTTATGATTTTTTAAAAGTAGCGATAAGATATTTATATGTTTTTCAGGCAATCCTTTTCATTTTAAAACATCAGGTATTATTTTCCAAATTGCCTTTTTAGGAAATCTAACACTTTCATTCTTATTTCATCCACATCAAACATCACTCCATAATGAGGGGCGTCTTTTACAATGATCAATTCGTTCTGAACACCCTTCACCGTTAACCAAGCACTTAATAGTTTCGATTGTTTAGGATCTACACTTTCATCTTTTTCGCCCTGGATAATCAGAAAAGGAGGATCGTTCTTATCAACATAGGTAATAGGACTCGCAATTTTAGCTAGGTCAGGGCGAGCAAGAGGTGCAGCTCCTAACAAAAGGCCTTCGGGAGATTTGGGATCATTACTGGTTGGGAACAATACCAATTCAGCCGGACCATAATAATCAACTACTGCTTTGATATTAAATGCCGAACTACTCCCCTTCATGAAAAAATCTGAAACATGATTATTTTTTGTTAGCCCCACCATATTTGCTAAATGTCCGCCTGCAGAAAAACCCATTACTGCAAATCGACTGACATCTAAACCATATTTATCCGCATTATCATAAAGAAATGAAATAGCACGGTTACAGTCTTGCAGATTCGCTGGAAAGATTGCTTCTGTACTAAATCGATAATCGATAGAAGCAATAGCATAACCTGCATCTACAATCGCAGCCATGGTTTTGGTCATATAACCCATGTCGGCATACTTATCATTACTCAACCATGCACCACCATGTATTAAAACAACTAATGGGATTTTACCCTTCGCGTTTTTAGGCAAATAAAGATCCAGTAAATGTTTTTGATGTGCATCGTTATTATAAGGTAGATTTTCTTTCAGGACAGTCCCAGATGGGAAAAAATGAATATTGGGGTTCGATTGAGCTAGAATTACAGCTGGATTTAATAAACAGAAATAGATAATAAATTTCTTCATGGGGTATCGTTAATAAAGTTTGAATATTAAGATACACCGATTTTTGATACACGCTCATTTTTAAACAAAAGAGTGTTCATTTCAAACCAAAGAAAAAATACATTTCAGTATTGCAAAATTTTTTCAATTTATATCACTTATTCATCATAAATAAAGCATGCAACTTCTTTTTATAAAAACATAAAAAATTGATTCACAATAATATGCAGCAATAATTAATTTTTTTGACCTTTTTTGTTAAACAAAAATTTGTTTTATAAACAAACTTTTTTTGTTGATAATTGTCTTTAAAACAAAACTGCTATATGAATCAAACACTTTTAAATGTGCAAGTAATTGCGAGTGACAATTACGTTGCGTTTACATTCTTTATTGGATGTATGGCTATGATGGCCGCTTCTGTGTTCTTCTTCTTTGAAATCCAAAACACTTCAGCAAAATGGAGAACATCTGTTTTGGTTTCAGGATTAATTACATTTATTGCTGCTGTGCATTACTATTACATGCGCGGTTACAACCTGGAAACAGGTGAATCACCAACATTTTTTCGTTATGTAGATTGGACCTTAACCGTTCCTTTAATGTGTGTTGAATTCTATTTAATTACCAAAAAAGCAGGTGCTAAGAGTGGATTATTATGGAAATTAATTTTCGCTTCTCTAGTAATGTTAATTACAGGTTATTTAGGAGAAACTGTAAACAGAGAAAAAAGTGTTCTTTGGGGAGTTATTAGCGGTGCAGCTTACTTCTACATTGTTTACTTAGTATGGTTTGGCGAAGTATCAAAACTTGCTAAAGATGCAGGTGATGCAGTGGCAAAAGCTACTAAAACATTGGCTTGGTTCGTATTGGTTGGTTGGGCAATTTATCCATTAGGTTACATTTTAGGTACACCAGGTGGACTATTTGGATTTCAATTAGTTAGTGATCCAGCAGCTGCTAGTCATGCAATGGATATTGTTTACAACATCGGTGATGCTGTAAATAAAATCGGTTTTGGATTAGTTATTTATGCTCTTTCACGTAAAGAAGCAGCATAATTAGAACTTCATTTTTATAAGCATGCTTTGTATATCAAAATACAAAGCATGCTTTTTTTGTAATACCTGATTACATGCTGGAAAAAGAAAATGTTGATATAATCATTTGTGGTGGTGGATGTTCTTCGATGCTGCTACTATTCAATTTACAGCGCAATCCAAAATTTAAGGCACTGAAAATATTGGTCATTGAAAAAGAAGCGCAGCATCAACAAAAAACATGGTGCTTCTGGCATAAAGAAAAGCATCCCCTTGAACATCTCATTACAAATTCCTGGCAACATATTCAATTTGCATCTGAACATTTTACAACTACGCAAGAAATTAACCCTTATACATACTCTTCCATTAAAGGAGAAGATTTTTATCATTATTTTTTAAATCAGTTTATCCCTCAATTTCCTAATATTACGATTATCAAAGATGAGGTCATCCGTATTGAAAAAACTCCAACACAGTTATCTAAAGTAGTTTGTAATCATCATGAATATGTTTCATCTACAGTATTTAGCAGTATAATAGAAAAAGAGTTTCATGAGGCTCCCATCTTTCTATGGCAACATTTTAAGGGATGGCATATAAAAACAGAGGAAAATATTTTTGATCAAAATGTTATGACGATCATGGATTTCAGCAACTGTTTACCAAATTCATTTGACTTTGTATATATCCTACCCTATTCTAGCAATGAGGCCCTTATTGAGGTTACAGCTTTTTCATCAGAAATATGGGACGAAACTGTTTATTTGGAACAGTTAAATAAACATATTTCCAATAAATTGAATGGGGCCAAGTATCAAATAAATTCAAAGGAACAGGGTAAAATTCCCATGGCTTATTATAATCATGCAGATTTAGGAAAGGCAGGTGAAATTTTAATTGGAAGTGCTGCAGGAAAAATAAAAGCTTCCTCTGGATATGGATTTGAAAAAATGCAAATTGATGCAGTAAGATTAGCTAACAATTACTACACAAATAATTTGCAAAAAGTATCTGGCCCAAAAAGGTTTAAATTCTATGACAAGCTCCTATTAAAAATAATTCTAGAAAAGCCTGAAGAAGCGGTTAGCATTTTCGGAAAGTTGTTTAAAAAAATACCCATCCCGATGATCCTTAAATTCTTATATGAGGAAACAACACTTTATGAAGAAACTTTGATCTTCAAAAAACTACCTGCAATTCCTTTTATAAAAAGAATCTTCAACTAACATGAAATCCTCCAATAAATATTTAATATTTCTTTTAATAACAGGTTTATCCCTGAAATTGATACTCTTTGTATTTCCTCAAAAGCAGTTCATCATTGAAATATTAATACTTTTTATAGGGCTTATATTTACAGGCATTCCACATGGAGCTATCGATCACCTAGTAGCAAAAAAAACGGCTGCCAAAAGAAAAGATAGTTTTACTCTTGCTCATTTTATTTATCGCTATACAATCATCATGCTCATATATGGTTGTGTTTGGTGGTTACTTCCAGGATTAAGTTTATGCCTCTTTATTTTTTTAACTGCATTTCATTTTGGGGCAACCGATATGCATTATTTCGGGAAAGAAAATAAATATCTCAGTTTTTTGTTTGGCCTCGCCCTAACTGCATGGCTGTTATTACCACATCAGACAGATTTAATAAATTGGTTACAGCTGATTATCCCAAAAACAGACACTATTTTTGTTATCATTTATTTTCTTTTTAAGATACCTACAATTATTTTTATTTTATTGACAGGACTACTTTCTTTTCCAGAAAGGAGTAAAAGATTGGATTGGTTATTATTTATGCTACTACTTATTCTTACTAATAAATTAGGATTGATAGGTGGCTTTGCATTTTATTTTTCTGGATGGCATGGCTGGCAGGCATTTAATGACATTAAAAAATATATCAATTCAGAAAACACAATTGTTCAGTTATGGAAAAAAGCTATTCCATTTACTTTACTTTCAATGATTGGTTTGATCATTGTTTATGCCATAACTCCTGATTCCGTCTGGCAAAATTTTGGAGCACCTGCTCTAATTATCATGATCAGTTTATTAACCCTCCCTCATATGCAGGTGATGCAGAATATTTATAATAAGGATTATACCAAGGCCTAATTCTAATCCCTATATTTAGGTAGCTTAAATTATATCATCTATAGCGCATGAAAATAATTATATCAAAGGAATTTGAATCTCTTTCTGTGAATGCTACTCTTGCTATCTCTGAAATCATGACCAAACAATCAAATCCTTTGATCTGTGTGGCTTCTGGTGATTCCCCATCAGGCATCTATAAAAATATTGTAGCTGGCGTTAAACAAAAGGGATTGAATACTGATCATTGGCATTTTTTAGGTTTAGATGAATGGGTGGGATTAAATGGAGCCGATGAAGGAAGTTGCAGATGGCATTTGAATAGAGAACTCTTTACACCTTTAAATATACAAGAAGAATCCATTTGTTTTTTTGATGGGGCATCTGAGGATCTTGAACAGGAATGCGCGAATACAGAAAACTATATTCAAAAAAAGGGTGGTATTGAAATAGCGATTTTAGGATTAGGTATGAATGGACATATTGGAATGAATGAACCTCAAACCCCTATTAGTTCTCGTTCGCATGTCATTGATCTGGATGCAATAACAATAGAAGTAGGGCAAAAATATTTTAACAAACCGCAACCCCTAACAAAAGGAATTACATTGGGTATTGCCACATTGCTGGAAGCAAAACATATTTTATTGGTTGTAACTGGTATTAAAAAAGCAAATATTGTAAAGCAAGTAATAGAAGGCCCCATTTCAGAATTAATTCCTGCAAGCTTATTAAGAAATCATCCAAATTGCAGTATATATTTAGATGAAGCTGCTGCATCAAACTTAAGTTTATAAAAAAATAAATCAGAGCTGATCTAAGTACAATCCAGCTGCACCAAGAATTCCAGCATTTTCTAATTCAGACAATTCTATTTTCAAATTCGCAACAGAATGAGCGTATGCAAATGTGTGAATGCGCTCCCACATTGTTTTTTGAAAATAAGCATAAGCATGTCTCACAGAGCCTCCCAACACAATATAGGATGCATCGTAAGTATACATGATTAATTTGATGGCATTCCCTAAGTGAGTCCCCAGTTCTGCATAGTATTGTTGTGCTTGCAGGTCACCCGCTTGAGCACGTGAAAAAACTTCTTCCCCATTTAAATGATATACATGTTCAAAATATTGACCACTTGCATAATATTCATAATTATGATCCAGATAATCCACCATTCCAAATTCACCCACCCCGCAATTAGCACCTGCATATAAATGTTTATTCACTATTGCACCAGCCCCAAGGCCAGTTCCAATAGTTAAACCAATCATATTTTCCTTGCCCCTTCCTTTTCCAAAATGAAATTCACCTAACGCAAAACAATTGGCATCATTATTTACAAACACTGGTATTTTATATTTGGCTTCTAAAATTTCTTTTAAGGGCACTTCTTTCCAGGAAGGAATATGTTGCACATCGTAAACGATCCCTTTTTCTAAGTCAACCACACTTGGAACTCCAATTCCTATGGCTGAGACTTCTTTATTTAACAGTGCATCAATCAACAAATAAAAATCAGCTAAAACATCTTCCATTTTCCCGTCTCTAGCAATTCTTTTACTTTGAATATTATTGATCACTGAACTTTGCACCAATCCTGCACGAATATTGGTAGCTCCAAGATCAATTCCGATTACTTTAGCTTCTGTCATTTTACAATATATGAAAAAGCAAGGTTTTCAAAAGGGAAATCAATTATTGGGAGATGAATGACTGGATTA
>JBAXHC010000034.1:0-29895 GCA_037139075.1 Bacteroidota bacterium
ATTCCGGCACCTTTGTCGTCTGTGATCTTTCCTGAAACTGTTCGACCACTCTGAGCTGAAAGCTGAAAAATGGTACAAAGAGTCAGAAAGCACAGAAAAAGGGATTTTCTCATGGGCATTTAGTTTTAGTTTGTAAAGTTAACATTGGGATAACATAAAAGACATTGGAATGTTTATTTAAGCTGCTCCAGCCATCCCTATCATAAAATAGCTACGCAAAATAGCACAATGCGTTAACAAAACGTTTACAAATTCAGTAAATTTTAACATTGAAGGTGGAAGGCAATCAAATCAGACAATAATTTACCTGTATAACAACCCGCTTTTAATCATAAACTATTGATTTTTAGGGGATGTGCTTATAATTAGCACAGGTAATAGCACAAGATTTGTTAGGGTGCCTACAACCAGCGTTAATGAAGTTAACCATCCCAACGCATTGGTACCCCCAAAATCACTCCAAACAAAAATGATGAAGCCTGCTATCAAAACTAAAGAGGTATAAATGATACTGATACCGGTATGTTTAATCGTTTGTACTAATGTGGTATCTACCTTATTATTAAAGTGTGGTAGCTCTTGTTTATAATTGATGAGGAAACGAATAGTTACATCAATGGCAATACCCAACGCCACACTAAATACTAGTACAGTGGATGGCTTAAGTGCAATTCCAGTCCAACCCATTACACCCGCAGTTATAGTAAGGGGAACTAAGTTTGGAATCAAAGAACAAATCAAGATTCTAAACGATTTAAATAGATATAACATACATAAAGTGATCAAAAGAAAAGCCCAAAATATACTTTCTTTCAAACCCCTGATGATAAAGGAAGTACCTTCTAAAAACGTTACGCTACTTCCTGTAAACGTTACTTTATATTTAGTGCTATCGAAAATTTTAGCTGACTTAGCTTCAAGATCTGCAATTAAAACAGGTAGTTTAATGCTACCAATATCTTTCATGTTTACACTAATTCTGGTAGCCTGTTGGTTGGAATCTACAAACTGACTCACCAACTTCATGAATTCTGATTTGCCTTTTTCTTTTGAACGCATGGCGGTAGATAAGGAGGCAGGAATTTCCAAAGGCAATACATAACTGGCAGTATCACCACCGTAAAAACCCTGGTTGGCGAACTTTAATGCTTCAACAATACTTAATGGACGAGCAACTTCCGACTTAGTGGTCACATAATTACTAAATTCTTCAATATCCAACATGGTCTCCATCTTCAAAGCTGCTCTTGGCTTTTTAGCATCTATCACAATTTCTAATGGCAACAAACCATTAAATTGATTTTCGAACCATTTCAGATCGGTATATAATTTATCTTTTTTTGGAAGGTCATCTACCACAAATCCTTCGCTCTTAATTTTAGTAATTCCAATGATAGAAATGATGGTAACAATTGCAGTAATAGCATACACCCATTTAGCATGATGAAATGTCCACTTTTCAATTTTTACTAAAATATATTCTAAGTATTTATTGTCAAGATATTTGACATGCTTAGGTTTTGGCGCTGGTAAATAACTTAGGACAGATGGTATAAATAATAAAGAGATGAGAAATAATGCCATGATATTAATACCTGCCACTACTCCAAACTCTTTTAGGATTGCACTTTTTGTAAAAGCAAAAACGGCAAAACCTATAGCAGCAGCAATATTACAAAACAGGGTAACGATACCCATCCTTCCTACCATAGTAACCAATGCTTTTTCTTTGTCCGGTATTTCTTTAAAAGTGGTATGATATTTATTTAAAAAATAGATACAGTTCGGAATCCCAATTACTACCACCAAAATTGGAATCAAGGCAGTTAACAAAGTAATCTCATAACCACATAAAACAATGGTTCCTAAACTCCAGATCACACCCATGCCTACCACTAACAAACTCATAATAACAGCACTGATGGAACGGAAGAAAAGAAACAGGGTTAGCGCTGATAGTAGAAAAGATGCCAATAAGAATTTATTCATTTCATCTTTAATTCTATTGGCCATCACAGTTCTGATATAAGGCATCCCACTTTTATATACTTCTACCTGTTGTTTGTTTTCAAAGTCGGCAACAATTGTAAGTATGTCTTTGATCAAACGGGTACGGCTTTTACTATTGATGGTATCTTTATTTAGACTAATCCCCATCAAGTAAGCATTCGTTTTTGGATTATATAAAAGTGTTTTATAAAAAGGAAGCCCTTCGAATTTTATTTTGGCACTATCTAAATCAGCCTGATTCAAATAAGGATAATGAAATAATTTAACAGGGCCCAGCTTACCAGTTACTGAATCATTTCCTAAGGTTACTACTTCTGGAATACTCAAAATACCTGTAACACCATCGATTGTTTTTAAACGATGATGTAGCTCACCTACTGCATTGAAAAATGTTTTATCAAAAAATTTATCTGAATGCACCCCGATAACCATGGTATTCCCATCTGCACCGAACTTTTTTACAAATGCTCTGAAGTCTATGAATTTGGGGTTATCAGTCGGTACTGCTTTAGTAAAATCGTAACTGAGTTTTATTTTGGATGCATAAAATCCCATCACAGAAGTAACAGCCAATAAAAATAACAAAGCAAATAACCGATTCTTTAAAATGTATTTTCCCAAACTATACCACATAAGCATATTAATTGACCGCAAAGAAACGGATATTTCTTGGTTTCAACAGTTTCTATTAGTCTACTATATTAATAGATTGTTATAATTATTTCTTAAAATTACTACAACGAAATGCGTTGCTCGAGTCATAGATTAGTTAAATTGCCATATGAGTAAAATAGACAACCAACATATCCGACAAATAAGTTTTTATATTTTGTTGGTATTTTTAGGGGTTTTTCTTTTCATACAATTCACTAATTTCTTACCTGCCTTACTAGGAGCCATCACTTTTTATATTCTGCTTCGTTCCCCGATGTTGAATTTAGTAAATCAAAAAAAATGGTCAAAATCTCTTGCAGCAACAGTACTTCTGCTCCTTTCATTTATTATAATTCTGGTTCCAGTAGGACTTTTTATTAATATGCTTTCCTCAAAATTGAATTATGTTATTAATAATTCAACGCAAGTAATTGAAACCATTCATAAGGCAATTACTTCTCAGGAAGAACATTACCATATTGAAGTTATCAGTGATGAGAATATTAAGAAAGTAAGCTCGGCAATTGCCAATATTTTACCTGATATTCTTGGCGCCACACTCAGCTCCATATCTACTGTTCTTATGATGTATCTGATTCTCTATTTTATGCTAGTTGGAAGCAAGGAAATGGAATTTTGGTTGGAAGATAATATTCCAATGAAAAACAGAAATGTTGATTTATTGGGATCGGAATTAAAAAAACTAGTTATAAGTAATGCAATTGGAATTCCGCTTACAGCAATTGTTCAGGGTATTGTGGCGGTTCTAGGTTATTGGGTTGCCGGGGTTGCCGATCTTGGTTTCTGGTTTGTATTTACATGTATTACGTCAATGGTTCCATTAATTGGTTCTGGATTAGCGTATGCTCCTATATGCATCATATTATATACTTCAGGACATATCACTGCAGCTATCATATTATTGCTTTACTGTATCGTTGTAGTAGGCATGTCCGACAATATTTTCCGATTTGCTTTGCAAAAAAAACTGGGAGATATCCATCCTTTGATAACTATTTTTGGTGTGATAGTCGGACTAAAACTTTTTGGATTTATTGGTCTGATTTTTGGCCCAATCTTAATTTCGCTTTTTATACTTTTGATTCGGATCTATCTTAATGAATTCAGCACTGAGCCTCGTAAAACATAATTTACATAATAAACAGGTATGCAAGCAACTGGCAACCAATTCCAACGGCTAACCCAGTATAAATTTCTTTGTTGGTATGATCACTCACCAAAAATCTGCTACTGCAAACTATGCCGCTTAATAAAATACAGATACTTATAATCCCTCCAAAGTTCAAATGATAATAAATAGAGAATAAAATGATGGCAGTAGTTGCTCCTCCTACCCCCATTCCATGCAGACTGATTTTGAAATAATTATTCAAAATCAATCCGAAGACAGTAGCTATAAATATTCCCATAAAGAAAAAACGCAACACGATTGGCTGATCGTGAAAATTGCGACTCAAATAATACATCCACCAATAAAAGAACATCGAGATCACATATGGAACTATACGTTCTTTTTGGGTACGCAGAAATATACTATCGCTAAATTTTAAGCGCCATAAAAGAAACACCGCAAAAGCTGGAAAGAAAGCTGTTAACCAAAATACACCAAACAATTTCATTTGAAGTTGCCATTCAGTTATATCGGCAAATTCATAAGGCAAAGCTTTTAGTAAAAAAAGGAAAACATAGGTTGGAATAAACAAAGGATGGAAAATATAAGAAACGGCTGATGCCAGCCATCTTAAAACAGGACTCACATGAAGTGTTGAATTGTCCTCAATATTTTCATTTCTAATTTTTTCGGAAATCATTATAATTCTTTACGTAGTCTTGCAACAGGTACATTTAATTGTTCGCGGTACTTGGCCACTGTTCTTCTTGCAATATTATATCCTTTTGCTTGTAACATATCTGTCAATATCTCATCACTCAGTGGCTTGCGCTTGTCTTCTGCTTCAATAATATCATTTAAAATTTTCTTAACCTCTCTGGTACTCACTTCCTCGCCACTATCAGTACTCAATGATTCACTAAAGAAATATTTTAATCGATAGGTTCCAAATTCAGTCTGCACAAATTTGCTGTTTGCTACCCTACTTACTGTAGAAATATCTAAGCCAGTTAACTCTGCAATGTCTTTGAGGATCATTGGTCGCATATTAGTTTCATCCCCTGTTAAAAAAAATTCTTCCTGGTGACTGATAATAGCGCTCATAGTATTAATCAAAGTTTCTTGTCTTTGTTTAATCATATCGATGAACCACTTTGCTGAATCAATTTTCTGCTTGATGAACAATACCGCTTCTTTCTGACGCTTGTCTTTCTTACTACCCCGCTCATATTCTTTCAACATATCTCGATAACCTTCACTGATTCTCAAATCAGGTGCATTTCGGGCATTTAAACTCAGTTCTAACCTGCCATTATTATTTATAATGTAAAAGTCGGGGATGATATAGGTTTCAGCCTTATTAACCTCTCCGATATTTCCACCCGGTTTTGGGTTTAATTTGATGATCTGATTGATTACATCCTTAATCTGCTCGTCGGTTAAATTTAAATTATGCTGAATTTTTTCGTAGTGCTTTTTAGTAAATTCTTCGAAGTATTTGCTTAAGATTTGTATCGCCAGAGCTACACTTTTACCTTCACCCAGTTTTCTTTTCAATTGCAATAAAAGACATTCCTGTAAATTCCTGGCGCATATTCCAGCAGGATCAAATTGTTGAATTTGTACCAACAGCTCCTCAATTTCCTTTTCCTCCACTACCATACTTTGACGGAATGCAAGGTCATCCGCTATAGATGACAACTCTCTTCTCAGATAGCCATCATCGTCTAAACTCCCTACAATTTGTTCTGCAATTTTAAATTTTCTATCATCTAACTCTAACATGCCTAATTGATCAACCACTAAATCGTGAAATGTAGTTTCCACTCTTATAGGCATCACTTTTTGATCATCCATTTCGGGATAATTATCATCCCTCGTTTTATAGTCAGCTATTTCACCATCATCGTCAACAATATATTCGGTCATGTCGGCATTCTCATAATCATCTTCACTCCCATCCATCAATTCTTCATTCGTGTCATCGATTGACTCTTGCGTATCTTCTCCAAACTCATCTTCATTACCTTCTTCACCCATTTCCAACGCAGGATTCTCTTCCAATTCTTCCTTCACCCTTTCTTCCAAATTAGCAGTAGGCACCTGCAACAACTTCATTAACTGAATCTGTTGAGGAGATAGTTTCTGTAATAATTTCTGTTGTAGGGATTGACTTAATGACATACCACTTAGAACTTTCCAATAACTTTTCTGATAGCCGCAGCCAATTTTTCTCCTTTTTCTTTGATTTGTTCTTCAGACCATAACAAACTGATTGCCGTAGAAATGCATCGACTCATCACTGCATCACTGGCAGGAAACTGGGTTTGTTGCAAAGCCAATAATTGTTGTTTTTGTGCTTCTGAAGCGGGATTTAAAGTAACTGCGTGTTTTAAATGATCCCATTTACTGATATAGTGCCAATTATTGACAAACCAATAAAAATTACCTGCCAGAATCCCCTGATCTTTCAATTCTGCTACAACGGCTTTTGTTAGTGCTTCAGTTGGCAAAAACCAGCTAAGGAACGAACAACTGTCACCAGATTCATCAGGCACCTTACGAAAACTTACTTCAGGTATTGCTTCTAAATAAGCACGCAATGCTTTATTATTTCTTCGTTGAATAGTTAAAAAAGTATCGAGTTTTCGAATCTGTGCTAAACCAACTGCTGCATGTAATTCACTAATTCTAAAATTATATCCAATAAAAGGATGTAAATCAGCCCCTCTATCAACTCCTAAATGGTCGTGTCCATGATCAGTATACCCATCACTCTTTACAAAAACATCTTTGTTATTAGTCATTACTACACCTCCTTCGGCACAGGTAATGGTTTTTACAAAGTCGAATGAAAAAGTGCCTGCATCCCCAATAGTTCCCAAAGATTTTCCTTTATAGGTACCACCGATCGACTGGCAGGCATCCTCTAATAATATTAGTTGATGTTCAGCGCATATAGCTTTTAATGCATCTAAATCGGCCATACTTCCGCACATATGTACGGGCATGATACATTTTGTTTTAGGTGTAATCGCTGCTTTTACTGCCGCTGGATCTAAGGTTAAAGTTTCATCAATATCCACTAAAACAGGAATGGCACCAACACTTAAAATTGCTTCGAATGAAGCAACAAATGTGAAACAAGGCATGATAACTTCATCACCTGCTCCAATACCTAGTGCGCTCATTGCAGTTGTTAGTGCAGCTGTTCCACTACTTGTTAAATGTGCATAATTGCACCCAAAAACTTCAGTGACAGCTTTTTCAAGCTCCAGAGCTTTCCAGATCCCCTTTCTAGGACCATCAAATCCATAGCGCATAAGGATTCCAGTCTCTAATACATCATTCACTTCTTTACGTTCTTCGGCACCAAAAAGTTCAAAACCTGGCATATGGAAAAATTGAATTTTTTATTAAAGTGCCAAAGGTAGAAAAATAATGTTTGCTATCTGCTTTAGAAACATAGTCAAAAGTTAAAATGACAACCAAAGCATTAACAAAAACAGCATTCGTTTAACTTCGCAATATGAAACCGACCATTTTTTATTGTTATGATGCCTATTGCGGGTGGTGCTATGGCTTTAGTCCAGTCATAAAAAAATTAGCAGAAGCTTATGGCGAAAGGATTCCTTTCGAAGTACTTTCTGGTGGTATGATCCTGCCAGAACAACCAGTTCCTATCAGTGTTACAGCCGGATTTATTGATAAAGCATATCCGACAGTTGAAGAAACAACCGGTATTAAATTCGGTGCAGACTTTTTGTGGCATATCAAGAATCCTGATCTAAGTGATTGGTTCCCTAATTCCGAAATGCCTGCTATTGCAATGTGCATTTTTAAAGAGTTATACCCTAATAGGCAAGTAGAATTTGCCTCTGATTTACAATATGCGCTTAATTTTGAAGGGCGGGATCTAACCGATAAAGAAGCTTATCGACACTTTTTGGAGAAATACAGCATCAATGAAGAAATGTTTTATGATAAACTCCAAAGCGATACGTTTAAAGAACAGGCACATTATGAATTTCAACTTTGCAAACAGCTACAAGTAACTGGATTTCCCTGTGTTTTGATTCAGGTTTCAGAAACTAAATTTCATTTATTAGCCAGAGGATTTACTACATACGAAGACTTATCGGCAAGACTAGAAGCTGTTTTAAAGGATCTAAAAGCCTGATTTTGAATAGTATGTTTGTTAAAACAGGGGATCAAGGCATTGTAAAATGGTAGATCGCTCTTTTTATCTTTACTTTGCAGCTCTTAAATATTGAACTAATGGAGTATAGTAAATTGATTTCTATTACCGGATTACCCGGTTTGTTTGAACTAGTTGGTAGCAAAACTGATGGAGCTATAGTGAAATCGCTCGACGATAAGACCACAAAATTTGTTAGTAGCCGTGTTCATAATTTTTCGCATCTGGAAAGTATTGAAGTGTATACAGTTCGCGAAAATGTGAATCTTGTAGAAGTATTTCAGGCAATGAACACAAGTACAGAAGCCCTTCCTTCCGATAAAGACGTTGCAGCTGTAAAATCTTACTTTTCAAAAGTATATGCTGATATCGATTTTGAAAGAGTTTATGGGAGTGATATGAAGAAGATGGTGAAGTGGTTCGTGATTTTAAAAGCTAATGAGGTTGAATTTAAATTAACCGAAGCCGAAGACGAAACAGAAGTAACTGAAGCATAATTAAAAACTAACGATAAAAGCCGAAGCAATGTTTGCTTCGGCTTTTTTATTTTGATTATCTTGTTAACCGAATTTTTAATTATGAAGAATCTACTCCTCATTTGCAGCATTACTATTTGCGTCTTAATTCAAACAAACTCAGAAGCACAGTTATTTTACAATCAGACCCCAGCTGCAAAACGTTGGGTAAATCGAAAATTCAAAAGACTATCGGAAGATGAAAAAATTGCTCAGCTAATGATTATTCGTGCTCATAGTAATCTGGGGCCAGACCATGTAGCTGCTGTAGTAGAACAAATAAAAAAATACAATGTAGGAGGTCTTTGCTTTTTTCAGGGTGGCCCAGTTCGTCAGGCAGTTCTGACTAACTATTATCAAAAAATTGCTAAAACACCTTTAATGATTTCCATTGATGCTGAATGGGGTTTGGGAATGCGATTAGACAGTGTTATTAATTATCCTAGACAATTAATGATGGGAGCAGTTCCTGATGCCCATTTGATTTATGATTTTGGAGTTGCTGTAGGAGAACAATGTAAACGTTTGGGGATTCAAGTGAATTTTGCTCCAGATGTGGACGTGAATAATAATCCATTGAACCCGGTTATTAATGATCGAAGTTTTGGTGAAGACAAGTATAAAGTTGCTTTATATGGAATACAATACATGAAAGGAATGGAGAAGTCAAGGATTCTGGCATCTGCCAAACATTTTCCGGGGCATGGAGATGTATCAGTTGATTCGCATAAAGATCTTCCAGTAATTAATAAATCAAGAGCACAATTAGATGATTTGGAATTGTATCCTTTTAAAGAAATCATCAAAGCAGGTGTAGGAAGCGTAATGGTAGCGCACTTATCAGTACCGGCTATTGACACAACCACTAATTTACCGACTAGTTTATCTCCTAAAACAATCAATGGTTTATTAAGAACAGAATTGGGTTATAAAGGCCTCATTTTTACAGACGCTTTAGAAATGGAAGGTGTTGCAAAATTTTTTCCTAAAGGTGAAATTTCTGCACGTTCACTAATTGCAGGGAACGATCTTCTTTGCTTACCAGGCGATATCGCAGGAAGCATCGCAGCTGTTAAACAGGCAATCGCTGAAGGCAAATTAAGTTGGGATATTATTAATGAAAGAGTAAGAAAAGTATTGCTTGTTAAATATAATTTAGGTTTGAATCATGTGAAGAAAATCGATACTACTAATTTGATAAACGACCTAAATGAGAAAACGATTTCTATCAAAGAATTACTGGCTAAAAATGCTATCACTTTATTAAAAAAATCAAACGCCTCCTTACTCCCACTAAAAGCAAAAAGAGTTGCTTATTTAGGTATTGGAATTGATAAGAGTAATGAGTTTGCTACTCGCCTCTTACTCGATTATAAGGCGGATGTTTTTCTATTTACCAATAACGATGCAACAACAAAAATCGATAGCCTCATGCAGGTGCTTTCTACTTATGATGCAGTTGTTGTTGCACTTCACAATTATAGTCGAAGACCTGCTAAAAATTTTGGACTCTCTGATAATATTTTAGAACTACTAAAGAAAGTACAGCAATTTAATTGTATCAATTTTGTATTTGGAAATCCATATGCATTAAAGTTTGTATCTAGTGCTAAAAATCTTGTGGCTTGTTATGAGGATGATATAATTACTCAAACAGCAGCTGCAGATTTACTGAAAGGTAAATTTGATGCCAAAGGAAAACTTCCTGTCACGGTAAACGAAAATTTAAAAGTCGGTGATGGAATTATATACAATCAATTCTTGCCAGAATCTGATCCAGCAGCTGTTGGATTAAGTGAAGAAAATTTGAAAAAAATTGATGTCATAGCAAGTAATGGCATAGCAAAAGGCGCCATGCCCGGTTGTGTAGTATTAGTTGCCAAGGATGGTAAAATTGCTTATAATAAAGCTTTTGGTTTTACCAATTTTGATAACAAAGAGCCTATCAATAAAGACATGATTTATGATCTTGCATCTGTTACTAAAGTTTCTGCTACAACAGTTTCAATTATGAAATTGTATGAAGAAGGGAAAATAGATTTGCAGAAAACTTTAGGGGATTATCTTCCCTGGGTTAAAGGAAGTGATAAGGCCCCCATTAAACTAAAAGATGTTTTATTACATCAAGCAGGATTAAATCCTTTTATACCTTTTTACAGAGACGTAATAGATACTGTAACAGGCATCCCTTATCCCGCCTATTTTAGCAAGTTTAAAGATGCTTCACATCAATTTAGAGCTGCTGAAGATTTATATGTACGAAATGATTATGAAGATAGTTTGTATCATAGAATAGTTACCAGTTCGCTAACACCTGCAGGCCATTATATTTATAGTGATAATGATTTTATATTTCTGGGCAAAATTGTGGAGGCAGTAAGTGGACTTCCTTTAAACGAATTTGCCAGAATTAATTTTTATGAACCATTACAAATGACGACAACTGGTTTCAAACCTAGAGAAAGATTGCCACTAGGTAATATTGTTCCAACAGAAGAAGAAAAACATTTTCGCCAACAACTTATAAGGGGCGATGTACACGATGAAGGAGCAGCAATGTTTGGTGGAGTTGCTGGTCATGCAGGTCTTTTCAGTAATGCATACGATTTAGCCAAGCTTTATCAGATGCTTTTAAACGGAGGCGAGTTAAATGGCATAAGGCTTTTGAAAAAGGAAACAATTGATTTATTTACTGCTTATAATAGTGATATAAGTCGTCGGGGACTTGGTTTTGATAAACCCGAAAAAGACAACGCAAGTAGAAAAGAACCATATCCAAGTGCTAGTGTATCACCTGAAACATACGGACATACTGGTTTTACCGGAACCTGTGTTTGGGTTGACCCAAAACAAAAATTGGTTTATATATTTTTATCAAACCGCGTAACTCCAACAAGAAATAATAACAAATTGAGCCAAATGAATATACGACCAACCATTCAGGAAGCCGTTTATCAGTCAATTTTGAAGTAAATACCATTGCAGTCTAGCATTTAGCATGATACTGTAACTTAGCGGTACAATATGTTCAAATGAAAAAAATGCAATATCAATCTCGTTTTTTCCTAGGTTTCATTATAATGGCAGTTTTATTAACCGCCTGTGGTAATCATGCTCCTAAAGAGGCAAAATTTATCCCAAAAGAAGTAAGTGCTGTATTAGTTATGGACCCCAAAAGTCTTCACGACAAGTTGGAGAAATCGGGCATTAATATGGATACTTTAATCAATAGGTTATTTCAAAGAAATGCAGTAGACACTAATGACCGTGCTCATTTCTACGAGATTAAAGATGGTGCTGGTATGAACTGGGATTCTCAGATATTTTTCTTTGCCTTACAAAACACAGATCAAAATCAATCAAATGCAACCGTATTGAATTTGATTGCAGGTCTATCTGATGCAACCAAGTTTGAATCATTTCTGAAGAAGCAAACTTTCTTTTTAAATAAAGCAGTGCAAAAGGAAAAAACGTATTCCTATATCATTATTAATAGTGAATCGATGATTGCATGGAATGAGAGTAATGTTATAGGTAGCCATTATCAGAGTAAAATAAAACCAGTGTATGATACAGTAGCTATGAAGTTCATTGTTCCTGAAAAAGCCAACAGGGAAAAGGAAATGAAGGCTGAAGTAAACAAATATTTTACACAGAAAGAATCTGAATCACTTGCCAGTGTGGATGCTTTTGGAAAAATGTTCCAATCCAAATCTGATGGCTATGCATTTGGTAGCACAAATAGCTATTTAAGTGTCTTAGGAGGCATGCCACTTCAACTTCCAAAATTGGAAGAATTAGTGAAAGATAATTATATCGCTTCTACACTAAGTTTTGAAGATGGAAAGATCGTTGCAACTGCAACTACTTATACGAATCCATTTGTGAGTAGTATTTTAAAAAGGTATGCTGGTCCAACAGTGAACCTATCATTAATAGAAAATTATCCATCTGAAAATATCAATATGATTATGATGGCTTCATTTAATCCGGAAATTTTTGGGGGAGTATTGAAGCAGCTGGAGATAGAAGGTCTAGTGAATAATTTCATGGAAAAAACCGGCTTTAGTAGTCAGGATTTATACAAAACTTTAAAGGGCGATATTGCTGTAGTTGTTTCGGATCTGCAAATGCCATCAAAGGATTTAAAAGTTAAAAACGATTCTACGCTCACAATTGAAAGAAAGCCTTTCGGGAAGATGATATTTAACGCGCCGGTTGGCGACCCTGTTGCTTTTGCTAAGATTATGAACAAGGCAGTTGAATTAGGATACTTTTCAAAAAATGGATCAGTTTATAGTGCAGGCAAATTAATGAGCTTCATGGGCATGTATATGCGTGCAGACGATAAGAACCTGATTATAGCCAGTGATTCATTGACTTATGCCCAATATATATCCAATAAAACTAAAGCAGTAATCAGTAATGATGCTTTGAATATGTTTAGAGGGAAATCTGCATTCGCATATTTTGATATTGCGAATACCATAAAAGGATTTTTAAACAATCAAAAGGGCGATTATAAAAATTCATTAGTTACTGCTAAAGAAACATTTAAAGACATGATTATTAGTTCAGACAATTTTGATGGAAATTCATTAAAGGGAAAGTTTGAAATAAGATTGAATAATGAAAAACAAAATAGCATAGTAACCCTAACCAGCCTCTTTACTGATATTGCAGTTGATATGCGAATGGCATCGAAGAAAGAGGCTGAAGCAGAAGAAAAAATGTTTCCTACAGGCATGCCAGCAATTATTAGAACTAATTAATAAAGCTTACGATCTGAGATGAATCTTACTCTGGACCAGTTAATACCTTATTCTTTAAAAGATAGAATAACGCTAAGTAGTTCTATGATCTGGAACCAATCAGTACTATTTGCTCAATCTGATATTGTAAAAATAGAAGCCCCCAGTGGCACAGGGAAAACTACACTTACTCATTTACTGTACAAAGTTAGGACCGACTTTACCGGATGTATTAAGTATGGTAGCATTGAGCTTAACAAATGCGAGGAAGATAGTTTAGCGGACTTAAGACAAAATCATGTGAGCATCGTTTTTCAGGATCTTCGATTATTTTCTGATTTATCAGCTTTAGAAAATATAGAAATCAAAAGATTACTAACTCCACAATTTTCTTCTCAGGAATTAGCGATTGAGATGGCTGAGAAATTAGGAGTCTCTTCGATATTAGATCAAAAAATACGTTTTTGCAGTTTTGGAGAACAACAACGTATCGCTATCATTCGGGCTTTGATGCAGCCATTTAATTGGTTGATATTGGATGAGCCTTTTAGTCATTTGGATCAAGAAAATATCAATCTTGCCTCCTCTCTAATTGAAGCTGCATGTCAACAAAGAAATGCAGGCTTGATCATCATGGGACTTAATAAAGACCAATATTTTAATTATACTAAAGAAATGGTTTTATAATTGCAGAATTCAGATGCTCAATCAATTACTTAAAAAATTAATCAGAAACTCAGCAGGTCAGACAAAATTTGTTTTGGCAGTAATTGGCTTATCTATAGCTCTAATTCTAATTCTTTCAGCAGTTCAGTTGCAATCTAACTATTATGAATTATTGAATGGAAAAAACAATCAGGATAGTATTGCAAATTTTTTAGTTGTTAATAAGTCACTGAATGATCAGAATGTTGGAGCTAGTAGTTTATCCGATTCACAATTGTATGAATTGAAGAAACAACCATTTATCGAATCTCTCGGATCACTTACTGCTTCAAGGTTTAAATCTTCCATACAAAGCAATAGTCAACTTTTTCCTTTTTATACTGATATTGCTTTTGAAAGTGTTCCAGAAGAGTTCATAGATGTAAATACGAAAGATTGGCATTGGGAAGAACAAGCCTCATATCTTCCTATTATTGTTCCCAATCAGTTTTTAGATTTTTATAATTTCCAGTATTCGTTTTCACAAAATCTCCCTCAGTTAACGCCACAGGTTGTTAAAATGGTTTCTTTTAAAGTTACGTTGCAAGGCAGCGGACAGAGTTTTGTGTTGAATGGAAGAGTAGTTGGGTTCAGCAATCGAATTTCATCGATGTTAGTCCCACAAACTTTTATGGATTGGGCCAATTCAAAATTTGCAAATTCTAGCATTTTGCAACAACCATCAAGGGTAGTAATAAAAACAAAGGATGCCGGGAATCCTGAATTAACAAATTATTTGAAGAATCATGGGCTGATAACAGACTCCGACAAAACAAGATTTAGTCGTTACAGACAGGTGGTTGACTTTGTAGTAAATATTTCTAGTGTTACAGGGCTACTGATGTTCACTTTTGCTCTTTTGATTTTTTCGCTTTTTATTCAACTAAGTATTGCTTCGTGTAAAGAAGAAATTGAATTATTAATTTTAATAGGCAACTCCCCTAAAAATATTGGAAGGTTTCTGATGAACCGTTTTTTTAAACCGAATATTTTTATCATAATCATCGGTTTGATGATTATATCGATAGCTCAATATGTATTATCAGATATTTTGAAGGCAAAGCAGATTATTCTTAGTCACTATTTATCTTGGCACACAATCTTAGCTGCAAGTATTCTTTTAATAGTAATAGCTATAGTAAATTATATAACTATTCAAAAATACCTGAGAATACAGCAACGAACTAAATAATTAGGCTTTTAGGATTCCTTCTACAAATTCAATTGATAAAGGCTTAGTGATATAGTCAATAACAAAATCATAACTACGAGCACGATCTCTATCTTCATTATCGATAGAAGAAGATAGCATTACAACTTTCGATTTTTTCGTATAGGTAGAATATTTATTCAGGAATTCCCAACCATTCATCTCTGGGAAATTGATATCCAATATAACTAGGAAATCTTCACCCTCTTCTTCATGAGCCTGAAGAAATTTAAGGGCATCTTCGGCAGTTGTAAATATTTCTATAGGCATGTCTTTAATGGCCACCTGAATAATTTTCTTATTCAGCATATTAGTCAATGCATCATCATCAACTAACAACACTTTCTTATACCTGGCAACCAGACCTGTACTTTCAAAATAAGAATCGTTTTGATTGAAAGACAATTTGTGATTTATCTTAAAAATTGTGCTATTGATAATTTGAATTGACTGTTTAGCTTCCAGTAAAAGAAGCTGTCTTTCTTTCTCATCAATGAACTGGTTGTCGATCAATTGAATGATTGACTGAATTTTGGCATATTCATGGCGCAGTTCATGAGATGTAATAAATGATAATTCTTTTAACGTATTAATGCTACGTTGTTTGTGCATTTCATACTTTACTTTTTCAGACATGTCCTGTGCAATACACAAAACCTGCTCCAATTCTGATCCTTGTTTCTTAAAAATAGAAACGGTAGTTTCGTAGTAGGTATAAGTTCCTTTTGTATTCTTAATACGGGCCTCAACAGTAATTTTTTCCTTTGCTTTAAGCTGATTGATACTTTCAAAGGCATCTGCCATTAATGCCAGGTCATCCGGGTGTACGATCGACTTAAAGCTAACCCCTTCAACTTTTTCAACAGAAAGATTATTGTAAACTAAAAGCGCGTCCAAAGCCGGATTACGTATTAAAATTTTATGCTCTTTCAAGTCATAGACAAATACTAAATCTGCTAGGCTTTTGAATACAGTTTCCAGCAAATTTGCCTTTTCATCTACACTATAATGGTCATTCAAAAAAATAGAGTTCATTGCAAGAGCTTTTATTAGGGAGGGGTTAATTCGTTTTTCTTTTATAATAACTCAAAAGTAGGTCATGTTATTTTACAGACGACAGTAAAAACACCCAAATTTAACACGTGTTATTCACGTGGAAAGTAAATAATGCTTTTTATTCTTTCGTCAAATACTATAAATATCTAGTGTAAAACCTCGTTTTCCAACGGTGAAAACACCGAATTTTTTTGAGGAAATAAAATACAATTAATTGATTTTCAATGTTTTAGTATTTTATACACAATAAGCTGTCTTTTTTCAACGTTTATAGTGATTCTAGACATATTAATTTAGCTAACAATTCAAACGTAAGATTATGAAAAAATTATCCTTATTAGGCAATTTGGCGATGGTACTTGGGCTAACAATTCTCCTAAGTTCATGTCAAAAACAACAGGATGCTGTTGCTACACCTGCAACTGCAACTGACGCGGCTGTTATTAAAAGTGTATCTGGCGAAGGCTATTCTGGCAAAATTAGCAGAGATGAAGCCGACGAAATGGCCAAAACTTTTAAAGCAAATGCTAAGAGTGGTTCTACTGAGTATGTAGAATTTAACATTAAAGACCTTCAGGCTTATTTGGCTTCGATTCAAGCTAAATACAAAGCTGATAAAGTTTATGTGAATTTTGCAATTTATGACCAGAACACTGCTCCAGATCCCAAACTTGAAGGAAGACAAACTGTTTACTTCAGTGGTAACAATGTTACAGGAACAAGAAATGGTGATTCACGCACTGGTTTTGGTGTAAGAGTTATGATGGACTATATGAACCATGGTAACGTTTATCCATAATACTAAATCGAGTGAATGACGGTTGTTCTGTTTGAATTACTAACCCTATTTACAGCAATATTCTGTTATAAAGACTTAAAAGCAACAAAAATGGTATTATTTATACCATTTTTGTTGCTTACTGTGTTTGTAGAGTTTATTGGCTACCTGTCGGTATTATACGCTGTGCAGGATAAAAATTATTGGATTTACAATATATTCACCACTGTTGAGTTTATTTTCTATGCCTACTTATTTGAGCAGTACTTCAAATTGCCATTATTAAGAAAAATTGCACTGTATTTTATTCCACTAATCATTGTTTTTTCAATTACAAATTTCATTTTTATTCAAGGCACAGAACACTTTCATACATACACGCTTTTATTTGGCTCCTTTTTTCTAGTTCTTTTTTGTTGTTGCTATTTTTATGAGTGGGTTCTTCCCGAACAAATTAATCAGAATCTGCTAAAACAACCTTTTTTTTGGGTTTGTGTAGGATTACTGTTATTTTACCTCGGTTCAGTAATCATAAATGCACTTTATGAATATTTGCGTAGCAGCGATATGATTGAGGAAGGCAAGCATATTTATGGTTTAATAAACAGGAGTTTAATAGTAGTTTTATATTCTTCTTTTAGTATATCATTCATTTTATGCCGAAACAACAGGAAGACTTCCTTATCACCATTGTAGTTGCCTCAGTATTCTTTGTACTGATTGGAATATTTTTAATGATACTAGTTTTCTTCTTTTTGCGCAGACAGCGTAAAAATAAAATGGAGAAAGAAGATATGCGTAATCACTTTGAGCAAACGCTTCTAAATACCCAGCTCGAGATTCAAGATCATACTTTCAATTACATCAGTCAGGAGATTCATGATAATATTGGCCAGATCCTGAGCCTCGTTCGAATTAATATGAATGTGTTATCAGAAAAATTCGGGGAAGACCAATTCGACACTACTGACGAATTACTTGGAAAAGCTATTAAAGACCTGAGAAATCTTAGTCATAATCTTAATAGCAACCGTCTAAATGAGATTGGGATAGTGGAAGGATTACGTACTCTTATCATTCAGTTAGACAAAACAGAGAAATATACCACAGAATTTAGTTCTCCCGAGCATGCTTTATCTTTCATGAATAACGATCATAGCCTGATTCTTTACAGAATGGTACAGGAGGTAATACATAATATTCTGAAACATGCAAATGCAACACATATTAGTCTGGATATAAAGGCTAAAGGAAATAATGCTTATTTTGTATCCATTACTGACAATGGCAAGGGATTTGATATGAAATCTTTAGAGGGTCAAAATACTGGAATTGGGCTCCAAAATATCTTTTCAAGGGCGAAATTGATAAATGCCACTGTAAAAGTAAATAGTAAGGAAGGTGAGGGAACTTCCATTATTTTTGAGATAACAAATCAAAAGATCACTAAATGACCACTACGATAGCATTAGTTGACGATCACGAATTACTTAGATCTGGCTTGGCTGCCATTGTAAATTCTATTGATGGATATCGTGTAGTTCTGGAGGCCGACAATGGTTCGGTATTGATTCAAAACCTAAAAGGCAAACCAGCTCCAGATATTATCCTGCTGGATATCACTATGCCAGTTATGGACGGTTACGAGACTGCTTCATGGATAAAAGCCAATCTTCCAGAAACCAAAGTGCTTGTTTTAAGTATGCTTGAAAACGACGGCGCAATTATCCGTATGCTGAAACATGGCGCAAGAGGTTATATTTTAAAAGATAGTAATCCAAAAATATTCCGTAAAGCTTTAAATAGTATTCGTGATTCTGGTTATTTCATCAATGAGTTAGTGAGCAATAAATTGATGCATTATATTAATCAAGAAGATTCATTGGATGCACAGGTGATGCCCATCCAAACATTGTCTGAAAATGAATTGACTTTCTTAAAATGGATTTGTACTGATAAAACTTACAAAGAAATTGCAGATGAAATGAATTTAAGTCCTCGAACCATTGATACCTACCGGGATAATCTATTTAAAAAACTACAAATAAAAACAAGAACTGGATTGGCGATTTTTGCCATCAAGAATGGTATTATAGATATTTAATTCAACAAAGATTCTACAAGTTCGAAGGACAAGGGTTTACACAAGTATTGTATCACACTTTTGTAAGTTGAGGCCTTTACTTTTTCACTAGGAATAATTGAAGAAGAAAGTATGATGACATTAGACTGAACAACAAATTCATTATACGATTTCATAAAATCCCATCCACTTTTTACGGGGAAGTTTATATCCAAAAATATGAGATAATCACCTCGTTGATCATTGAAATTTAACCATTCCAGCGCTTCATCAACAGTTAGAAATACTTCCAATTCAATTTCTGGATGAACTGTTTTAATTATTTGTTGATTTAGAATATTGGTCAATTCATCGTCATCTACTAATATGATTTTGGAATATCCATTTGAATGTTTCATTAAATTATTGCCTTTTAACTGATCCTGTAATGTATGTACTTTACACATCACTTGAACTGAATGTCCTACTGATTTATCGAAAAGAGACATTTCAATTTGATAATGACAATATATCTGTTCCTTATTTTTTATATGTAAATCGCGCACTACAAATTCTCGATACACATCCAATTTATTAATTTTATCAGCCAATTGAAGTATTGCAGGTAAATCATGCGGGCTTAACCATGCTCTTATTGCTTCAAAAAAATTATTAGAGGATAATATTTGATCCCAGTTTGATTGCTGATCAAAAGCGTTATTATGAAACACAATATTATTACTGTTTAATTCGAAAACAAAAATTAAATCTTCTAAATTACCAACTACTTTTTCTAAGAAACGTTGTTTCTCATCTAAGCTGTAATCGTATAAAAAGAATTGTGTTTTCATATTATCAATCGATCTTTCGCTCATTAAATTTTCAAAACAAAGTTTTCATTATAAGGTTCAAAGTGATAAAAATCCCCTCCTAGAAAGGAAGGGATTATAAATTTGATGGGGAGCACCCCTAATTGCTACACCATCAATTTACTGGTGTCAGACTCGAAAAGTTAATTGGTTAGCTTCCCAGTAACTGTAACTATTCTGTATACGAATCTGATATCCAGCAAAAATTTCACATAACTTAACATTATCAATTTTTAACAAATTCAAAAAATTGTCGTTTGCATTAAAAAGAAATCTTAAAGTAGGGGTTTTAAAAGAGTTATTAAATATATTAAGATCATACATAGAACTGTAATATCATCGTACTAATAAAAAATTCTGTTTTCTATTATCTCGAATCATAAGTCAAAAATGATACATTTAATAAGCATATTTTGTAACGGTTAACTTATATCTCTTGTAGGTGCATTGCTACAAAAAGATCTAAAATTGACCTATTCACTTAACTTTAAATGCTGCAAAACCAGCGCATATATATGATCAGCTCCTGCTTCAAATACTTTACATCCAATAGAAAGGCATACTTCATTTCCTTTTTTTGTATTTGTCTGGAAAATTTTGCTGTTGCTCAAAACAGTATAGTGCCCATTGGGAATTGGCGTGAACATCTGTCTTACCAGCACTGTATTCAGTTGGTTAATGGAGATAAGGTTTATGCTGCCACTGATGATGCCGTTTTTTCTGTACTAACTGATCAAATTAATAGATATACAAAAATTACAGGTTTAAATGATATGGGAATAGCTGCTATCGCTTGGGATGCCAGTACAACCCAGCTAGTTATAGCATATACCAATAGTAATGTGGATATTCTGAAATCTGCTCTTGTAAAAAATATTGGCGACATTAAAAGATCTAGCATCAGTGCAAATAAAACAATCAATCAGATTTTTTGCTTTAATGGGTTTGCTTATCTAAGTGCCGGGCTAGGTGTTATTGTTGCAGATTTAAATAAATACGAAATAAAAGATACTTGGTATTTAGGGAATAATGGAAGTCAGGTAAAAGTAAATGGGTTCAATAAAGATGCACAATATTTTTATGCTGCCACTGAAGATGGACTAAAAAAAGCAAATCTGCAATCGTCAGACTTTTCAAATCCCAATGCATGGCAAAACATAAGTGGTATTTCAGGTTTAAGTAATGGTTCCATCAATAATATTGTTTCGATCAACAATAAGATGGTGGTTCTAAAAAATGATAGCCTATTAATTCAGAATAATAATATATGGTCATTGTTATATGCAGATCCAATTTGGCCTATTCTTTCTATCAATAGTAATGGATTAGAAATAGAAATTACACAAAGAAAAAATGATGGAAGTTCACGTGTATTAAGTATTGATGACAAAGGAAATATTCTTCAAACAATTTCAAAAGCAGGTATCATTTCATTTCCAAAAAATGCCATTAAAATAGGCGGCGATATTTGGGTTGCAGATTATTTTGGAGGACTGATTAATTGCTCTGCAAATTTTGAACAATACATCCCAAATGGGCCCCTGGGAAAATCAAGTGGCGAAATGATTTTTCAAAATAATCAGTTAATTGTTGCAGCAGGCGCCGTTAATGATGCATGGAACTATCAGTATAACCGCGATGGGATTTTTAATTACTCAAATGACTTATGGAACTATCAAGGATACTTCAATCGACCACAACTTGATTCAGTGCTTGATTTTATTACATTAGCTTCAGACCCAGATGATACAAGTATTTGGGCGGGTAGTTATGGAGGTGGGCTCATCAATTTTCATGATAATAATATCAGTATTTACAAACAAAAGAACTCTACACTTCAAGCTGCTATTGGAGATCCTAATAGTTTTAGAATTAGCGGATTAGCCTTTGATCAAAATAAAAATCTCTGGATCAGCAACTATGGAGCTGCTAAAAATCTTCAGGTTAGAAAAAATGATGGCCATTGGAATTCATTTCAAGTGCCCTTTAATCTCAATGAAAATGCATTAAGTCAAATTATAGTAGATGATGCAAACCAACTATTTATCATTAGCCCAAAAGGAAATGGATTGATTTGTTATAACCCTGGTAATAGTATTGATGCAGTAAATGATGATAAATGGAAAAATTATCTTTCAGGGATAGGTTTGGGAAATTTGCCCAGTAATAATGTGTTGAGTATAGCTAAAGATAAAAATGGATTTATTTGGGTAGGTACAGATAAAGGCATCGGGATTATTCAATGCAGTACTGAAATATTTAGTGGCGCTGGTTGCGATGCATTATTACCCATTGTACAACAAGATCGATTCGCTGGCTATTTATTTCACGATGAAACAGTTCAATGCATTGCTGTGGATGGTGCCAATAGAAAATGGGTGGGTACTAAAAATGGACTATGGTTAATCTCTGCCGATGGAGACAAAATAATATACCAATTCAATACCGATAATAGTCCGCTCCTTAGCAACGATGTAAAGAAAATTGCAATCAATCCAAACACTGGTGAGGTTTTTATCGCCACAAATAATGGTATATGTAGTTTTAGAAGCACGGCAACTGAAGGAACAGAAACGAATCAATCCGTAATAATATTCCCTAACCCCGTTCCTCCAGGTTACAATGGGATGATTGCTATCAGAGGTATCGTAAATAATGGGTTGGTTAAAATAGCGGAATTAAATGGCACACTTGTATATCAAACAAGAGCACTGGGTGGACAGGCAATCTGGGATGGAAGAAATTATAATGGGCAAAAGGTTGCCAGTGGTGTTTACCTTGTTTTAATTAGAGATGATAATGGAAAAGAAAAGCTAGTAACGAAAATAGTAATCGTTTCTGGCCGCTAATTAATCTTTATCAATTTTATTTTCCTTAAAAAAAGCTGCTCTTTTTGGACCAGGGAATGGTTCCTGATCACCTTTTAAACCATGCCATAAAACTATATTAAACTCTAAGTCAGGAACAGCATCTTCTTTTGCAAAATCAAACTTTTCAGAACGCTTTTGCCATTCATTCATGGCTGTATTTTTATCTTCCAGATTAACAATACTGGTACGAACTGAAAAACCCAAAGCATTTGCTTTTGGTGCAAACACTCTCCACAAAGGAGTTGCAGCTGCATCGTATTGGCTCATTGGAGGGATACCCAAAATCAATTCCATAGTGCGCAATATTGAAGAAGTTGAATACATAGTATGATCAACAATACCCCTTTTTACATATCCTCCGGCAACAAAAGCCGGACTTCTATGTGCATCCACATGGTCAGCTCCATTTTGTGCATCATCTTCCACAACAAAAATGGCTGTTTCATTCCAAATTGAACTCTTACTCAGATACTCTATAAACATTCCTACTGCTAAATCATTATCAGCAACATGCGCATATGGAGTGGGTCTTCCTTTTTTTAATCCCTCGGTATGATCGTTTCCAAAACGCACCGTGTTAAAATTAGGAACAGCACCTACTGCTAGTAAAGAATCAAATTCTTTTTTCCATTGTCCAAATCGAGTAGTGTCTTTTACAGTCCCTGTAAAACCTGTAAAATAAGGACAAAAGTGATCTTTCAATGAAGGGATATTGGGTTTGTAATTATCTGCAAATTCACCGTAGGTGCGATAACTTACTCCTGCTTTTTTACAATGATCCCAAATAAACCCGCCTTTATTATTTGCAACTTCCCTGTTTCCCTCAGCATCATATCCACCGCCTCTTCCGCCATAGCTTGTTACCCAATTTTTCTCGAGGAAGTCGGTAGCATAGGCACCGGTTGTCCAGTTATGTCCATCAGCACTTACTTCTCCATCCACATAAAAATTATCGAGAAGTACAAACTCATTTGCTAACGCATGTTGATTAGGGGTAACATTCTCTCCAAATAAAACTAGTCTTGGTTCTCCATTCCCCTTTTTTATATCCCCGAGTACCTGATCATAGGTACGGTTCTCTTTAATTACATAAAATACATACTTGATAGGACTTTTATCACCAACTTTCCTAGGAATCGGATTTCCTATTTCGCCCTCTGCCAAAGTCTCCTGTTCTTTTTTATAGGGTGTATTTAAATAGACCTGTTTTGAATAAGTTGCCAACTGAGCTACTGTAGGTTCTTCAAAAATGCTCATAGTTCCCTTAAATAATCCTCCAATGTATTGTACCTCTTTAGGTCTTTCCAAATCGCCTTGTTGATAATTGACTTGTTGTTTGTTTGCAAATGGATTGGGTCCATAAGGATTAGCCATTGATGAAAATCCTTTTCCGTTTGCAACAAAAACTTTCTTACCGATCACTTTTACATTTGTTGGATACCATCCAACAGGGATAAAACCTTTACTCTTACTTGCACCTGGTTTACTTACATCAAAAACTGCTAAACAGTTATTATCAGCATTAGCAATGTATAAAGTTTTCTCATCTTCACTCAATGCCAGGGCATTGGTAGTAGAACCATTCGGTGCATCTGGAAATAATGCGGCATTAAGCACTTCCACTACTTTTCTCTTGGTAGCATCTATTATTGAAACTGTATTATCGTTTGAGTTTGCAACATATATCCAATTGCCTTTCCTGTTAAGCACAATATCATTAGGGTTGTCTCCTACTGTTATCTGTTCAACTACATTTTTCTTTTCAGTATCGTACACTAATAGTTTATCACATCCCCAGCAACTAATATATAACTCTTTTTTATTGGGTGATAAAACGCAAGCAAATGCTTCACCACCTAAGTTATAAGGTATGGCAATCTTAGTGGCAAGATCAATGACATATAAACTATGATCATCTTTTGTTACCACATACAATACATCTTTATCATCATCTAATGCGATACCAGCAGGTGCAATTTTATTTGGCCATTTTTTTCCAAGAACAATAGTGTCTATCAGGCGTAACTTTTTTTGATTGATACCATATTTTAAAATCCAGTTGTCATGACCTCCTGCTGCATAGAGAAATTTTTCATCTGCACTGAATGCTAAACCATACCAACTTTTCCCTATCACTACGGAGTCTAATATTTTTTCTGAAACAGGATCAATTAGTTCGATGCTCTGTACACTTTGTCCATTATTAGTTACTGCCAATAATTTTTTTGATTTACTCGTAACCATATTTAGTGGCAAATCCCCCAATGGCAAACTTCTTCCGATAGGAGATAAGCTCCATCCATTAGGTAAAGTTCTTCGAGAAGACCCTAATTGCTCTGCGGTTTGCGCTCCAATGAATTGTGATGTAAATAAGACCGTAACTATAAATAATAGATTCTTCATGTAGACAATATTATAATGCTAATATAAATAAATGAAAATAGCGGCGCCATTAAGAAATAAACAACAAAGAATTAAGGCTGTGTTTTTTTAAATTCAAATGATCTGAGAACTTTAAATTTAAATCCCTCTTGCTCTGTAGGCACTACTCGATATTGGATTTGACGCATCATGCCATTTGGGGAATAGGTTGCACTGTCTACTTTTTGATAAACAGGAAAACGCCTCATTAGGTTTCCTTCCACCAAACTATATTCATCGTGCCCTTTATAACCTACCGAAAGTTTTATATCATCCATAATATCTGGAAAAATAATAGGACGGATCCCCTGATTTTTGTCAGAATAAATTCCAAACACTTTACCATATCCATTTATATCGCTACTATATACATATAAAACCAGATCAGGAAACCCATCATTATTTAGGTCATCTGATTCAGTAGTTAAAATTCTTCCTTTTATTTCCAAAGTAACTTCTCGAGAGCCGGCTTCAAAACCTATTGGGGTAATACTAAGATTATTCTTTTCAGGATTCTTGTTGGTACAAAAAACACGATAGCCTGCTTTTCCAACTTTCATAGTAGTATCTATTCTTCTATATTGGGCGTTTAGCATTGTAAGTGAAATGAGTACACAGCCTAAAACCAATGAAAATCTTTTTGACAACATATATATTATTTTTAAAACGGCCATCAAGTTAGCTTTTTTTAAAAGAATTGAAGTGTCTCCTTACATATTTCTGCGATACTGACCTCCAACTTCGTATAAAGCGTGGGTAATTTGGCCCAGTGAGCAATATTTTACAGTTTCCATTAATTCTGCAAAAAGATTCTGATTGTTTATTGCTGCTTTCTTTAAACGTAAAAGGGCTGTCTCGCTTTTATCGGCATTTCGCATTTGAAATTGAAGTAGGTTTTGAATTTGTTGTTGTTTTTCTTCAGACGTTGAACGAATTACTTCACCTGGCAAAATGGTTGGACTACCCTTCTTATTAAGAAAAGTATTTACGCCAACAATTGGTAATTCTCCTGTATGTTTTAAAGTTTCATATTGAAGACTTTCTTCCTGGATTTTATTTCGTTGATACATTCTTTCCATAGCACCCAATACTCCTCCCCTTTCCGTTAATCTATCAAATTCAATTAAAACAGCTTCTTCCACCAGATCAGTTAATTCTTCCATTAAAAAACTTCCTTGATTTGGGTTTTCATTCTTAGCAGTTCCTAATTCTCGATTGATAATTAACTGTATCGCCATCGCCCGTCTTACACTTTCTTCAGTAGGAGTTGTGATTGCTTCGTCGTATGCATTCGTATGTAAACTATTACAGTTATCATAAATAGCATAAAGCGCCTGCAGCGTGGTACGGATATCATTGAAATCAATTTCCTGAGCATGCAAACTTCTTCCACTGGTTTGTATATGATATTTTAATTTCTGCGAACGATCATTACCATGGTATTTAAATTTCATTGACTTTGCCCAAATTCTTCTAGCCACGCGTCCAATTACACTATACTCAGCGTCCATTCCATTACTGAAGAAGAAAGATAAATTCGGAGCAAAATCATCAATATGCATTCCTCTACTCAAATAATATTCTATAAATGTAAATCCATTTGATAAGGTAAACGCTAGTTGAGTGATTGGGTTAGCGCCTGCTTCAGCGATATGGTAACCGCTAATACTTACACTATAAAAATTTCGAATTTTCTCATCTATAAAATAGCGCTGTACATCGCCCATTAATTTCAAGGCAAATTCAGTTGAAAAAATACAGGTATTCTGTGCCTGATCTTCCTTTAAAATATCAGCTTGTACTGTACCTCTCACCTGCTTAAGTGCCTCTTCTTTTATTTTTTGATATACTTCTGCAGGTAACACTTCATCTCCAGAGATCCCTAACAATTTTAATCCCAAACCATTATTTCCTTCTGGTAATCTTTCAGGAGAAGCCGGGTTATAGTATATAGGCCTTACAAGAGTTTTATATTTATTTGCCAGGTATTTTTCAACTTCCTGCCAACCGTTATTCTCGTCAATATATTTTTCACATAATTGATCGATAGCCGCATTCATAAAAAATGCAAGTACAATAGTGGCAGGACCGTTAATTGTCATGCTCACAGAGGTCTTTGGATCACAAAGATCAAATCCACTATATAATTTTTTTGCATCATCTAAAGTGGCAATACTTACACCACTATTACCCACTTTGCCATAAATATCAGGTCTTGGTGCCGGGTCTTCTCCATAAAGTGTAACACTATCAAAAGCTGTTGATAAACGAATGGCAGGTTGTCCTAAAGAAACATAATGAAATCGTTTATTAGTACGCTCGGGTCCACCTTCGCCAGCAAACATTCTCGTTGGATCTTCCCCTTGCCTTTTTAGTTCAAATGATCCTGCAGTATAGGGAAATTCTCCAGGTACATTTTCTTGTAACTGCCATTTTAAAATATCGCCCCAGTCTTTATATTTAGGCAAAGAAATTTTGGGAATTCTAGTCCCACTTAACGATATATTTACCAAAGATTGCTTAATGGTTTTATCTCTTACCTGATATTCAAAAAAGTCGGAATTATATTTCTTAACAATAGAAGGCCAATGATCAATTAATTTTTTACACTCAATATTCAATTTCTCTTCCAATTGTTTTTTCATTGCATTCAAAATATCCAAAGTTTCTTGTTTTTTAAACGCTGAATTATTTTGAAACATTTCGATTGTGCCATTGATCTGATACAATTTACTGGCAAGTGAAGATTGCTCATTTGCCCAAGTATCATAACTTCTATTCTGTTCTGCAATTTCAGATAAATAGCGAACCCGTTTAGGAGGTATAATTTGTGATTGTGTTACAACTTCTCCCTTTAACCATGTATCCGGATCAGACCCAAAATGTATACTTGTTTTTGAAGCGATTGTATTAATGAGTCGAATAAATAATTCGTTTACACCTAGATCATTAAACTGTGCTGCAATAGTTCCAACAATTGGCAATTCATCGTCTTTTGCATTCCAGAGATTATGATTTCGTTTATATTGTTTTCTTACATCATGCAAAGCATCTAATGCACCAGCTTTGTCAAACTTATTAATACAAACAATATCTGCATAATCCAACATATTTATTTTTTCAAGCTGAGAAGCTGCTCCATATTCAGGAGTCATAATATATAAACTTAAATCACAGAAATCCAAAATACTAGCATCACTCTGACCAACTCCGGCACTTTCTAAAATAATAAAATCAAAGCCAGTTAGTTTGCAGATGTCTATCGCATCTTGCATGTAGGCACTTAATGCAGTATTATCATCACGGGTTGCCATACTTCGCATGTATACCCTAGGGTTTGAAATAGAATTCATTCTTATTCGATCGCCCAACAATGCACCACCTGTTTTTTTCTTTGAGGGGTCTACAGAAATAACTGCGATTGTTTTATCTGTAAAATGTTGCAAGAACCTTCTTACTAATTCATCAGTTACTGAACTTTTTCCAGCCCCTCCTGTCCCCGTAATTCCTAATACAGGAATTTTTTTCTGTTCATCCGTAAGTATAATTTTTTCAAAGTTTTTGACATTTTCAGCATTGGTAATTTGTCGAGCAACTTTGCGTATATCTTTTTTCTCTTCTAATTTCAAAGCTTGGGAATAATTAAAAGAAGATGGCAATTCAAAATCGCATTGTTGAATAACATCTTCAATCATACCTTCAAGTCCCATGTGTCGGCCATCATCTGGACTATAAATCCTACTAATTCCGTATTGATGTAGTTGCCTCATTTCTTCAGGCAAAATGGTACCCCCACCTCCACCAAATATTTTGATATGGCTGCATCCATTTTGATCAAGGAGATCCTTCATGTATTTAAAAAACTCAAGGTGCCCACCCTGATAAGAAGTAATAGCAATTCCCTGAACATCCTCTTCAATGGCGCATTCAACAATTTCGAGGACACTTCTATTATGGCCTAGATGAATAATTTCTGCCCCTTTCGATTGTAAAATCCTACGCATCACATTGATAGCTGCGTCATGCCCATCGAATAAACTTGCTGCTGTTACAATCCGGATTTTATGCTTTGCTGTATAAGCCATTTTTCTGCTATGTTGAGCAGTAAAATTACAGTATTGGAAGCAATAGTTAACACTCGTTAGTTTTATTTGAAAATTATAACTTCGTCCAGTAGATTGTTTTAGAAAAAAAGCCTTTCCGAGCAATGATCTTAATGCTGTTTCCTTCTAAGAGTAATTCGCAATTAGCGGTTTGATTTTTTGTAGGATTAGTCATTTCAGACACCCATTTTCCATTTTTGAATTGAAGGTCTTTTAATACTACTAGTTTTTTTAGCACCCCAACTCCAATAAAACCTGCATCTTTTCTAGAAACCTCAATAGTGCCTCCTTCCTCAGTTTTCCATTTACCACTAAAGTCATCTGTTGCTTTCTGGGAAAAAGCAAGATTGCAAAACAATATCGAAAATAAACATAACATGACTGATTTGTAAATACGCATAGTTAATATTAGAAAATGAATTAATTCAGTATTTGTTATTTACAGATACCGCTTTTTTGACAAAGAAAAAGATATTAAAAAGATAGTTTAAAAATAATGCCGCCAATTAAACAATACTCTTGCATTGATATTCCAGTTTGGCTTTATTACCGTGCATAAAA
>JBAXHC010000035.1:0-28619 GCA_037139075.1 Bacteroidota bacterium
ACACTAAAGAAATAAAATAATTATTTCGCATTCCAGTTCCATAAAACAATATCCCAGCCTATCCCTTCAAATGATAATTGATCAATTACTTGAAAGCCCGTTTTCTTATGGGCTTTGAGAGATCGTTGATTTGCCTGAGCCACATCAGTAATTAAATATTCATATTCGCGTGCATAAGAATCTTTATAGTAATGATACATCCTATCTACTAATCCAATTCCCCTAAAACCTTTGCCCACGCAAAGTTGACCAACCACTACATAATTTGATTTACCCAGGTCTTGTGACTGAAATTCAATGCGATCGATGGAGTTAAATAGGTCTGCTAATAAAGGATGCTCATCTCTGATAGTTTTTAATGCTACTAAGGAATATCCCACTACTTTTCCCTCGGATACTGCAATAACTGAGGGTGCAGCATCATGCATCTTTTGTAGAAAATCGATACTGTACTCGGCCATTAAGAATCCTTGCTCTTCAGCCTCTATTTCTGTTAAGTTCTTTCGAAGATTTTGCTGTTGAAGTGCTTGAATGCCTTCCAATTCTTCCTTGTTGCTTACCAACTTTATGGACACCATATTTCTTGCTTGAAATTCAAATATAATAAGTATTTATTCGCCCTATTTTGTTTAACTTCAATGGGGTCTTTTAAATTGATTATGAAACAATAAATTTTTGATACATGAACACAGTTGGCTATTTTGAAATTCAGACTTCTAATCCTGCAAGAGAAATTAATTTTTATCATAATGTATTTGGTTGGAATTTTTCATTAGAACCTCAAGCTCCAAATGAATATTACAGAATTGAAACTCGAAATATGCACGGTGGTTTACTTAAAAGGCCTTCTGCCCTTCCTCCTCAAGATGCTGGTACCAATGCTTTTACCTGTTCAATTCAAGTAAGCGATTTTGATAAAATGGCCGAAAAAATTATTGCACATGGAGGAAAAGTTACTATCGCAAAGTTTCCCATACCTTATCGTTGTTGGCAGGGTTATTTCTTAGATGAAGACAATAATATCTTTGGTATTTTCCAGGTTGATAACAAAGCCAAATAATTAGATTTATAAGATTCTTGTCTTCTGTTTTATTTTTAACTTTCATTCATCTAACTTGTAAGCAATTCTTGTCTTATAGATAAATTGTTTTACCCTTAGCATTTTAAGATTATGCAGAAATTGACTTTGTTTTTATTGATAATTCTAATTTCATTGAATGTTTTAGCACAGAACATTAAAAGTTCTGATGAAAATTCATCTCTTATCATAAATGTTCAGTTAATAGATGGCACCGGTACACCAGGCAGAAAAGCATCTGTTCGATTTTTGGGTAATAAAATTCTTGAGGTTGGCGATTTAAAAGCCTTAAATGGCGAAATGGTAATTAATGGCAATGGTTTGGTTCTTGCACCAGGATTTATAGATAGCCACAGTCATATTGGCGGTTCTCTTGCAAAGTATCCCGAGGCTTTGGCAGATTTGAATCAGGGTGTAACAACAATTGTTTCCGGACAAGATGGGTACGGCTCTTATGTGGATAGTATAAAAGCTGGCATTGCAAGAAAACCAATCGCCATCAATATTGCAACTTATACAGGACATACAGATCTTCGTGAAAAGGTATTAGGAACTAACCAATTGAATAGGCCTGCAACTGAAAAAGAAATAGCTGCTATGCAAGCCATCTTATTATCAGAATTAAAAAAGGGTTCATTAGGTTTATCAACTGGCCTTGAATATGAAGGCGCCTATTTTTCTAGTCACAATGAAGTATTGGAATTGGCAAAAACCGCAGCTTCAGAAAACTCAAGATATATCAGTCATATCCGCAGTGAAGACATTGCATTAGCAAATGCTTTGGATGAAATCATTAATATTGGTCGCATAGCCAAATTGCCAGTTCAGATTTCACATATCAAATTGGCTTTGAAGGATGACTGGGGAAAATCATCCCAAATATTAGCACAATTACAAACAGCTCGTTTAGATGGCGTCGATATCACTGCTGATTGTTATCCTTACGAATTTTGGCATAGCACATTAAGAGTGTTATTTCCAAAAACAGATTATACCAATCCAGTAAGCGCTCAATATGCGGTAGATCATACCTTCGATCCTACCCAATCTATTTTAATTCGATTCGCAGCAAATACAAATTATGCGGGGAAAACTATATCTGAAATTGCAGCAATGAGAAAAGAAAAGCCTGCACAAACTTTAATGGGATTAATTGCCGAAGCAGATGCATTTGAAAAAGCACATCCCGAAGCAACTGGCATTGAAGCTATAGTGGCTAAATCTATGACCGATGTAGATGTTATTAATTTTCTTGCCTGGTCCAATACCAATATATGTTCTGATGGATCAAATGGTGGACACCCAAGAGGCTATGGTTCTTTTACAAGAGTATTAGGTAATTATGTACGCGATAAAAAAATAATGAGCTTAGAAACTGCTATTCAAAAAATGACCAGCCTTTCTGCTGAACACGTAGGAATTAAAAATCGTGGCGTAATTGCAGCCGGCTATTATGCAGACTTTGTTCTTTTTAATCCTGCAACAGTGAAAGACAATGCAAGTTTCAAAGATTCAAAAGCATTATCTGATGGAGTTGAAAAAGTATGGGTGAATGGTGTTTGCGTTTACAGTGAGAAAAAATCAACGAATAAATTTCCAGGAATATTTATTGGAAAATAAAAGAAAGAAAATGGAATCAGAAAAGAAAAAACCAGGCGCCATTGTACTAACAAATGGATACCTGGCAAAGCCCGATGCAAAAACAGCACATGGTCTTATTAGGGGTACTGAACGGTTTAGTATACTCGCAGTAATTGATCCTGAATTTGCTGGACAAGATGCAGGAACAGTATTAGATGGCAAACACCGCAACATACCAGTGTTTGATACCGTAGCAACTGCAATTACAGAAGTTCACGACATTGATTATTGTATTATCGGTGTAGCAACTGTAGGTGGTATCTTACCAGAAAGCTTTTTGCCAATTCTTGAGTTATGTATCCTCAATGGTATTTCAATTGTAAATGGCTTACATGAATTCCTAAATGATAAACCAGAGATCGTTGCCCTTGCCCAAAGGCATCAGGTAACATTAACCGATGTACGCAGACCAAAGGCAAGAAAAGATCTTCATTTCTGGACGGGCGATATTTTTAATATGAAAACCCCGGTTGTTGCAGTTATAGGTATGGATTGTGCCATGGGAAAAAGAACAACCTGCAGAATGATTCGAGAAGCTGCAAACCAAAATGGTATTAAAGCAGAAATGATTTATACCGGGCAAACAGGTTGGCTTCAAGGTGGAGAATTTGGATTTGTTTTCGATACCACCGTTAACGACTTTATTTCTGGAGAATTAGAACATGCAATTCTTAGTTGCAATGAAGCAACAAAACCAGATATCATTTTATTGGAAGGTCAATCTGCTTTAAGAAATCCATCTGGTCCTTGTGGATCAGAGCTATTAATTTCTGGAAATGCTAAGCATACCGTTTTATTAGTAGCACCAAAAAGAAAGTATTACGAAGACCTGCCTGAATGGGGGGCGCTTCCTAGTATCGCCTCTGAAATTGAATTGATAAAATTATTGGGATCAAGAGTAATAGCAATTGCTATCAATACAGAACACTGTAGTTTAGAAGAAGCACTCTCCTTTCAAAAAGCATATGAAGCCGAATATAAGCTTCCTATTTTATTACCTATACAGCAAGGAGTAGATAGTTTAATACCCGAATTGAAAAAAATAATAAATAACATTAAATGAAAATAAAATCAGTTCATTCATGGTTAAGTCATCTGCCTCTTACCAGGGCTTATACCATTGCATACAAAACCATTACAGATACAGAAGTTGTTTTTTTAGAAATTACTTTAGAAAATGGCATGTCTGGTATTGGTGCTGCTAATCCGTTTGCTGATGTAGTTGGAGAAACTCCACAGCATACACTTGCAAATTTACAATCTGGCTATTTAGATCAAATTATTGGAAAAGATATTCGTTTATTTAATGAAATAATCGATCAGGCATGTTTGCATTTCCCAAAACAACCTGGCACTATTGCAGCAATCGATATTGCATTACACGATTTATTCGGAAAATCTTTAAATATATCGGTATTAGATTTTTATGGCACAAAAGTTAAAGCATTACCAACTTCTGTTACCATTGGAATTAAGGAAACAAAAGAAATGCTTATCGATGCCGAAGAATATTTTAAACTAGGTTTCAAAATATTAAAAATTAAAACCGGTTTGGATGTTGATGCCGACATTGAAAGAGTTCGTTCCATAACAGAAAAGTTTTCATCTAAAATGTTAGTCCGTGTAGATGCTAATCAAGGTTATTCTTTAGACGATCTGAAAAAGTTTATTAGTCATACTGAAGCCTCCACACTTGAACTGATTGAACAGCCTGTTAAAACAGGTCAAGAATCGGTTTTACAACCATTGGGGATTGAGGATCGAAAAAAATTAGTTGCAGACGAATCACTTATTGATGCGAGAAGTGCATGGCAATTTTCATTACCTCCGCAATCATTCGGCGTATATAATATTAAACTGATGAAATCAGGTGGTATCAAAGGTGCAAGAGAAATTGCAACCATTGCAAAAAATGCAGACATTGATTTATTTTGGGGATGTAATGACGAAAGTATTGTAAGCATTACTGCAGCATTACACGCAGCTTATTCTTGCAGCAACACAAAATACCTCGACTTAGACGGAAGCTTTGATTTAGCCAAAGATTTAGTGGAAGGCGGTTTTGAACTAAAAGATGGTTACATGTATCCAAGTAGTTTACCTGGTTTAGGCATTAAAAAAATAGACTAATTAATTTCAAATCAATTTCATTTTGCAAAAACTTACAGCTTCACTTGGACTTCGTTCAGCCATCTTTGTAGTGATCAGTGTGATCTTAGGATCAGGTGTTTTTAAGAAAGTAGCCATGATGGCTGCAACACTGCAATCTCCATTATTGGTTTTACTTTGCTGGGTTCTTGCGGGAGTTATAAGTTTAGCAGGTGCACTTTGCACTGCAGAAATGGCGGGTATGTTTCCCAATTCAGGTGGAGAATATTTTTATTTCCAAAAAGTATACAACCGATTCTTTGCTTATATCTATGGCTGGGCCAATTTTGTGGTTTTAAAAACTGCTTCTATTGCGGCACTTGCATATATTTTTGCACAGTCGTTCAATAGCATTGTTCCGCTTCCAGCATTTTCTTTTAATCATAAAGCAACAGGAGGAGAATTGATAGACAATTTATCTGTAAAGTTGTTAGCCTCATTTCTATTGGTTTTGCTCACTTATATTAATTACAAAGGCATACAGTACGCAGAGAAACTTAGCAGAATTATGACGGTGTTAATGTTATCTGCTGCAGCAGTTATTGTTGTAGCAGGATTTTCTGCTCCGATGGGCAGGTTCAGTAATTTAACTACTCCTAGTATACATGCAGATCATAGCTGGACATATTGGCAAATCATCAAAGCCATTACTATTGCAAGTTTAGGAGCTTTCTGGGGTTATGAAGGTTGGAATTGTGTAGGATTGATCGGAGAGGAAATTAAAAATCCAAAACGAAATCTACCATTATCGTTAGGCATTGGAACATTGATTATTATTCTAGTTTATGTTTTACTTAATCTGGTATATCTCTATGTTTTACCCATTGATTCTATTATTGAAATGAGTAAACATCCAAATCAGATTGCAGCGGTTGAAGTAATGAAAGTGGTATGGGGTAAGTGGGGTGAACTTTTTGTGGCTGTATTAATTCTTGTTACCACTTTCAATGCAACTAATAGCACCATATTAACATCCGCAAGACTTTTTTATGCGATGGCTCGTGATAATAATTTTTATAAACCAGCAGCAATTATTCATCCAACATTTAAAACTCCATCGGTTGCGTTATTATTACAAGGTATCTGGTCGGTACTTTTAATCTGGTCAGGAACTTTTGATCAGCTAACAGATATGCTTATTTTTTCTGCGTTTATTTTTTACGGTGCTACAGCATTAGCCGTAATATTAATGCGCAAGCGTGTTCCTAACGAGCCGAGGTTTTATAAAGTATTTGCTTATCCTTTTACCCCTATTTTCTTTTTGCTTTTCTGCACTTTATTAATAACTGTAACACTTCAGAATCAACCGAAAGAAGCTTTATCTGGTTTAGCTTTAATTGCAACAGGTATTCCTTTTTATTTTTACTGGAAAAGAAAAGAGGGATAATCTCTATTGAAAAGCAATCCCTATTTTTCTAATTGTTAGTATTTCAGTTATTTCATTTAATATTTCCGGGTCATCAATAGTGGAGGGAACCGTATGTGGAGCACCATCCGCTATCATGCGCATTGTTTTTCTTAATATTTTACCGCTTCTTGTTTTTGGTAGTCGCTTAACAAGAATCGCATTTCTAAAATACGCAACTGCACCTATTTGATCCCGAACTAGTTGAACCAATTCATTTTCTAATTCAAATTCTTCTTTGGGATGATTGTCTTTTAAAACTATTAATCCTATTGGTCTTTGACCGCGCAACTCATCCGCAATTCCAATAACAGCACATTCTGCAATTGCTGGATGATGTGAAATTATTTCTTCCATTTCTCCTGTACTCAATCTATGACCAGAAACATTGATCACATCGTCAATCCGTCCCATGATATAGAAGTATCCCTCTTTATCTTTATGGCCACCATCACCAGTTAGATAATACCCAGGGAAACGATAGAGATAGGATTCTTTAAACCACTCATCGTTTTTCCATAGGGTTTGTAAACATCCAGGGGGTAATGGCAATTTTACTGCGATATATCCTTCTTCATTATCATTAAAAATACTGTTCCCATCATCTTCTAATATTTGTACATCAAAACCACAAATTGGCTTCCCTGCACTTCCTGCTTTTGTGGGAGATTGATCAATCCCTTGCATCATCCCCAGCATTGGCCAACCACTTTCAGTTTGCCACCAATGGTCAATCACAGAAATATTCAATAGGTCATTTACCCAATGATAAGTTGCAGGGTCGCATCTTTCACCAGCAAGAAATAAAGTTTTAAGATTAGAGAGATTTTTATTTTTTAGCATTTCTCCATCAGGATCTTCTTTTTTAATAGCTCTGATTGCCGTTGGTGCGGTAAACATAGACCTTACTTGATGTTCGGCCGCCACACGCCAAAATTCTCCCGCATTAGGTGTTCTGACAGGTTTGCCTTCAAAAAGTATGGTAGTACAACCATGTATCAATGGGCCATATACAATGTAGCTATGTCCAACAACCCAACCAATATCACTTGCAGCCCAGAAAACTTCGCCGGGTTCAACATTATAAATATGGTCCATGCTATATTTTAAAGCTACAGCATACCCGCCTGTATCTCGCACTATTCCTTTGGGTTTGCCAGTAGTTCCAGAAGTATATAAAATATATAAAGGATCCGAAGCTAGTACTGGAATACAAGCTGTTGCCGTTGAAGATTGCATGAGTTCTTGCATATCCACATCCCGTTCTTCAATCATTTCTGCAGAAAGCCCTTCTCTTTGATAAACTATTACATAATTTGGTTTATGATATGCCTCCATAATGGCATGATCAACTAATGGCTTATATGCAATTTTTTTATCGAATTCAATACCAAATGATGCTGTGATGATTGCTTTGGGTTCTGCATCGTTAATTCGAATGGATAATTCATGTGGAGCAAATCCTCCAAAAACAACGGAATGAACAGCACCAATTCTGGCACATGCTAACATTGCAATAATAGCCTGAGGTATCATTGGCATATAGATTACTATCGTATCGCCTTTTGTAATGCCAAGTTTAAGAAGTCCACCAGCAAACAATGCTACTTCATCACGAAGCTCTATAAAATTGTACTTGCGTATTGTTTTAGTAACAGGAGAATCATAAATCAAAGCCGTTTGTTCTCCTCTCCCTTTTTCAATATGATAATCGAGACATAAATAAGACATATTTAGTTTGCCATCTTCAAACCATTTGTACAAACCTTGTTCATTTTTAGAAAGTATCGTTTTAGGAAATTCGAACCATTCAATTTTTTTTGCTTGCGCCTGCCAGTATTCTACAGGTAATGCGATACTCTTTTTAAATTCAGTATCATATTCAGGCTTTGCTTTCACAATTGAACCTTCTAATAATTGCCCCACTTCACGCATTAGAAATTTAGTGCTGAAAGGTTTGCTAATATATAATGATGCACCTAGCTCATACCCTTTCTTAATATCTGCCTCTTTTGTTTTTGCAGATAAGAAAACAACTATACAATGCTTTAATGCTTCTTCTTGTTTGATGTAAGCGCAAATTGCATACCCATCAACATCTGGCATCATGATATCCAACAAAATAAGATCGGGCATATAAGTGTTAACGGCACTGATTGCTTCTGCACCATTACGTGCAATCATAACCTGATAGCCGCTCTTTTTCATTAAGAACTCTAACGACATTAATATATACGGATCATCATCAACTACCAATACTTTGTATTTCGATGGCATGTTATTCAAATTTATTGGTCAATATTGTATGGGGAATCTCAACAATAAAATTTGCCCCACTGTTTTCTAAGTTCTCAATCCAAATCTTTCCTTGGTGCATTTCAACAATCCTTTTGCAAATTGCCAATCCCAATCCACTGCCCTCTGGCTTTTTAAGTGTTTGATTCTTTGCTTGAAAGAATTTATCAAAAACCAATTCATGTAATTCACTAGGTATTCCAATTCCATCATCTTTGATAGAGATTCGATAAATATTATCTTGATAGTTAGCCTCAACCTGTATATTCTTCTTCGCATGTTTAATTGCATTTGAAGTAAGATTATAAAATACTTGAGTGAGTAAATCAATGTCTCCTTCCAATAAAGGCATCAGTGTTTGAATATTAAAATGAATTTGCAAGCCTTTCTCTTTTAATAATTGTCGAGCACTATCTTCAATATCATACAATAAAGCTCCAAGTTCTATACCAGACAGATTTAATTGGGTTCTGCCACTTTCATATCGTTCTAGATTTAATACTTGTGTAATTAAATGACTTAATCTTTCTGTTTCTTTAATGATAGATTCAAGATAAATATTTTTTTCAGGGTCTGGAATTTCCGGATTGTCATGAACAATTTCACTTAATGCACGAATTGAAGTGAGTGGCGTTCTTAATTCATGTGTAACGGTATATAAGAACTCATCTTTCATTTCATCTATTACTTTCAACTGCTGATTGGCAATTCTCAACTCTTCAGTTGCCTTACTAAGCTCAAGTGATTTGCGTCTTAATTCTTTATTAGTTTCTTTCATTAATTGACTCTCACGAAGAATTTTCAATACTTCATCAATACTTAACTCTTCTTCCTTGACCACATTTTTAACCATGATCCTTGCAGAAGCTGAGCCAATTGCCCCAGCTAATACTCTTTCAGCAAAACTTACAAGCATGGGATCTGCTTTGCCAGATTGGGTTAGATTTACTTTATGTCGGCGAGCATATCCTGCTAACAAATAGTCGGTCCGTGGTTTACCAATAAAATTATAAAGTAAAGATGTGATATCAGGAATAAAAGCAGTGCCCTTTCTGATGATGGAACCTTCAGCACTTTGAACTGAATGTTTAAATATGTCAACAAACATTTCAGCTTGATAAATTTCTTCTGTTGTTCTTTTTGAAAATAATGAAATGCCTACAAAGAAAACAGTGTTGAAAAACATACTCCAGAAAAAGCCATGTGTGATGGTATCAAAACCCGTCATCCCAAATAATTCAAGTGGTTTTAAAAAGTGCAAGCCAAATAAACCCTCATTTAATATTTCGGAACTTAAAAAGCCAGCGCCAACTATATATGGTACAACCAATGTAAAAAACCATACAACAAATCCAACTAGTATAGCAATAAGTGCTGCATTTTTATTCGCTTCTTTCCAATATAAACCCAAAATAACAGCTGGAGCAAATTGAGCAACCGCTGTAAAAGAAACCAATCCGATTGAAACAAGGGAATATTTTTCTGCAACGGTTCTATCATATAAATACGCCATTAAAATGATGACGACGATGCTTATTCTTCTACTACTAATAACAATGAGTCTAAAATATTTTTCAAAATTGAGCTTTGTGATAGATGATAAAAACAATAGTAAGGGCATAACAATATGATTGCTGATCATAGTACTTAAGGCAATTGTTTCAACTATAATCATACTACTTGCAGCAGAAAAACCGCCAATATAAACCATGGTAACTAGCCAAGGTTGGTGGGCATACATGGGAAGTGCTAAAATAAAAGTATCTGCGTTTATATTTTGTCCATTGAAGATAATAGATCCCCCAAAAGCGATAGGTACAACAAATAAATTAATCACTAATAGATAAAGCGGGAATAGCCACATTGCTTTGTTCAAATGTTGTTCTTGCATGTTTTCAACAACTGAAATCTGAAACTGTCTTGGAAGAAATAAAACTGCTAACATAGACAACATCATCATTGAAAACATTTGTATGTACATTTTATTATCCTGAACTACAAATAGCTTTTGAAAACTTGGAAGATCAGCAGATCGCTTTAACACTTCACCGAATCCATTGAACAAGAAAAATGTCACAAATATTCCTACAATAGTAAATGCTACAATTTTAATAATCGATTCAAATGCAATAGCAGCAACCAATCCTTCATGTTTTTCAGTAGCGTCAACACTTCTAGTTCCGAATAAAATAACAAATGCAGAAAGCCCGATAGCTATATAAAAAGTATTATCGCTAAAAACATTAAAACTATGTTGAATCACATGGGTTGTAGAAGTAACAATTTCAATACTACTGCTTATAGCTTTAAGCTGAATTGCTATATATGGAATAATGCCAATTACTGATAGCAATGTTACAATAACACCTAAAGAAATATTTTTTCCATACCGAGTTGAAATAAAATCGGCAATACTAGTGATCCGTTGTGTTTTTGAAATCCGAATAATTTTTCTGAGCAAAATCCAAAACAAAGGGGCCATAATGGCTGGACCGAGGTATATATATAGGTATTCAACACCCGTTGTAGTAGCCCTTCCTATGCTTCCGAAAAAAGTCCAAGCTGTACAATAAACGGCAAGTGACAACGCATAGATATAGGGGTTATTGATTATGCTTCTATTGGCAGCAGAACGAAATTCTGCATAATAACCAATCCCGAAAAGAATGATCAGGTAAAGGACAGACCATAATATGACTGTAATATTACTCATCCTTTTTTTTCTTGTTTTTAAAAAGACGAGTATCCGCAATCAACCAAGTAAGAAAAATAAGTATCAGCCAAAGAACAAAAATATAAAAGTAAATCTGTGGGACTCCTAGAATTGTAAAAGTTCCATTCATCATTTTGGCAAAAGGAAAACTAAAAAGCATCATAAATAGTATGCTTAGAAATAACAAACGCTGTTCTTTTAGTTTTTCTTTCATAAAGTAAAATAACCGTTAACGGTAAATATAATTCACCATTAACGGTTTATAAAAAATGATTACAAAGGCTTGGTATCGTAATCTATTAATTCAGAACTAGCTTCTGGAAGATGGTCGTAATTTCCTTCCAATGCATATAATCCGAATAAAATAAAACCTATTGCAATAGGATAAAAAACAGTGATAAATACACCCCATTGAATAATCGTATCAGTTCCAGGTTTTTTTGCGATTTCGCTACTTGCTGTTTGCAATAGATAATGGATAGCCAGAGGGCCTAATACAATCCAAACTAATCCTAGGTATTTTTTTAAAGCATTCATAATTTTTTCTTTTATAATTTTTATAATAGGTTGTTTAACGGTCAACTTCTGGATCAATTCTATTACTGATATAAACTGCACCAATAACCAAACATACTGCAGCAATCACAATAGGATACATTAAACCAACAATCTTATTATCAACATAAATGGTTGTAAGTAATGTTGCAATAAAAGGTGTTAAGCCGCCAAATACACCATTCCCTATATGGTAAGGCAATGACATGGATGTGTACCTGATCTTAGTTGGGAATAATTCTACAAGGAAAGCCGCAATAGGACCGTATACTAAGGTTACATAAAGAATTAAAATAAATACAATACCCACCATTTTCCAATAATCACTACTACTCAAAGTTTTTGAAATAGCTACTACTGGTTTCTTGGTTGTTTTACCAGCAGTTGAATATGCGGTATCGGTTTTTGTGTTCACCATACTCATGCCGTCTGTGAAATAAGATTTCGTTACTACTTTTCGAATAGAGTCAGTTGAATTTGGAATTACTTTTACAGTGGTCTCAATTTTAGTATTTGCAACTATTTCTGTTTTTTGTTTGGCATCTGCAATATTGAAAAGAGAGGTAAACAAATAGTTATAAGAAATGATAGCCAGGAACATACCCGAAAGCATGATCCACTTTCTTCCAATCTTATCACTAAGTGTAGCAAACACTACAAAGAATGGCGTGGCAAATAAAATTCCAAAGATCAAGATGGTTCTAGATTGATCAAACTCAACTTTACATACATTTTCTATAAATGATTGTGCGTAGAATTGACCGGTATACCAAACTACACCTTGTCCCATGGTGGCACCAAACAAAGCCAATAAAACCATTTTCAAATTTGCTTTATGTCCAAAACTTTCTTTCAAAGGATTTACAGAAGTTTTTCCTTCAGATTTCAATTTTGAATACATTGGCGATTCGGCCATACGTAACCTGATATAAATTGATACCATTACCAACAAACTAGAAATCCAGAATGGAATTCTCCAGCCCCAGTCGTTAAATTTTGCAATAGATTTTGCTTGATCAGCATCAAGGAAATGGCGCGTCATTAATATAACACCAAGAGATATAAATAATCCAAGTGTTGCAGTAGTTTGAATCCAGGAAGTAAAGAAACCCCTTCTATGAACTGGTGCATGTTCTGCCACATAAGTTGCTGCGCCACCATATTCACCACCAAGTGCCAATCCCTGAATTAAACGAAACACAAGAACTAGAATCGGTGCTAGAAACCCGATACTTTCGTAACTAGGAATACACCCAATTGCAAAAGTTGAGAATCCCATTAAAACCAATGTTAGAAGGAAAGTATATTTCCGACCAACTAAATCACCTAGTCTACCAAAAACCAAGGCCCCAAATGGTCGTACAATAAATCCTGCTGCAAAAGTTGCAAGTGTAGAAAGCAAAGCCGCAGTTGGATTTGTTTTCGGAAAAAATTGGTTTGCGATTACTACGGCAAGGCTACCGAAAATATAGAAATCGTACCATTCAATTAGGGTTCCTAGTGAAGATGCTCCAATCACTTTCCAGATACCTTTTGTTTCGTTGTTATTACTCATACGGCAAGTTTAGAGATTTAAGAAATTAAGTTATGAATTTAAAATGAGTATGAAGAGATGAATAGAATTCTGTTATTTGTTACGGAATTTGTTATACCTGTAACTTTTGCATTAGATCCAGCGGCACCATATGTAGCTGAAGTAATTTCGGCTTCTAATCCAAATCTGAATTTACCCGATATCGTTTCAATGCGAGGTGCAACGCGAAAAACATTTGATATAGAAGTTTTTCCTGCTGAGATACCTCTTGTATATGATGCAACAGCATTATCTTCAGATGCACCATTGTTATACGTATAACCAACAAATATTCCGGGAATTACTTTCTTTCCTGTTCCCATTATTTCTACCCAATAAGAATTTACAGTGATTGGCTTATAAGTAATTGCTGGTGCTATTCCATAAGCTAAATATCCACCAATCATTAAATGGTCGTACAAATTCTGGCCCGATAAAAATTCTGCTTTAGCAATCACTGCTTTTGTTGTGATTTTTGTATAGGCTTCAAATGTGATGCTATTCACTCTTTCATTTGATACTACCAATGTAGAAGCCCCTGCTGCTGAAGGTGCGCTAAGAGCGGGTCTTAATGATTTATAATCAAGTGCAACACCTGCTAAAAAGGATTTTCCTTTGTATTGTAATTGCGCATGTAGATTAGGAACAACAGCATTGCTGATATAAGCCTGACTAGCGGATGCTGCACCTAATGCAATATTGGTACTCGGACCACTACTTACAAAAGCTTCTGTTTGTGAAATTGCTGCAATAATTAAATTGACTTCATTCCCTAATTTTTGAGTTAATCTAATCTGAGGATTCCTTGCAAAAGGTTGAAAAGGCATGCCAGTATTAAAACTCAATACACCAGGAAAACAATCTGTTACAAAAAGTGGATGCCAATACTGACCAAATGCAAGTTGCGTCTTGGGCCAATCCAATCTTGCAACTGCGTGTCTCAATCGAAAAACGTTTTCGTTTCCGTTTGCATTTCCAAAAAATTCTGCTTCAATAATTCCAGAGGTTTTTGCACCAAAGGCATCTGGTCCAGTTACTGTTCCAGTTAACCTGGTGGTAATTGCCAACATATCAAGCGAAGAAGCGGCATTGATATCTTTTCCGTTGATATCATTATTTACATTGGCAGGGTAAAGAAGCAGTTCACCCTGATTTGCCGGACGAGCAGATACTACCTGTCTTGAATCAAAGAAAACATCATTACGAATAAATCCTGAAAACTTGATTCCCCAACCAGGATCGGCCTTTCTCTCGGCAGGTTTTGTGGGGGATTCTTTTAAATGAATACTGTCTTTTACAAGGGGGGTTTGTGCATTTACAATTCCAACAGACAGCAAAATGCATGCAGTTAAAATCCTTTTTTTCATGGTAGCGTTTAGATTGGTGAACAATTAATCGTTCTCCGAACCTAGAAAGAAAGTTGATGAAAAATGGTATAGTTGGTATAGTTACGGTAATAGTATATTTTTTTGTAGAAAATTACTAGTTTTTAGGCAGAGATTACATTGATTTTAGCCGCTCCCATTTGATCATCATATACTTATCCCCCAATTCAGTTATAATCATCCCGGAATTTTTTAAATTTTGCGGATTAGCCATGAATAGCGATAGTTCCGTGAGTGTGAGTACTTTATAAGAGGGTGTGTAATCGTAGTTTTCTGGAGCTTTAACTTTGTATTTTTTAACCCAGTTTATAACACTAACATGACTAACACCAAGAATCCTTTCAATTTCTCTATAAGTTACTCCCTCAATATGGAGCTGTAATGCTTTGATTACATAATAAGGGTCAATACTTTTACCCTCTTTTTCAACTGAAAAATGATACCCGCATTTTTTACAATGAAATCGCTGACGCTCCTTTACAATGCCACTTTTGGTGATTTCATCTGACTTACACTTTGGGCAAAATCTGGCTTTCATGATTGTATTTTTTTCAATTGATATACTAATTTAGCAAGAGTATACTAATTTAGCAAAAATGGTTTTCTTTATGCTTGGAAGATTTTAAATCTGCTGTACATTAGAGCCCTTAAATCGATTGCAATGCACTACCCTTATCAAATCTCCAGTTTTGAACAATATCAAGCTGACTACAAACGCAGTATTGATGACCCAGCCGAATTTTGGTCATCTGTGGCTGAAAATTTCATTTGGCGAAAAAAATGGCATACAACGCTTAATTGGAATTTTACAGATCCCAAAATAGAATGGTTCAAAGGAGGGAAATTAAATATCACCGAGAATTGTCTCGATAGACACCTCGAAAAATCTGGCGATATGCCAGCCCTTATTTGGGAACCGAACGATCCGGAAGAACATCACAGAATTATCACTTATAAAAAACTGCACGAAAAAGTTTGTCAGTTCGCCCACGTACTTAACAATAACGGTGTTAAGAAAGGTGATCGTGTTTGTATTTATATGGGGATGATACCAGAGCTGGCAATTGCAGTACTTGCATGTGCCAGAATTGGAGCTATTCATTCTGTTATTTTTGGAGGTTTTTCTGCACAAAGTATTGCTGACCGTTTATATGATGCACAAGCAGAATACATTGTTACTTGCGATGGCGCTTACCGAGGCGCAAAAGATATTCCTTTAAAATCAGTGATCGATGATTCATTGATTGGTAATAGAACAGTAAAAAAAGTAATCGTTGCTACCCGCACACGCACTCCTGTTTCAATGATTAAAGGGCGTGATCTCTGGTGGGAAGATGAAATTAAAAAAGTAGAGACTTTGGGTTTACATGATTACCCAGCTGTTGAAATGGATGCAGAAGATCCTCTATTTATATTATATACATCTGGCTCAACCGGTAAACCAAAAGGTGTTGTACATACCTGTGGAGGTTATATGGTGTATACCAATTATACTTTTGTCAACGTATTCCAATATCAAACAGGCGATATCCATTTCTGCACCGCCGATATTGGATGGATCACCGGTCATAGTTATATTATTTATGGGCCACTCAGTGCCGGTGCCACTTCATTGATGTTTGAAGGGGTTCCCACATTTCCTGATGCAGGAAGATTCTGGGATATTGTAGATAAATTTAAAGTCAATATTCTCTATACAGCTCCAACAGCCATTCGTAGTTTAATGGGATTTGGTTTAGGCCCTTTACAAGGCAAAAATCTAAGCTCTCTCAAAGTATTGGGCACAGTTGGTGAACCTATTAATGAAGAAGCATGGCATTGGTATGATGAGCATGTTGGAAAACATAAATGCCCAATTGTTGATACCTGGTGGCAAACAGAAACTGGAGGTTGTTTAATTAGTAATTTGGCCGGCATTACCCCTGCAGTTCCAAGCTGGGCAACACTTCCCATGCCAGGATTACAAATGGTATTAGTGGATGAGAATGGAAAAGAAATTGTGGCTGAGGGAGATGAAACAATTTCTGGCAACCTATGTATTAAAGGTCCATGGCCAGGCATACTTCGAACTACTTATGGAGATCATGAAAGATGCAGAACCAATTATTTCGCAACTTATCCCGGTATGTATTTTACAGGAGATGGTGCTTTAAAAGATAAAAATGGTTTCTTTAGAATTACAGGTCGAGTAGATGATGTTCTAAACGTAAGTGGCCATAGAATTGGAACGGCAGAACTTGAAAATGCCATCAATATGCACTCTGGTGTGGTTGAAAGTGCTGTGGTCGGCTATCCGCACGATATTAAAGGACAAGGCATTTATGCATATATCATTTATCAAGGCTCACACGGTCAGGATACTCATGGCACAGCTGATCTTGTTAGAAAAGATATCATTCAAACAATTACCAGAATTATTGGGGCCATTGCAAAACCTGATAAAATTCAATTTGTAAGTGGATTACCAAAAACCAGAAGCGGCAAAATTATGCGGAGAATTTTACGCAAAATTGCAGAAGGAGATTTGGATAATGTAGGTGATATCTCTGCATTATTAGATCCATCAGTTGTAGAAGAAATTAAAAACGGAAAAATATAATTTCAACTTCTTACATTTTAAGCCATCCCATCCAAACATTTGGCGGGATGGCTTTTTAATTGGTTTACGAAATGCTTTCTATAATTTTAGGCCGAATAAATTTGGTTTTATGCAAGCACTTACAGCTCTTGAATTATACTTTGAAAAATTTCGCAAAAATATTATTGGCCAAGATCAAAATTTTATTTCCCCTCTAGGTGAAAAGAAAATTATTTATGCCGACTGGACCGCCAGTGGCAGGTGCTATAAACCCATCGAAGATATTCTTCAACAAGAACTGATGCCTTTTCTTGCAAATACGCATACAGAAACAACCATTACCGGAACACTCATGACAAAAGCTTATGAAGAAGCTAAATGGATAGTGAAAAAACATGTGGGAGCTGATAAGGATGATGTCTTAATCTTTTGTGGCAGTGGAATGACGGGTGCAGTAAATAAATTACAGCGGATACTTGGACTAAAAATGCCGGAAAGAATCATGGATTATGTGAAGAAGGGAATGATTCCAAAAAAAGAAACACTAAAAGAAAATGTAAGAAGTATTCATCAGTTTTTTAATGACTACTTACAAATTGATGATGAATTAAAGCCCATAGTTTTTGTTACTCATATGGAACACCATTCTAATCAAACTACATGGTTAGAAACGATTGCAACTGTTGAAATAATAAAATCAGATGCAGAAGGCAATGTTGATTTAATTTATTTTAGAAAGCTTCTTGAAAAATATAAATATAAAAAAAACAAGATTGCGGCCATTACAGGATGTTCAAACGTTACGGGCATTCAAACTCCTTATCATGAAATAGCTAAATTAATACATGAATTCGATGGTCTTTGTTTTGTAGATTTTGCCTGTTCAGCACCTTATATTAATATCAATATGCACCCTACTGAAAACGGTGCTCATTTAGATGCTATTTATTTTTCGCCGCATAAATTTTTAGGTGGTCCGGGAAGCTCTGGGGTTTTAATCTTTAATAAAAAGATATACAAAAATATCATACCTGATCAGCCCGGTGGTGGCACAGTAGTTTATACCAATCCTTGGAAGGTGCACGAATATATTGCTGACATAGAACATCGTGAAGATGGTGGTACACCTCCTTTTTTACAAGGTATTAAAGTTGCCATGAGCGTAAAACTTAAGGAGGCCATGGGTGTAGAAAACATTCAAAAAAGAGAAGAAGAATTACTCGAAATTATTTTCGAACGCTTTTCAAAAATGGATACTGTTGAGTTATTAGAAGGAAATAATAAAAAAAGATTGGGTGTAATATCTTTTATAGTAAAAGGGGCACATTATAACCTTATTGTTAAAATTTTGAACGATCGATTCGGAATTCAAACAAGAGGTGGTTGCGCATGTGCTGGTACTTATGGGCATTTATTATTACACGTAAACGAAATCGAATCTTATGAACTTTTGGATATGATTCATACTGGCGACCTATCTTGTAAGCCCGGCTGGATCAGACTATCCATACATCCAACAATGACAAATGCAGAAGTCGTCTATATCATGGATGCTATTGAAGACACAGCTTCGAACTTCCGTCGGTACCAGTTAGATTATATTTACGATACAGAAACGAACGAATACAGTTTTAAGAATGCAAATAAACCTGAGGATGCCATCATCGATAAATGGTACAGTGGTTTTTAAAATTCTTACTTTCGTTATCAATAATTCTTAAAATTTTTACATTGAAAAAAAGAGAAGGATATATTACCTGGGATGAATATTTTATGGGCGTTGCTTTGCTTTCAGCTAAAAGAAGTAAGGACCCCAATACTCAAGTGGGTGCCTGTATCGTAAATAATAAAAATAGAATAGTAGGAACTGGATATAATGGACTACCAGCAGGTTGCCACGACGACGAATTTCCATGGGCAAAGCAAGGTGAGTTCTTAGAAACAAAATATCCTTTTGTTTGTCACGCAGAATTAAATGCCATCCTAAATAATATTGGAATGGATTTACACGGTTGTAGAATTTATACCGCATTATTCCCATGTAACGAATGCACAAAATCCATCATTCAATCGGGCATCTCTGAGGTCATTTATTTATCTGATAAATATGAAGGCACAGATTCTGCCAAAGCTTCGAGAATGATGCTTGAAAGTGCGGGTATAATTTGCCGTAGGGTAACCACAAATATTACTAGTCTGGTCCTATCTTACAATGAATCAGATGTATAAAAGAGTTCTAGAAGTGCAGGCTTTATCTATAGATCAACATGATTAAACCTGTGGCCACCATCAATACCACAGGTATCCAAAACACAGAAGTTCTTTTAAAATGTTCTTTGTTTAAATGCACAAACAGGTATACCGGTAAACAGGAGATACAAATTATCATCGGAAGCCAGAGTAATTGGTAGGCATTGCCCAAACTTGGATATCTATAGGCATATTCATTGATAAATAAACTACTAATCCAATAAGCACAAATAATAAAACTAATGACTAGCACCACCCAGAAATGATTGGGTTTTGGTTTCTTTACAGTGGTATGTTTATGGGGATGCTTTTTGTTCATTGTACCTAATTTAGAAGTTAAAATCTAAAAGAAATGATTCCTTATAAATTTACAACTTAATCCGCAATACAATTTCAAAAAATAAAGCCGAAAAGAAAAGACAAAATGGCTATTTTGTTAGCAAGGTTGCACTTATGTCTACGTTCTCCGTATAGATATAATTAGGGTTATTTGCTGCAATACTCTTATTAGAAATAATGGCAGTTGATTTCTTCGGAATTTTAGGATAGTATAATGTTACATCTAAACTAAAAACCTTATTATACAAGTAATAGGAGGTATCCAATAAAGTCTTTTGGAACTTAAATACAGTTGCCTCGGTTGTATGAAGGGTATCAATCAATCCCAACTTATATCTTTTATAGGTTACTCCCTGACTTGTATTGAGACTAACAACGATCGTGTCATTGTAATAATTAGTGAGTGAAAAACTGCTGGTATCATCCTCTGTTCGGTATGTTACAGAATCGAGCAAGGCTTTTACAACAAAAATAGTACCCCCTTTATACACGCCTGCAACATCAGTAATTGCATAAGGTACAGGCACGGGCGGGATAGGTGCTGGCGTAATAACTACCGGCTCATATGCTTTGATGCATGAGGATAAAAGAATTATCGCTAAAATGATATAAAATGAGTGTTTTTTTTTCATGCTGATTAGCTTCTTGCTACATGTCACCCATTGACTTTTGGGATAACAAACCGTACGTTACAAACGTTTTTTTACTTTATTTATTGGACGGAGACCAAATTTGATTCATTGAATGCTCTAATTTGCTCAAAGAGCTAGATTTTAAATTCGATTCCCAAAGCCAATAAGCTCCAGTGTTTCTCTGTCGTTGAACTTAATCATTGGATTTTTAATTAATTGATCCTCAAGTGAATGATATAGTGCATCAATCAATTTTTCTGTTGTTTCATTTATAGCATTAAAGGATATGCGGTTTTTAAAAACACCATCATGAAATACCTTCTTAAATTCCCGGGAATTTGAACGAAATTCCCAGTAAGTAATATCGCCATTTAACAGGCCTACTACTAACGAATCATTAATTTCAAATTGAATTAATGTATCCTTGAATTCCATTTTTAATTTTTTTTAAAATTAAGAATCATACTTATTATAAAACTCCGTTAAAACACCGATTTTTATCGCGGAAATCACCGATGCTTAGCCCCTTCATCTTTTGTAAAATTGTCTATTAAACAAAATATTGGTTACATCCTAATTAGGTACTAAATTGGTATAACATTTAACCCATAAAAATGCAAACACAGCAAATAAAATTTCAAAATGATCAGTGGGATATTAGAAATACCAGCACAAATTTTGATGCGGCTAAAGTTCAATTAGCCATTGTTTTTGGTTCTGGTGATTTAGCTGGTAATCAAACCTACTTTAATATCATTCAAGCAAAGTTTCCAAATGCAGATATCGTTTCATGCTCTACTGCAGGAGAAATTATTGGCGATGAAGTATTCGACGATACATTAATCATAACTGCTATACAGTTCGAAAAGGCAACAATTCGATGTATAAAGACCTCTGTAAATGAACAGGCAGATAGTTTTGAAACTGGTACACATCTTTTTAATTCTTTAAATACTGAGGATCTTTCAGGCTTGTTTATTATTTCAGACGGTACTAAAATAAATGGAAGCGAAATTGTAAACGGACTAAACTTAAATAACCATAAACACATACCTATAACCGGAGGTCTTGCAGGCGACGCGGCAAGGTTTAGTAAAACAGTAGTTGGATTAAACGAGGCAGCCAAAGAAGGTAATATAGTTGCGGTTGGATTCTATGGAAAAGATATAAAAATTGGCCATAGTTCACTTGGAGGATGGGATGAATTTGGTAAGGAAAGAATCATTACTAAGTCTGATAAAAACGTTTTGTATGAAATTGATGGGGCTGTAGCACTTGACTTATACAAAGAATATTTAGGCCCCTATGCTGATGAGCTTCCAGGTTCTGCACTTTTATTCCCATTATCTATACGCCTGGAAAATTCAGATAGGAATCTGGTAAGAACCATTTTATCTGTAAATGACGCAGAGAAGTCAATGACATTTGCGGGCAATCTGCCAGAAGGCTCAAAAGTTCGTTTTATGAAAGCCAATTTTGAAAAATTAATTTCTGCATCAGCAACTGCTGCAGAAAATTCATTTGATAAAGCAAACCATTCGCCTGATTTAGCCGTATTGATCAGTTGTGTAGGTAGAAAACTTATTTTACAAGAAAGAACAGAGGATGAATTAATTGCTGCAAAGAAGATATTTGGAGATCATACTTGTATAACCGGATTCTACTCTTATGGAGAAATTTCACCGTTCAACCCTTTATCTAATTGTGAATTACATAATCAAACCATGACAATCACAACTTTTTCAGAGCAATAGCTTATTATTGATTCGGATTATGGAACATCATTCAATTTTAGAAAAGCAAATTCGGAAATTCTTGACGAGTAATTATCAAGAAAATCAAGAAATAAAAACGTTACTAGAAGTGATCAGTAAAAGTTATCACGCATTTGAGCGTGATAAAAAAATTGCTGATCATGCGTTTGATATTAGCGAGAAGGAATATCAAAATGTAAATGCTGATTTACAAGCTCAGATTGATATCCGAAAATCATCCATCGTAAAACTAAAAGAAGCCATTCGTGCACTTGACGAGACAGAGAATAATGATTTTGACGACAAGGATGAGGATTTGATCAGCATTATTAACTTTCTTGAAATTCAAATTAAAAAAACAAAGCAACTAGAGACCGATCTAATATTAGCAAAAGAAACAGCCGAAAAAGCATCAAGAGCTAAAAGCGAATTTCTTTCCATTATGAGTCACGAAATTCGTACTCCTCTCAATGCAATTATAGGTACCAATAACCTTTTACATTATCAAGATCCTTTACCATCCCAGAAGGAGCTTTTAAATGTAATGAAGATCTCATCTGAAAATTTGCTAAGTCTAATTAATGATGTACTTGATTATGGCAAATTAGAGGAAGGAAAAATAATTTTGGCTGAAAGGGATATGAATTTAAAAACCTTTGTCAAAAACCTTCGTGCTGCTCATCGATTAAGAGCTGAGGAAAAAGGAAATAATCTAAGGTTGATGTATGATGATGATATTCCAGATTATGTTATTGGTGATGATATACGTCTTGGTCAGATTTTAAATAACCTGATTTCAAACGCTATAAAATTCACAAAAAAAGGCATTATTACAATTGAAGTATTATTAAATAATATTTCTGAGGAATATGTTGATATTGATTTTGCAATTATTGATTCAGGGATAGGCATATCTGCTGATAAACAGGAAATGATTTTTGACCGATTTACACAAGCCAATACCAATATCACAAGAGAATATGGCGGTTCCGGCCTGGGATTAACCATCATAAAACTATTGCTTCAATTACAAAACAGTGATATTAGTCTGAGCAGTGAAGAGGGTAAGGGCTCGAAATTTTACTTTACACTCCGCTTCAAAAAAAGCAGTACCAGCATACAAGAGGAAAATAATAAAATACAAAAAAACGAAGCTCCAGATTTAACTAACATTCATATTCTTTTAGTTGAAGATGTGGAATTCAATGTGATGGTAGCAGAAAAAATGCTTCAAAATTGGAAGGCAACGGTGGATGTTGCAAACAATGGTGAAATTGCTGTAGAAAAAGCCCGGGATAATAAATATGATATCATCTTGATGGATTTACAAATGCCAGTGATGGATGGATATACCGCTACAAAAAAAATAAGAGAATCAAACAAAATAATTCCAATTATAGCACTCACCGCTTCTATTACTATGGATATCCAGGGAAGAGCTATGGAATTTGGCATGAATGATTGTATTACCAAACCATTTAATCCAAATGACTTGCTAGCAGTTATTCAGAAGTACACCAATATACCTTTATAGTTTCTATTACAATATTAAAACCATCCTCTTTTTCTGAAAGTAAATAACATCCAAAGTGGTATTAATATCATGAATGCTACTGCCGAAAAAAAGCCGTATTCATTGTGAAGTGTAGGAATTCTATCAAAGTTCATTCCAAATATGCCGCCTATTACTGTTGCAGGTGCAAGTAAGCAAGTTACGATTGCCATCACTTTCATTACTTCATTCATTTTCAAGTTTACATTACTTAAGTATAAGTCTTGTAAATTGATCATCATATCCCGATAGTTTTCTGCCAGATCATTGGCCTGAACAATATGGTCATAAACATCTTTAAAATACTTGGTATTTCTTTCCTCCAATAAATCGCTATCACTACGTATAAAACCATTCACTAATTCCCTAACTGGTGCTACATTTCTTTTTAAAACAATCATTTCCTTTCGCAAGGAATTAATATCGGAAATTGAATTGGTGTTACTGAAACGGATAATTTCTTCTTCCAACATTTCAATTCTCTCACCTAATTTTTCCATTACAATATAATAATGATCAACTATCATGTCTAATAAAGCATAGCACAAATAGTCAGCTCCTGATTGTCTTAACTTACTTGAAGAAACTCTTAGTTTTTCTCTGATGCTATCAAATACATCTCTACTACTATCTTCCTGAAATGAAATCACATAATCTTTCCCCAATAAAATACTGATCTGTTCAGTCTCAACAGCACCGGTAGTTTCATTGAAATACAACATGTTCAACAAACAAAAAAGTACAGTATCCATATCGTCCATCTTTGGACGTTGATTAATACTTAATATATCTTCCACTATTAAGTAATGGATGTCGAAGTGCGAACATATTTTTTCAACATCTTCCTTTATTATTCCCCCAATATTAATCCAAGTAATATGTCCATTTTCTTTATAAGTGTAACAATCTTCTGTTAATGGGTGTTCCGTTTCGTTTAAAAAATTTGCCGTAAAATCAAATACATGAATATCTGAACTGGTTTCCGTTGTTCGTGTGGGAGCTGCTGTTGGGTTTACAACAAAAATATCTCTGGTTCGTTCTGAACTTTCCTTTCCTTTCTTAGAAAAATATTTGAAATAATGATTGCCAGCCATGTTTTAAAGTTAAATTAAATATGCTTGCAATATATTAAGACAATTCAATTAAAAGAACAAAGCTTTTTATTGTTCAGCCGGCATAGAATTTAATACCATTCTAATGGCCCCATAACTGATACCGTCTGGTAAATTGTCTTTTAACTTTCTCAAACTTAATCGCCCATGCTTTTCAGCAGCTTTTTTAATTAATTCTTGATGAGATTGTTTTACAAATTCATCTAAACTTAACTGTCCCTTTCCAATATAATAACTCAGATGATTTTCTATTGTTGTTGTTGAAAGGCCTCTTTCTTCTGCAATTGCTTCGATACTATATCCATTTTTATATTGATCAAAACTCTGCTTCTTTGTTTCAGTTTCCTTTTCTTTAATAATCCTTGTTTGCTTTTTCCTAGACGGGTGCTTTAATTCCATTCTAGTAGCCATCTGATGCTCTATACAATAGTCTTGTACCATTTCTAAGAAAGCAGCACCGTAGTTTTCAATTTTATAGGTACCAAATCCAGAGATATTTGGCAGGTCCGAATTCTTGAGGGGCAGATAAGTTGCCAAATCCAATAAACTACTATCACTTAAAATAATATATGCCGGTATATTTTCTTCGTGTGCAATTTTGTTTCGTAATTTTTTCAGGTTTTCAAATAATTCTTTCTCAAACGAATGTTGCTGAAATATAATGGGTTCTTTAATTATGACTTGTTTTACCGGAGAGTTTAAAAACACTTTTTCGGCTTTGAAAAGAACAGCTTTTGCTTTTTCTGTTAATTGAAGCACTGGATATTCGCTATTCGATTGTTGCAAATATTCTTCGTACAACAATTCTTTTGCATAATGGTGCCAATCGTCTTTATTCAAATCTTTTCCAATACCATAAACAGTAAGTTGTTTATGTTCTGCTCTGATTTTTTCAGAATTACTGCCCCTTAGCACATCAATAATATAACCAGCTCCAAATTTTTCGTTCAGCCTAGCTACCGCGCTTAAGAACTTTTGCGATATCAAAGTTGAATCAACCAATGTGCGGTTTCCCAGACAAACATCACAACTACCGCAATTGTCCGCAGCAGGTTCTCCAAAATAATTTAAAAGGTATTTTCTTCTGCATCTTTTAGTTTCGCAGAATTGAACCATCTGATCTAATTTCTTCAATAGAATTTTTGTCTGCGCCTCATTACCCTCTACCTGTGCAAATGATTTTAGCTTTATCACATCCCCACCTCCAAAAAACAATAGCGCATCACTATTCAAACCATCCCTTCCGGCCCTCCCTGTTTCCTGGTAATATCCTTCAATATTTTTAGGTAAGTCAACGTGTATCACATATCTAACATTGCTTTTATTGATACCCATACCAAAAGCAATGGTGGCAACCATTATTTTAATTTCATCTTTTAAAAACTGATCCTGCCTTTCATCCCTTAGATTTTTTTCTAATCCAGCGTGATAAGCAGCAGCCTGAAATCCATCTTCTACCAGATCGGCTGCTAATTTTTCAGTAGCTGCTCTACTCAGACAATAAATAATTCCCGAATCATTTTTATGTTCCTCTAAATATTCTGTCAACTCCTCATAATACCCACGCTTTGGTTTTACGGTATAAAATATATTGGGACGATTAAAACTATTTTCAAAAACCTGCGGATTATTCAGATGCAATTGCATGAGGATATCCTTTTTTGTTAATCCATCTGCAGTTGCCGTGAGTGCTATAATAGGGATATTCGGAAAGGCATCTTTTAATTCTCCCAGTACCCGATATTCGGGTCTGAAATCATGCCCCCATTGACTGATACAATGTGCTTCATCTATAGCAAAAAGTGATACAGAAATGCTTTGCAAAAAATGGAGGAATTGTTTATCCTGACCAACCAGGCGTTCTGGAGCAACATAAATTAATTTCAGTTCATTATTCCGCAATTGTTCTGATAAAATCGCCTGATCAGCAATACTTTGTGTACTGTTTAAGAAAGCAGCTTTTACGCCACTTAATACCAATGCGTCTACCTGGTCTTTCATCAGGGCGATTAATGGACTTACTACCACAGTAACACCAGGTAAGCATAATGCGGGCACTTGATAACAAAGACTTTTACCACCACCAGTTGGCATCAATACCAGGGCATCTTTCCCTTCTAAAACCAGATCAATGATTTCCTTTTGGTTATGCCTAAAACTATCATATCCAAAAATAGTCTGTAAGATATGCTCAGGTGAATCGATGGTTTGCATAGGTGTGCAAGATAGAAAGCAATCAACTAATATTTCAACCCTTTCTTACAAGGTGTTTTTTAATGTTGTTTGGTTTTTTTAGCGGTTTTGCTTTTTTAACGGATCAAGCAAAAACTTCAATCCATTTAAATTTATTTCATACATCGTAGCAAGTAGCATTCCCATTTTACCTTTAGGGAATCCATTCCGTTGGTGCCATTCCAGATAAAAATCCGGTAAATCGCAGATTAACCTGTCTTTATACTTTCCAAAAGGCATACGTGTGGTTACCAAATCAACCAATAACTGAGGGTCGGGCAATAGAGGGTCTTTCATTATTGAATATAAAATTACATCCCAATTATCGGAGATCTCAATAATTTAATGATACTCTAACTATCTCCTCCCTCCTAAATGGTCTTTTTCTCCTGCTTTAATAGCAATGGGTAAAATATTTTGTTTTGGAGGAAGCGGACATGTTGCAAAGATCGTAAACGCGCAAGGTGGATTAAACGCTTTATTAAAATCGATGATGGTATTTCCATTGGCATCAGGTAAATCTGTATAAAGAAAACGGCCTGCAGGATAAGTGCTTTTACCACTTGTAGCGTCTCCAAAAAGAATAAACAATTCATTGCCTTCTCCCAATGCATCTAATTGATATTCTTTCCCTGCAATGCTAAAAATTAATTTTCCAGGAGATTCCTGTGCATTGGTTTGACCTAATACATTTGTGATTAACAATTTATTCTCCTGCTTTTTCTCAAACCTTGCATTCAAACGCCAGGTACTATCATCCTTGAATCTTTCGCAACCTTTGAATGCAGTAACAATAGGTGCTTGTAAATCACGTAAACGAATTCCAATCTTATCGTCTCTTTGAATAATATTCCATCTAAGATTTCCAAGTGCTAATAATGGGGCTCCCTGTTTTCCTTCTTCGTATACCAATACTTTTGTTACAGAACTGTCTTTGATATTTACCTTTACATTTTCAGCACTAACCCAATACACTTGATGGTTCTCAAATAAAAAGTAACCTGCTTTCTTTGGCATGTCTTTATGCTGATATACTATTTCATTCGATGGATCAGATCCAAAACTATTCTTTCCTGGTTTCAACCAAAAAAGCCCAGTTAAGTTTAGCCAACCATTGGGTGCTTTTAATGCCGCAATTCTTTTTTGCTTCCATTCAGACATATCTGCGGTAAAACTTTTTTTGTTTTGCGCAAAAGCATGAGCCGATAGAAATATGATGACAAATAAAAATAAGTATCTAGTTGCTTTATAATTTTTCATGGAAATATTTAGGGCGCAAATCTACAATAATATTAGTCAACTAAATTAGTAGAGTTATTTTTAATTGGAATTCAATGCCTACTCACCGAATAATGGTTACGCTTCCGCTCAATAATT
>JBAXHC010000036.1:0-28613 GCA_037139075.1 Bacteroidota bacterium
TCTTCACCCCCGAGACAAGAGGGCATGTCTGCCAAAAATTTCATCACCCCACAGTGTAAAGAACTATTTCTTTGTTTGGAAGACAAATATATAACCGTTCATCCCATTTTTACAAATAATTTAATGAAAATTTATAAAGTATAGATAATATTTAATATATTGCTTTAATTATTAGATAATATTTAAAATTACGCATCATTATGACACCCAAATTGAACTTAGACAAATTGGACCTGCAAATTATTCAGGAAATGATGGAAGATGCAGAGATTTCTTACGCTGATCTGGGTAAGAAGCTTTTCGTATCTGGCGGAACAATACACGTACGTATCAAGAAGCTCGAAGAATCTGGTATAGTTAAAGGTAAAAAATTATCGATAGACCTCAAAATTTTGGGCTATGATGTAATCGCTTTTATCGGAATATTCTTAGAAAAAAGCTCATTGTACGATAGTGTAGCTAAAGAATTGAAGAAAATTCCTCAAATTGTTCGTTTAAACTATACTACAGGTAACTATAGTATGTTTGCGGAAATTGTTTGTAAGGATATTAAGCAATTACGGTTTGTTTTACACGACGAATTACAAAAGATTAAGGGAATTGAAAGAACCGAAACTTTTATTTCTCTTGATGAAAGCTTAATTAGAAATGTGGTAATTGCCCCTTAGACAATTGTTTCATTCATTGAATTTTTGAACCATGCAAAACCATTCTTTTAATCTTCAGTCAACAGTGCATTTGCTTCAAACCAAATGGAAACAATTGCTATTCTTTGTGCTGGTTTCTTTATTAGTGGCATCCATCACACTGTTTATTGTACCCAAACAATATTATGCTGCTTCAACTTTAGTTTCTGCAAATCCTAGTCTTGCAGACAAAGCACACTTGCTCAACCAAAATATTCAAAACCTATATTCGGTATTTGGAAGCGGAGATGATTTAGAAAGAATCTATGGCATTGCCAGTATGGATACGGTATATAAACAATTGGTTGACGAGTTTGATTTAATTAGTTACTACCAATTAACAGGTGCTGATACAAATCGGGTGCCTCTGAACTTCAACCTATTACGTCGCAAAGCTGTTTTAGAATTAAAGGAGGATATCAATATTCAAAAAACAGAATTTGCTCAGTTGAAGATTTCTATATGGACCAAAGATGCAGCACTCTCGGCTAAGATTGTAAATAGAATGGTAGAGATCACTCGATTAAAAGAAGAATCTATTTGGAAATCTGGATATGAAAAAATGCTGGTGAATTTTAATAGGTCGATTGACTCATTGACTAAGATTTATGATGTAATGAGTACAGCAATAAAAATGGAAAAAGAAAATGCATCTCAGATATACTATGTAAAATCCAATAGTTTATATGAACAAATAAATGCACAGCAAAAAGCCGCATCCGAACTTAAATTAGCGATCGACAATAACGCACCTTCCTTGTTTGTACTTGAAACAGCAGTTGCAGCTGCAAAACCAGAAAAACCCAATATTCCGGAAGTGCTGATTCTAACCGCAATAGTTAGTTTGGTGTTTGCTGTAATGGTACTTCTTATATATCATAGAGAAGATTCACTGTAATGTTTTTTAGTAAAATATCATATCAATTTTATACTGCGTTTTTCTTATTTTTTATTTGCATTATAGGATCGATTTTATTTCATTCCTATTTAATACTGTCGATACCCTTTCTTTGGTTGCTGTTACCCTTTGCTTTCGATTTTTGCGTGAATAGAACAGAAGACCTTTTTTGGCTATTGATCTTGGCCCTTCCTTTGTCTACTGAATTAAATATCACATCCGCTCTGGGGATTGATTTTCCCGATGAGTTGTTCATGATGTTGTTAACGGGATTGGTATTGATTAAAATCATTCATCAGCCCAAATGGTTTCCATCAAACCTATCTAAAGAACCACTCTTTCTTTTACTTATAGGTATAATGGGTTGGATATTTGTCAGTGCTTGTTTTGCTAATAACAGTTTGCTTTCTGTGAAATTTTTTCTTGCTCGAATCTGGTATATCGTTCCCTTTGTGTTGATGCCTCAGTTGATGTTGGGATCGCAAGCAAGGATTAAAAAATTTGCACTACTTCTTTTAATTCCCATGTTTTTTATTGTAATACAAACATTGCTGCGACATGCATGGTATGGATTTAGTTTTGTAGATATTAAAAAAACGGTGTACCCCTTTTTTCGAAATCATGTCAACTATTCTTCGATGCTGGTTTGTTTATTAGCACCGGCAATGGCACTAAGATTTTTAACTGCAAAAGAAAATAAGAACAGAAAATGGATCAGCCTTGCAATACTGATAGGACTGATTGGACTGTTTTTTTCTTATTCAAGAGGTGCATGGGTGGCTTTAGTAGTAGGAATTATTTTTACATTTTTAATGGAATGGAATTGGGTTAAAAAAGTAACCACTCTTATAATTGCAGTAATCCTTATTGCAAGCTCTTGGTTATTTGTGGATTATCATTATATGCGTTTTGCACCCGATCATGATCATACCATTTTTCATACCGACTTCTCAGAACATATTGCTGCTACCATCAGCATGAAAGATGTTTCAAATGCTGAAAGATTTTATAGATGGGTGGCTGGTTTGCGCATGTTTGTAGAAAGGCCGGTGACAGGTTTTGGTCCCAATAATTTTTACTCCAGTTATCGCCCCTATACATTAAATACTTTTGAAACCTGGGTAAGCAATAATCCAGAGCACAGCAGTATCCATAATTATTTTTTACTCACGTTAACCGAACAAGGAATTCCAGGATTACTGTTGTTAATTCTATTATGGTTAGGAATGCTATTCCGGCTACAATACTTATATAATAGACTTCAGAATCAATTTCATAGGATCGTTACACTCACAGTTGCAACTGTTTTAGCCATGATCCTTTCTATCAATTTGATGAGCGATATGATTGAAACCGATAAAATTGGCAGTTTATTTTGGCTGTGTTTGGGTTTTGTATTTGTTTTAAATCGTAAATTAGAGGAAGAATATAGCTCGATTGTATAGATATTCTGTATCCCCAATGATTCCCACCCCCAATTTTTTTTCTTAGTAAGGCAACAAAAACTGCTTTTTGTCGTATCTATTTATAAGATGCGTTAAAATTTTATTTATTCCGAATTAAACTTTGTTTGTCCGGGATAGTCATAATTAAACAGAAACAAAATCTATGAAAAGTTTTTTATTATTTCCCATTGCCTTGATCGCCATGATAGGTATGATGATTTATGCCTGGTGGCCTGAATCAAAAAAAGCTTAGCTTCCTTTCAATCCCCCTTTTGAAGCTACTGCAGTTTTCTTCCTTTCCATTGGTAGGATCCAAATTTACCCAACCAACCTGCTAGCACTGTATACAGTATATGAAATGGTTGCATGATGGGGAACCAAACTATGGTATCCAGTAAGCCAAAGAATCTACTAACAGGTATCATAAAACTTAATTCAATTAATGTTTTAATGCTAATTAGCAGCATAAGATAATACCATCCATGCGCTACAAAAAATGCAGAGATTGCCAGTAATAAAATCGATAAATTTAAAAGGTATACTAGTAATAGTACTACAAAGATGCTTTTATCCTGATAGCCATCTGCCTTACTAGCCCAACGAATTCGCTGATTCAAAAAACTTTTCCAATTGGGCATTGCTTCTGTTTGAACAATGGCTTTTGAATGATATAAGTATCCGAGTTGCTCCGGGAACCGTTGCTTAATTTTATGCATCAACAACATATCATCACCACTGGCAATATGGTCGATTCCTTTAAATTCACCAACCTCATAAAATGCAGTTTTCTTGTATGCTAGATTTGCACCATTGCACATAGCATGGCTGCCGGCGCTCACTGCTGCAGCTGTGATGCCCTGCAGGCTTATAAAATCGAGCAACTGAAATAAGGTAAGAAAACTACCAGTATTGAAAAACATTACCGGGGCCGCTATTAAAACAGGTTGTTTCAATTGGATATAAGCATCGTATAATGATAGCCACTCTTTATTTACTTTACAATCAGCATCTGTAGTGATGATCCAATCTCCCTTGCTTTGTGCTATTGCAATTTCAATCGCTTTTTTCTTATACGCATTCGTGATCAGATCATCTATATGTTCCGACAATTCAATCAAATAAAGGTTGGCGTATTTTTTCTGATGCGACTGAATTCTTTGTGCTGTATCATCAGTAGAATGATCATTGATCACAATCACATCAAATAAATCAGTTGGATATTCTTGTTCCATCACGGATGGTAAATACTGATCAATATTTTCCGCTTCGTTTCTGGCTGGAATAATGATGGAAAATCTGGTTTTGGGTAATAGCGTATCTGGAACTTCGAATAGAGGCAATTCCAAAAACCATCTCCTGTAAAGGATAATGAGTAGGCCATACAGGATGGTTAAAACAATTGCCGAGATCAATAATGCCTGATACATGCTGCAAAGAAAACCAATGAGGTTCGATTTTTAATGAATGACCAAAAATTAACGTTAAAATACTTGGTGATATCGAGCAAACAAGCTTACTTTGAATTAGTTGCATAACTAACTATATGCCAAACAACCATTTTAAAAGAGGGGAATTATATAGCGTCATTAATGGAATGGCTTCTACTGCCGTGGCAAGAAGGCTGCAGAAGAATTTCCGTAATGCCGGTCTAGAAATTACCATTGAACAATGGAGCATTTTATACCATCTGTGGAAGGAAGATTGTTTGAGTCAGCAGGAACTTTGTAATCGCACTTTTAGAGATAAACCCAGCATCACTCGTTTGATCGACAATTTAGAAAAACAGGCAATGGTTATACGGATGCCTTCAAAATCGGATCGCCGGATTAACCTGGTTTGCCTCACTGATGCGGCTAAACAAATTCAGAATCTTACCATCGACTTAGCCAATCAAACGATGAGTGAAGCATTGGTTGATGTTAAAAGAGAAGATATTGAAATCGTTAAAACAGTATTTCAAAAGGTTTATGATAACCTCACATTATAGCATCCTAAAAAACAAATAATAAATTTTCTTCCATGGAAACAACAAAACAAATAGCGGCTTTAAAAGGTGGCGAATGGATTATTAAAGAGAGTAATCCTTATGAAACCTTTATTCCCGAAGACTTTGATGAGGAACAGAAAATGGTGATGGAAATGTGCGACCAATTTGTTTTGGCAGAAATTTTGCCAGTGATTGATCGTATCGAAAAATTAGAACCAGGCTTAATGCCCTCTTTAGTTCAGAAGGCTGGTGAACAGGGTTTATTGTCTACCTCTTTCCCTGAAAAATACGGTGGATTGGGAAAAGACTTTATTACTTCAACTATTGTGAACGAAGGTATTGGTGGTGGATACTCTTTCTCTGTTGCTATTGCAGCTCATACTGGAATTGGTTCTTTACCTATTCTGTATTTTGGAACTGAAGCACAAAAAGATAAATACATTCCTAAACTGGCAAGCGGCGAATGGAAAGGCGCTTATGGTTTAACAGAACCTAATAGTGGTAGTGATGCACTGGGAGCAAAAAGTACAGCTAAATTGAGTGAGGATGGGAAATACTATATTCTAAACGGACAAAAATGCTGGATCACCAATGGAGGTTTTGCAGATGTCTATACCGTGTTTGCAAAAATTGATGGCGATAAATTTACCGCCTTCATCTTGGAGAGAGGCATGGAAGGCTTTACACAAGGACCAGAAGAGCACAAAATGGGAATCAAAGGTTCTTCTACCGTACAACTCTATTTCCAGGATTGCAAAGTACCAGTTGAAAATGTACTTGGAGAAATAGGTAAGGGACATATCATTGCATTCAATATTCTTAACATCGGCAGATTAAAACTATGTGCTGCTACCTTGGGCGGTGCTAAAAAAGCTGCGGAAGTTTCTACTCAATACGCTATTGACAGAGAGCAGTTTAAAATATCTATTTCAAAATTTGGTGCTATCAAGCATAAGCTAGGAGAAATGGCAACCAGATTATTTGTTTGTGAGTCTGCTTTATACAGAACTGCTAAATGGATTGATGATGCTGAACATTCTTTAAAAGCAGAGGGCAAATCTTTTGCAGAATCATTATTAGGTGCGGCAGAGGAATTTGCTATTGAGTGTGCCATGCTAAAAGTTTACGGTAGTGAGACGCTTGATTTTGTGGTGGATGAAGGTGTTCAGATACATGGGGGTAATGGATTTAGTGATGAATACCAGATTTCAAGAGCTTATCGCGATAGCAGAATTAATAGAATCTATGAAGGCACAAACGAAATCAATCGACTTCTAACAGTGGATATGGTTTTGAAACGTGCAATGAAGGGAAAGCTGGATTTGATGGGACCAGCCATGGCAGTTCAAAAAGAGCTAATGAGTATCCCGGATTTTAATAGCGATGAGGAAGGACCATTTGTGAAAGAGCGTAAATATGTGGCAAACTTCAAAAAAGCTATTCTGATGGTGGCCGGTGCTGCGGTTCAAAAGCTAATGATGACTTTAGATAAGGAACAAGAAATCCTGATGAACATTGCAGATATGAGCATCGATGTATATAATGCAGAAAGTGCCTTATTAAGGGTGATAAAACTTTCGGAAAGGAAGGGTGAGGCCGAAACCTCAGTACAGGCAGATATGATGCGAACCTATTTATATGATGCAGCAGATAGGATCAATAAAGCCGGAAAAGACGCTTTAAACAGCTTTTCAGACGGTGACGAGCTCAGAATGATGCATATTGGACTAAAAAGGTTCACCAAAGTGGAGCCTTTTAATTGCAAAGATGCCCGTAGAAGAGTTGCAGATAAGATGATTGCAAACAAGGGGTATAAGTTCTAAAGAATTTTTTGGTGGCTTTAGAAAAATTACTCTAAATTTAACATATCGATAATCTTACGATTGCTTGCTCAGATAAGGCCTTAGTATTAAAAATGCTAAGGTCTTTTCTTTTACCCGAATACCTCAATATATCATTGACATTTCCTTTTATTTTCTAGTTTTTTGCCCTCAGTTTTTTTATCTTCAATTAATGAGAGGAATCTTACTACTTAGTTTTTTGTTGATTCATTTATTTGTTTTTGCGCAAAATAGTGAAACAAATTATTTGTTAGTGAAGTCAACAGGAAAATTACCATCCTTGTTATATGGTTTTGGAGATGACCGTCTTGGGGGTACTAAAATGGGTTATATAGATTCCAATATTCTTTTGCGAGTTGTTGATTCAACTAAAGAATTATATACGGTTCAACTTTCAAAATTCCATAGCGCATTTATTGAGAAAACTTATATCAGGCACGACTCTGTTTTTACGAGTAAACCATTCTATTTAACGGGTTCTTTTTTAGTAAAGGGTGATTCCTTATATGATTATGTAAGTATGCATTTGGACGAGCACCTACCATATAAATCCTGGATGGAAATTGAACCATCTAAAATTATTGTAGATCTCTATGGTGTTCAAGCGAATACCAACTGGATCACACAATTACAATCAGTAAAAGAAATCAAAAACGTTTATTATAATCAAGTGGAAGATGATGTGGTTCGTGTAACAATTGAATTAAAACACGCGCAACACTGGGGTTACAGCCTTTCTTATGTAGGTAAAAATTTAGTATTGCGTGTAAAAAGACAGCCTGCAATATTAGATTTAAAAAAGATGGTGATTGCTATTGATGCCGGGCATGGAGGTAATAATTCTGGAACTGATGGTATTAAAAGAAAGACCAGTGAGAAAGAATACACATTGCTTTACGCAAAATCACTTGAAAAAAACTTGAAGAAATTAGGGGTGAAGAAAGTGATCATGACTAGAACAACAGATACTAGTTTTGATAACAAAGACCGGATCTTATTTCTTCAAGAACAGAACCCAGATTTTTTAATTAGTCTGCATTTTAATTCTTCTGCTAATGAAATGGTTTCGGGGGTGAGTACCTATTATAAGCATATCGGATTTCGTCCTTTATCACAGGCATTGCTGAAAAGAATGCTCGAATTAAAATTGAGTGAATTTGGAAATGTTGGAAATTTTAATTTCACTTTAAATCAGCCCACAGACTTTCCAAATGCACTTTTAGAGATTGCTTTTCTGAGTAATGCAGACGATGAAAAAAAAGTGATCGACACAAAATTCAGACAAGAAGTTTCTCTAAAAGTGATATTGGCTATTCAAGATTGGTTAAAACAATTACATAATTAGTGCTTGATAAATCGCTCAAAAAATTCCATCGTTCTTAGCATCTGATCGATCCTTTGACGATTGTTTCCTGTACGGGTTAGCTCATGAGTTCCTCCAGGATGACGTACGTATTCTACGGTTCTGCCCAAAATTTTAAGACTTCGGTATAACATTTCGCCCTGAATCACACCCGTTCTTAAATCGTTTTCTCCATGAAAAATGATATAAGGGGTATGGATATCGTTCACGTAAGTAATGGGCGACTCTCTTTCCAAAATGGCTTTGGTAGCAGATTCCCAAGGGTACCCACCAAAATAATTAGGTACCAATCTCCACGCATTTCCTTCTCCAAAAAAAGTAGACAGATCATATACACCCCGCTGTGAACAAGCGGCTTTGAATCTTTGGTCATGTCCAACTATCCAGGCAACTAAATAACCTGCATAAGAGCCTCCGGTAACGGTTAGTTTTGAAGTATCAATAAATCCAAGTGCTACAGATTTGTCGAGATAAGTAAGTACATCATAAGTAGGGCCCTTACCCCAATCGTTGATATTGGCTCTCAAAAAGGTAGACCCGTATCCACCTGAACCCCTTGGATTTCCATAAACTACAGCATAACCTTTGGCCGCATAATACTGAAACTCGTGCCACATAGAAAGTTCACCTGGTCCCCACATGGCCGATGGTCCGCCATGAATATCTAAAATGGCTGGATATTTTTTTCCGGCTTCATAATTAATCGGCTTCATAACCCAATACTCAATGGTTAGGCCTTTCTCGTCTACAAAACTCATTTTTTCTGGGTAACTCAATTGTTTGTTGGCTAACCAACCTGTGTTGAAATTGCTGATGCGATTGGATTTCTTCAGACTGGCATCAGAAAGATATAATTCTGAGGGATTGGAGACTTCAGTTTTTACATAGAGCACTTGATTTTTATTGATATCAAAAGAGAGAATCCCTGAATTAAAATCTGATAAAGGCTCTACTTTTTTACTGCTGATATTGATACGGTATAGTGGTTGTCCGCCGTTTGATTGAGCTGTAAAATAAATCCACTGTTCGTCTGTCGTCCAGGTTAGTCCGCCTTTATTTCTGTCAAAAGGTAAAACCTGAATATCTTTTTCAGTTCCATTTAAAGGCATAATGGCCAGTTGAGGAACATCTACAAACGATGTATTGCCAAATTGAAAGGCAAGCCATTTTCCGGAAGGAGAAATTTTAGCACTATTGTATTGCATGCCCTTGGCACCAAGTATTTTTTGAAGATGAGTACCATCTAATTGACTGAGATAAATTTCGCTTTCAAGTGCACGATCTGGATGTTGCAATGAATCTCTATTTCCAGTAATGATTAGTTGTTTTCCATCAGGCGTAAAATCTGCAGCTGCATATCTGTAAAAGCCATGCGTAATTGCCGCTATCTCATTGCCATTAGAAATGGGTGCTATAAAAAAATGGTTGAAAGAAATTTCTGAAGTAGTGGTACTTTCTTCTTGGAAATTTAATTTATTGATCACTTTAGCCTTCTTATCAGTTGCATTGATTTCGAGATAAGCTCTCATCTCATCCAGGTTTCCATCAGGATCTGGTTTAGCAGTTGTAGCAACAAATTGCTGATTTTGGTCAAAGCCAGGTTTTTCATAGGGCCATTTAGGAATTTCTTTTTTTTGGTTGAGGGTTGAATCCTTCAACAATTCCTTCAAACTAATAGAAGCACTGAATAAGATTTGTTTGCCATCGGGGCTCCATTTTGGGGTGGATGCACCGTATTTAAATTTGGTAAACTGTATGGGCTCACCTCCAGAAACCGACATTAAAAAGATCTGCGGCTTAGTATCAATCACGCGCACAAATGCCAGTTGTCTGCCATCAGGGCTCCAGGCTGGTTGCGAAGCATTGTCTTTATAGGTATACGCTTTAGGAGCAGAAGACCCATCGGTATTAACAATAAATAATTGATTCAGGTATTTGGATTCCCATTTGCTATCAGCCTCAGGTTCTATACTATTTACAACAAAAGCAGCCTGGCTACCATCGGGACTAATGGTAATCGCACTTAACTGTTTGACTTTCAGCATATCGGTTACTTTAATGGGCTCTTTGCCATTCTGTGCAAATGCCTGATGAAAACCGATAAGAAGGAATACTAAATAAATTTTTTTCATTTGTTTCTATTAAAGGATTAAAGTACAAATAATTGGCCAAGGCTAAGCTTCTGTTAGTATTTTTACCTTCAAAAATTATAGAATGAGTGAATTAGTAAACGAGTTCAACGATTATCGTGAGCGGATGAACGAAGTGATATTGGATAAGAATAACCTGGTGATGAAAAGGCTATGGAATTTAGACACCAATACCTATGATGCAGGTGCTTTGGATAAAAAGACCAAAGAGATGTTGGGTCTGGTTTCGAGCATGGTTTTACGTTGCGACGATTGTATTAAATACCATTTGGGCAAGTGTTATGAGTTAGGAGTGAATACGGAAGAACTCTATGAAATATTTGCAGTAGCCAATATCGTGGGAGGTACTATTGTAATTCCACATACGAGAAGAGCTGCAGAATTTTGGGAAGCTTTATTAAAAGGCTAAGCCAAAAATTAAAGTTAAGATGCATTTTTTAGCGGGTTGCTTCCTGATATTACCGTAACTTTAGCGGCAATATTTTGATTCAATTGTTTTGTCCTTATATAAAATTTATCAAATGAGTGAAACTGCAACAGCGGCGCCTGTTTTGACCGCTAAAGATTTTGCAACTGATCAGGAAGTTCGTTGGTGTCCTGGATGTGGTGACTATTCCATTCTGGCTCAGGTTCAAAAAGTAATGCCAACAATTGGCGTTGCTAAAGAAAATATTGCTATCATCAGTGGTATCGGATGTAGTAGTCGTTTCCCCTATTATATGAATACATTCGGGATGCATTCTATTCACGGACGTGCAACTGCAATTGCCAGTGGTTTAAAAGCGAGTCGCCCTGAATTAAGTGTTTGGATTGTTTCTGGGGATGGCGATAGTATGAGTATTGGTGGAAACCATACCATTCATATGCTTCGTAGAAATCTGGATGTAAATTTGTTGGTTTTTAATAACCAGATTTATGGTTTAACAAAGGGCCAGTATTCTCCAACTTCAGAGCAGCATAAGGTTACTAAGTCTAGTCCGTTTGGAAGCATTGATCATCCGTTTAATCCTTTAGCCCTGGCATTAGGTGCTGATGCTACTTTTATAGGAAGAAGTATGGATCGTGATCCAAAGCATTTACAATATATGTTAACCCGTGCCAATCAGCATAAAGGTTCTTCGTTCTTAGAGATCTATCAGAACTGTAACATCTTTAATGATGGCGCCTATGAGATCTATACTGAAAAATCAACTAAAGCTGATCAAGGTCTTTATCTGGAACATGGAAAGCCATTGGTTTTCGGAGCTAATCAGCAGTTTGGTATTAAGATAGAAGGAATGAAACCGGTAGTGGTAGATTTAGATGGCACGATTAGTTTAGATGATCTTTGGATCCATGACGAACATGATTTTTATAAAGCACAGGCTTTAGTAAGAATGTTTGATGATCCAAATAAATCTGGTAAACATTTCCCACGTCCATTCGGTGTGTTTTATCAAACTGATAGAGCATGTTATGAAGATGATATGGCTATGCAAATAGAAGAAACCATTGCAAGTAAAGGCAAGGGTGATTTAGATAAATTGATTCGTGGTAAAGAAGTCTGGGAAATCGTTTAATAAAAATAATAATAGTGAAAGCCCCATATCAATTAAATGAATGGGGCTTTTCTTATTTCAAGCTGTAATTCTCAAATACTTACTATGTCGTTTCTGATGGCATATAATACTAATCCAATACGCGTTTGCACATTTAGTTTTTGAAACAGGGCATCGCGGTAGCCATCAATAGTTCTGGGGCTAAGAAACATCGTATCTGCAATTTGTTTATACGACATATCACTACAAATACGCTTCAGAAATTCCGATTCTCTTTCTGTTAATTCTGCCTTCCTTTTAAAAGTTTCCTGATCTTCTTCAAATTGATTATTCATACAATGGATGATGTTAGAACACATAAGTTCGTTGAGGTAAATCCCTTTTGCAACTAAGCTATCTAAAGCAGTTCTTAATTCCTGGGGCTCACTATCTTTAAGAATATATCCCTTAGCGCCATTTTTCAGCATTTTAATAATGGCTCTTTCTTCATTTAGCATGCTCAGCGCTAAAACCTTTATTCCAGGGTAATGCGTAAATAACCACCTTGCAGTTTCATATCCGTTCATTTCGGGCATTGTAATATCCAGTAATACAATACCTGGTAAATTATTTGGATTGATATTATTCACGAACTCTCTGCCATTACCTGCTTCTGATATTATTTTATATTCAGCAAAGGAATTGATGATGATGGACAATCCCCTTCTAAAAAGGATATGGTCATCAACGATAGCAATTTTAGTCATAGCGTTAGTTTTCTAAAAATAGCAACAGAGATATCTGTTCCGGGGGTAACCGATAAATAAGCTGCCAAAATCGCAAAACGAAATTCTCATAAGTATTTTAAATTAACTATGATTTTTTAACTGAATTAATACGGTGAAAACACCGAAAAAATTCAGTGTTTTCTACGTTGTTTTATAACATAAGCGCCCCTACTTTTACCATGGATAAACTGCAGTTGGCTATTACCAATACACCTTTCTAGGTAAACAGTTTCATTGGGGGTTACAAACCAAAAAGAGGTAGTTTTTTACTACCTCTTTTTATTTATGTTGGGTTATCGGATTGATATGATTTAACTTTGTAATAGAAGATAGATACCCTTATGTTATTGCAAGTTCATCCAGTAAATCCCAACCCCCGTTATCTGAAAATGATTGTGGATTGTTTATTATCAGGTGGTGTGATTATTTATCCCACTGATACCATCTATGGTTTGGGATGCGACATTTTTCAACAAAAAGCAATTGCACGAATTGCACAAATCAAACAAGTAGACCCTGCTAAAGCACAATTAAGTTTTATTTGCGATGACCTTAGCGATTTGAGTAAATACACTAAAAGCATTGGTACGCCACTTTATAGGTTATTGAAAAATTATTTACCCGGGCCTTATACTTTTATTTTGCCAGCAAGTAAGGAAGTACCTAAAATTTTGCAAAGTAAAAAAAGTACGATTGGCCTGCGGATCCCTGATAATAATATCGCCAGAACTATTGTACACGAACTGGGACATCCGATTTTATCTGCTTCTTTACCAGGAGAAATGGTGGAAGAATATACCGACCCTGAATTGATCTATGAAAATTTTAAAAACCTGGTTGATATTGTTGTAGACGGCGGCATTGGCGGGATGGTTCCATCAACCATTATAGATTGTACCAAAGATTCTTATGAGTTGATTCGGGAAGGTGCTGGTGTTTGGGAAGAATAATATATTTTTTAAATTATATAATAGATAATTTTTATGTGGTTATTTAAATTTCTTAATAAGAAGCTGTTCAATCTTAATTTTAAAATAACATACAACTCCTTCACAAAATAATAATGCTGTTTCACAAAACGAATAATAAAAAATCAAAACATTCCCTATAAATTTGATATAGTTTCAATAACCGGGGGGGAATTGAAATCCTAAAGCCTTGCAATTGCAAGGCTTTATTTTTTATGTAAGTCTTCTAAATTAAATAAATCAGGAGGATTTGGTAAAATCGAGAAACTTTTTCGATGGTATTTGCATAACCCAATTTCTGCGATTGCATTTCTATGGTCGAGCGTACCATAGCCTTTATTATTAATCCAGTTATAAGCAGGAAATTTTTTATGTAGTTTTTTCATGTAAGCATCACGATGTGTTTTTGCCAAAATGCTAGCCGCAGCAATACTAGCATACTTACCATCACCCTTTATCACACATAAATGTGGAATCTTTTGATATTGCTGAAATCGATTTCCATCAATTAAAAGAAACTCGGGTGTTATTTTTAATTGCTGAATGGCAAGATGCATCGCTTTGATAGAGGCTTTTAAGATATTGATTCGATCAATTTCATCATGCTCCACTCTGGCAACTGCCCAAGCTACAGCGTTGTATTCGATAACTTCTTTTAACAATAGCCGGTTCTTTTCCGACACTTTTTTACTATCATTCAAAAGTGGATGAGAAAAGTCTTTAGGAAGAATAACAGCAGCTGCAAATACGGGTCCGGCATAACAGCCTCGGCCCGCTTCATCGCAACCTGCTTCAATAAAATTATTTTGATAGAAAGACAACAACATCAATCTAAAATTCCTGAAAGTTTTGAACAGTATCAAATTCATTTTACTAAAACAACTACAGAAAAAATATACTGCTAACTTTGCCATGTTTGAAATAGTATTTTATGCAGAAAATTGATAGGTCTTCAAAATTGGTAGCAACCTGGCTCTTAATTGGAGTTGGGATGACCGTAATACAAATTGCCCTTGGAGGCATTACCCGTTTAACTGGGAGTGGATTATCAATCACACAATGGGATGTGGTTACTGGAGCTTTGCCTCCTTTAAATGAGCAGCAATGGCTCATAGAATTTAATAAATATCGTCAAACCCCTCAATTTCAATATTTGAATTTTGAATTTACGGTGTCTGATTTCAAATTCATCTTTTTCTGGGAATGGTTTCATCGTCTATGGGCCAGAACTATTGGATTGGTTTTTGCCGCGGGCTTTATTTATTTTCTGATTAAAAGACATTTTAAAAAAGAAATGATACAGCCGTTATTATTCTTGTTTGCACTTGGTGCATTGCAAGGTGCCATTGGTTGGATCATGGTTGCCAGCGGATTAACCGGAGATGCGGTTTATGTAAAACCTACTAAATTGGCATTACACTTTATTTTCGCACTTGGATTATTATCTTATACATATTGGTTTGCTTTGAGTTTATTGGTAAAACCACAGCAAGTAATTGTAAATGCAAAGTTGAGAAAATGGAATCTGGCATTGATTGCTGTATTGGTGCTTCAATTATTGTATGGAGCATTAATGGCTGGTCATAAAGCAGCAAATATTGCTGCTACCTGGCCAACCATCAATGGCGCATGGATTCCGGATCATTTAACGAATGGCGACAGCTTTATTATGAATGCCATTGATAATAAAATATGGGTCCATTTTGTGCATCGCGGACTTGCTTATGTACTAATTGTTTTGATCTCGATATGGTCCTACCATTTATACAAAACAAAGGGCGGAACTGTTTTCAATTATCTGCGTACAATGCCCCTTGCCTTTATTTTGATTCAGGTTTTATTGGGCATCTTAACAGTATTAACCAGTGCCCATATAGTTGCTGGAACCTGGGGTATGTTTGAGTGGATGGCAGAATTGCATCAATTAGTAGGAATGTTATTATTACTCGTATTGGTATCTATTTTATATGTGGTTCGTGCTAAGAAAATCTAATAATAATATTTAGGGTTGAATCAATTTAAAACAGCTTGGAATAATTTCGATATTGAATTCTGCTGCAGATTCTTTCGGCTCTCCATCAATATGAAACGGAGCGAGTTTATTGTTTTTGATTGTAAGTGCTTTCGTTTGAAAATACAAGATATTGTTCTTTGTAAGGTTCTCTACGAGTTCAGTTAATTTATTGTTTCCCCTGATTTGTTTTAAAACTGCAAAAGGCATTTTTGCTTTGTTCATTTTTTGAACTACCACGATATCTAATAATCCATCATTTAAACTTGCCTTGGGTGCAATAGTAACATTGTTTCCAAATTGATTACTATTAGCGATACTGATAAAAAATGCATCAGTGAAAAACGAAAAATTCTCCAGTATTATTTCAAATTGATAGGGGTGTGCTTTAAAATAATTGATCAGGCTTTGATGGGTATATGTTATTAATCCTCTCGCAGCCTTGCTGGCAAAATCATGAGCCACCTGTGCATCAAAACCAACGCCACTTAGCATACAAGAGAATTGGTTGTTGATTAGAAATGCATCAATAGGCTTTGCTTCTCCTTTAAGAATAAGCTGAATCGCATCAATAGGTTTTTTGGGAATACCTGCAGCCAAAGCCAATCCATTTCCAGATCCTACAGGGATAATGCCGAATTGAATATTGGTGTCGCGTAATGCATTTATAACCTGATTAACAGTGCCATCACCACCAATAATCACAACGTCTGTGATCTCTTCAGTTTCTATTTTATCTTTTATATCATCGTAATCCCCCGAAGCGTTGGTAAAAATAAATTCAAAAGGAATTTCTTTTCCTTGCATCTCAGTATGCACCAAGCGGAGAATTTCATCTTTTTTGGTATTGCCAGAAATAGGGTTGACTAAAAAGTTGATCTTTCTCTTCATAAAATCTATATCAAATAATCATTGGTAAGAGGTCATTACCATTTTAGTAATGCAGACGCCCATGTAAAGCCGCTACCAAATGCTGCCAGACAAACTAAATCTCCTTCTTTTATTTTTCCATTCTGCCAGGCTTCACATAATGCAATGGGTACAGACGCTGCAGTTGTGTTACCATATTTCATGATGTTATTGTATACCTGATCATCACGTAGTTTTAGTTTCTGTTGAACGAACTGACTGATTCTAAGATTTGCCTGGTGTGGAATTAATATATTAAGATCCTCAGTAGTATATCCGTTTTGAGTTAATGCTTCGACAATTACTTCTGGAAACTTTACGATAGCTTTTTTAAATACGGTTGGTCCATCCATGAAAGGAAATAACTGTGCATTATCAATCATTTTATGACTCATAAACATTTCTCCAATTTCTGCATCATCGAAATCTGCAACAGGAGTTTCCATCCAATGATTTGCATGTGAGCCCGGATTATATTGAGCTAATATTTCTGCACTAGCGCCATCACTATGTAAATGTGTACTCAGAATTCCTTGATTTGCTTTTTCAGTGGGTTGTAATACAACTGCACCGGCACCATCGCCAAATATTACAGAAACATTTCTTCCTCTGGTACTGTAATCCAAACCCATGCTATGCTTTTCTGCTCCGATGACTAATATGTTTTTATACATACCAGATTTAATATACTGATCTGCCACACTGATTGCATATAAAAAACCACTACACTGGTTACGAATATCCAATGCACCAATCTCTTTCATTTTCATGGCTCTTTGAACTAATACACCACAACCTGGAAAATAATAATCGGGCGATAAAGTTGCAAAAACAATAAAGTCGATATCCTGTGCTGTTATTCCAGCTCTTTCTATCGCAATTTTTGCGGCTTCAACTGCCATGGTGGTGGTAGTTTCCTCAGTTCGTTTTGCGAATCTTCTTTCTTGAATGCCTGTTCTTTCTTGAATCCAGTTGTCGTCAGTATCCATCCACTTTTTCAAATCGTTATTGGTAACTACTTTTTCTGGAACATACATTCCAATGCCTGCAATTTTACTGAGGGACATAGCAATCGTTTTTGTTTATTCTGACGAAGATAAGAGAATTTAAAATCGTCATTATTCTTTATTTTATGGCATTCATATGCATGATTTCCTGCATAAAACTTATTGTTTCTAATTGAACACCTGTAACATCTTTTGATAATATGGGAGAACCAATAACATGATTTCCTGTATTTGGCATTGCAATGGCACGTTTCAATTCCTTAGATGTGGCCAGTTGTTCGAACATTTTTTTTGTGGCACTTACTTTTACAACCGGATCTTGATGTTGCTCATCTTTATAATAATACAACGTTAGTACAGGTTGTTTGATGGATTGAAATGTACTCTCATTCATTTTAGTTTCTAGTAACTCTTCAACAGATGCAACGGCTTCTAATCGATATTTTGTATTCCAATATTTCGAATACACAGAATCAGCTTTTATAATATTATAATTAGAACCCTTTACGAGTCTTGCAATTTGTAGTCCCCAGGGATTATTAATTAACCAGGCATTTGGATCGTTGATGGCAATATTTGGTGAGTATAAAATTAAACCTGACACATCAGGATATGCTGCAGCCAATTGCAAAGCAAGTGTGCCTCCTGTAGATGTTCCCATTAAAATCACTTTTTCACCTAATTGCTTACCAATGGCATAGGCTTGCTTGGCGGTTTCCCACAAATTATCGGGTGTCATATTAATTAACGCATCTGTTGTGTCAATACCATGTTGCGATAAGCGTGCTAAATATAAATTACATCCAAACTTTTTTGCAATTTCTATATGTGTTGGTGCCCCTTCCATTTTACTGGCACTAAATCCATGCAGATAAACAATGGAATAAGCTGTTTTATGTTTGGTACTAGAATCGGCCCAAACAATTTCTGCTTCATTATCTTTTTTTACAAGATGCTTCGATTCTTCTTGTTGTACATAATTAATTAAAGCAATTGGATCAGATGGAACAGATGGTAATATGGAACTATAAATTGGTGTTGCTGGATGTGGCCCAAACAGGTAAACAAAAAAAAGCACTATGATGAGTGCTGCAAATATTTTAAGCAAACGCATGAAGAAACAATTTTATTTGAAGGCTTAAATTAACTGAAAATATTGAATGGATACCAGATTGCTGATTAATGGTTTAATAATTTACTTATATTGGCATACCAAAATTAAAGTATGACTGCTCCTAAACGATTTCTTGCCTTAGACGTATTCAGAGGAATGACTATCTGCCTGATGATTATTGTAAATACGCCAGGTAATGATATGACTTTCGCCCCGTTACTTCATGCAAAATGGCATGGATTTACACCCACTGATTTAGTATTTCCTTCATTTCTTTTTGCCGTTGGTAATGCGATGAGTTTTGTAATGCCAAAGTGGGCAGGAATGAGTCAGTCTGCAATTCTCACTAAAATATTTAAAAGAACAGCGTTGATATTTTTACTTGGGTTTTTAATGTATTGGTTTCCTTTTGTACGTTTGGATGATCAACATCATGTAATGCTAGCGCCATTGAGCGATACCAGAATTCTGGGTGTGCTGCAAAGAATTGCACTTTGTTATGGTATTGGTTCATTGATGATTTATTTTTTAAAACCACGTTTGGCATTAATTATAAGTATAGTATTCTTATTTCTATATTGGGGACTTTGCATTTGGTTCGGCGATCCTTCTGATCCATTAAGTATTACAGGAAATGCGGGATTAAAACTAGACTTATGGTTATTCGGTGAGAAACATCTTTACCATGGAGAAGGTTTTGCTTTTGATCCCGAAGGATTGTTGAGCACTATGCCTGCAATTGCCAACGTGATTGCTGGTTTTACAGTGGGTCAATTTGTTCAGAAAAAGGGTAAGGATTATGAAGGCCTTGCCAAACTTTTATTAGCTGGGGCGGTTTTATTATTCTTAGCTTATTGCTGGAATATGTGGTTCCCTATAAATAAAAAATTATGGACATCTTCCTTTGTTTTGATTACGGTTGGTCTTGATTGTGTGATATTATCAGCCATTATATACCTGATCGATTTTAAAAATAAGACAGGCTTTACCTATTTCTTTGAAGTATTAGGGAAAAACCCTTTGTTTGTTTATTTATTATCTGAAATCCTCGTGATTTGCCTTTATATGATTCCAGTTGGAGATAACTCTAATCTGTTCAAATGGATATATATGAATATATTTGATTATGCGGGTAATTATTTTGGATCACTTCTTTTTTCCATCAGCTATATGATGGTTTGTTGGTCGGTCGGATACCTCTTAGATAAGCGTAAAATCTATGTTCGAGTATAGCCAAACTATTAAGTTTTAAGTTGCTCATTGCCCTCCGGCCTTAAAGCCGTACCTTTGCAGCCTTAAAATTTTACATGGAAATAAGAAATATTGCTATCATCGCCCACGTAGATCATGGCAAAACAACATTAGTAGATCGTATTTTACAGACTACTAAAGTATTCAGAGACAACCAAGATACTGGTGATTTGATTATGGATAGCAACGATCTTGAAAGAGAAAGAGGTATTACCATCTTCAGTAAAAATGCTGCAGTTACCTATAAAGGAGTAAAAATAAATGTAATTGATACCCCGGGTCACTCTGACTTTGGTGGTGAAGTTGAGCGAGTTTTGAAAATGGCTGATGGTGTTATCCTATTGGTGGATGCATTTGAAGGACCAATGCCTCAAACGCGTTTTGTATTACAGAAAGCTTTACATCTGAATCTTAAGCCAATTGTTGTAATCAACAAAGTAGATAAAGCAAACTGCCGTCCTGATGAAGTGCACGATGCGGTTTTTGAATTATTCTTCAACTTAGACGCTACAGAAGAGCAGTTGAATTTCCCTACTTTCTATGGTAGTGGTAAAAACGGTTGGTTCAACGATACTTTAACTCAGACAGAAGATATTCTTCCATTAATGGATGGTATCATTAAATACGTACCAGAACCAAAAATTACAGAAGGAACTTTGCAAATGCAGATTACTTCTTTGGATTATTCTTCTTTCTTAGGAAGAATAGCCATTGGTAAAGTAACTCGTGGATTTGTGAAGGAAGGTCAGACTATTGCGCTTGTTCAGGGTGATGGCACTTTCAAAAAAAGTAAAGTAAAAGAATTATACGTATTTGAAGGAATGGGTAAGCGTAAGGTAACAGAAGTGTTATCGGGCGATTTATGTGCAGTTGTAGGATTAGACGATTTTAATATTGGTGATACTATTGCTGATATAGAAAATCCAGAAGCATTACCTGTAATCAGTGTTGATGAACCTACTATGAGTATGACATTCAGCATTAACAACTCGCCTTTCTTTGGTAAAGATGGTAAGTTCGTTACCTCTCGTCACTTACGTGATCGTTTGATGAAGGAAACTGAAAAGAACTTGGCTTTACGTGTAGAAGATACGGATAGTGCTGATAGTTTCTTGGTATTCGGTCGTGGTATCCTTCACTTGGGTATCTTGGTTGAAACCATGCGTCGTGAAGGTTATGAATTAACAGTTGGTAATCCTCAGGTATTGGTTAAACAGATCGATGGCAAAAAACACGAACCGTATGAGAATTTGGTAGTAGATGTACCAGGTGAATTTAGCGGTAAAGTAATCGACCTGGTTACTCAACGTAAAGGTGAAATGCAGATCATGGAAAGCAAAGGTGAAATGCAACACCTGGAATTTGAAATTCCTTCTCGTGGTTTGATTGGCTTACGTTCTCAAATGCTTACAAACACTGCTGGTGAAGCTGTTATGGCGCACCGCTTTATTGAATATAAGCCATGGAAAGGACCAATTCCAGGAAGAAGTAATGGGGTATTGATTGCAAAATTTGGAGGTACTACAACGGCCTACTCAATTGATAAATTACAGGATCGTGGTTCATTTTTTATTGAGCCAAGTGATGAGGTTTATGCTGGTCAGGTTATTGCTGAACATATCAAACCAGGTGATTTGAATGTAAATGCAGTGGAAATGAAAAAGCTAACGAACCACCGTGCAAGCGGAAGTGATGATAGCGTTCGTATCGTTCCAAAATTGCAATTTACTTTGGAAGAGTGTATGGAATATATTCAGCAAGATGAGTGTATTGAAGTTACTCCTAAGAATATCCGTATGCGCAAAGTGGTATTGAACGAAGATGATAGAAAGAAGAGTTCTAAGAGCATGCAGAGTGATGCAGTTGGATAATATTAAATTGATTGAAGTGAATCCCTGGCTATTGCCGGGGATTTTTTTTGCCCTTTTAAGAAATTATTGGCCAAATATATAGTGCACATCCTGAGAACTTACGTAATATTGAAGGTATCAACAGACGCTTGAATATGAAAAATTTAGTTAGCTCATTTACACTGGCATTTATTCTGGTAAGTGTATTTTCTTGTACTAAATCAGGTACAACTTCAACTACAAATATGCGCTTCATTAACCTTTCTCCCAATGCAGGAGCATTAGATGTCTATGCAAATAGTAGCCTGGTTGTAGGAAATGTGAGTTATGGATCCGCTTCTAGTTACCAATTAATTAATGCGGCTTCAACTGCCGTTTCATTTACTCAAGCTGGAACCACTAGTATGGTAGGGTCAGGAAGTATTGCATTTAATCCGAACAATTATTATTCTGCAATTGTGTATGATTCAGTTGCAATTATAAAAGGAAATTTATTTCAAGACAGCAGAGCAGCACCACCAACGGGAAAGGCTTTTCTTCGTTTTTTTGACTATGCAAACGTGAATTCTTCTATTGATATACTTAGAGCTGGAACAACTCCCATTAAACTTTTTGCTAGTAGAAATTATGTAGATCACATTTCTACTACTTCTTACATTGCATATACTGCAATAGACCCGGGCATATTTAATGTTTCTGCAGTAGTAGCAGGTACAAGCAGCACTATTACGCAGCTTCCAAATTTTGAGGCAGTAGCTGGCAAATCCTATACCATCGTTTTAAAAGGCTTCTTTGGTGGCACAGGAGCTCAAGCAGTTTTCTTAGGACCTATTACAGATCAATAAAAAAAATAACACTGAGAAATGATTTTCATTCTCAGTGTTATTTAAACTTTTAATTAATTATTTTTTGGTAACACTAACTTCAGAAACTGTATTAGTCTTAACAGTTACATCAAAAATTTCTTTGTAAGAACCTTTATCAGTATTGATTAAGAAAGTTAGTTTGTTTACATCCTGACTTGCAGGGAAAATGAATTTCTTGTCAAATGATTTTTCTGAAAATTTATCAGAGTAGATCACTTCACCATACTCATCTAATACATAAACTTTAAAAGATTTACCAGCTTCATTGTTGTATTTAACATTGAAGAACAAGCTTTCTTTTTCAGTTCCTACATACTTAACTTCAACTTTTTTAGTTGGGTCGATAGAAACTCTAGTACTACCTGTGTTTGCGTTTGCAGAAAGAAAGAACATTGCAGCTAAAACGTTGCCTAAGAAAAATCTTTTTGCGATTGTGTTGATTGATTGCTTTTTCATGTTTTTTTTAATTTTTAAGATTAAATAAATTGATAACGAACTTCTTGATGGCACAAGCAATCTGTAAAACAGTTATTATTTTCTTCTCAGATGGTGTAGCAAAGCGTAGATGAAAAATATCAACTGGCATCCAAATGATTGACGTTTGTCTTGGATGGTCGATACAAGGATTAATACCTTAGATAAAAAAAGGTAACCCCATTTTTTTGAGATTACCCAACTGTTTTAATTATTTGTCTTATAAACTACTGAAAATCAATTAATTATAAGGTTGTTAAGATTGTGGTTTATTTAGTGTGTCCCACAAAAGATCTTTTAATTCTGTTAAACCTTTGTTAGTTAAAGAAGAAATAAATAGGAGTGGAATAGCAGAAGGCAATTCTTTTTTGATGGCTTCTTTTAATTCATCATCCAGCATATCAGATTTACTAATTGCGATTACAAAATCTTTTTGCAACAATTCTGGATTGTATTCTTCTAATTCGTTTCTTAATATGTTGAACTCTTTTAAATGATCAGCACTATCAGCTGGAATTAAAAATAAGAGTGCAGAGTTTCTTTCTATATGTCTTAAAAAACGATGGCCTAAACCTTTTCCTTCTGCTGCTCCTTCAATGATTCCTGGTAAATCTGCAATACAAAATGATTTGTTATCGCGATAAGATACCATTCCTAATTGTGGAGTTAATGTGGTAAAAGCGTAATTGGCAATTTTTGGTTTTGCTGCAGTGATAACCGAAAGTAAAGTTGATTTTCCTGCATTTGGAAATCCTACCAAACCCACGTCTGCCAATACTTTCAACTCTAATACCTTCCAGCCTTCAAAACCTGGCTCACCCGGTTGAGCATGTTCGGGTGCTTGGTTAGTTGGGGTAGCAAAATTACTATTTCCCAATCCACCTCTTCCACCTTTCATTAAAATAATTTCCTGACCGTCTTCTAATATTTCTGCATCAATTTTTCCGGTTTCTTCATCTCTTGCAATGGTTCCCAGTGGTACTTCGATAATAATATCTGCTCCATCTTTTCCAGTGCAATTATTTTTACTTCCCATCTCTCCATCTTCTGCCAATACATTTTTAAAATAACGTAAATGTAAAAGCGTCCATAAATTACTATTGCCTCTTAAAATAATATGTGCTCCTCTTCCACCATCGCCTCCATCAGGCCCTCCCATAGCAGTTAATTTATTACGCATAAAATGACGAGACCCTGCTCCTCCATGGCCGGAATGACAAAATATACGGATAAGATCGATAAAATTACTTCTTTCAGACACGCTGTAAATTCATTAAAGTGTAATTGCAGATTGCAACAGGCAAAGTTACGTTAAATAATTTTCTTACTTATTCTTAAGCATTGGTTCAAAGATTATTCTCCTTTGAAACGCGGCATTCTTTTTTCTAAAAATGCCTGAACACCTTCTTTAAAATCGTTTGTAGCCGCTGCTTTTTGTTGGTAATTGTCTTCTAATTCCAATTGTTCCTCCATTGAATTTAAATAGCTTTGATTCAATGCATGTTTAATATATGCCAATGCTTTTGTTGGCATATTTGCTAATGTATTTGCAATACTTGTTGATTCTCCAACAAAATTTTCGTTATCAAATACTTTATAGATCATCCCCATTTGAAATGCTTCATGCGCGCTAATTTTTTCTCCTAACATCATTAAAGCTGAAGCTCTTTGATTGCCAATCAATCTGGGAAGGGTATAAGTTCCTCCACTATCGGGTATCAAACCAATCTTAGAGAAAGCCTGTATAAATGAGGCATCACTATTTGCCAATACTATATCACATGCTAAGGCAATATTTACTCCAGCTCCAGCAGCAACTCCATTTACTGCAGCAATTACAGGCTTAGGAATATTTCTAATTTTTTTAATAATTGGATTGAAGTGTTCACTTAAAATTTTATCCATTCCCGGTCCATTGGGATCAATTACTTCTGAAAGATCTTGCCCCGATGAAAATCCCTTTCCAGTTCCAGTTAGGTAAACGCATCTTATTTCTTTGAGGGTGGCTGCTTCATCTAAATAATTTTGCAATAGCATGGCCATTTCCCGATTAAAAGAATTTAGTTTGTCGGGTCTGTTTAGGGTAATAAATGCGATATTATTTTCTATGTGAAATAAAACGGAAGACATATTTGATAATTGAAAAGTGAAATGATTTTATTAATGACATTTAAAATAATCAAAAGGTTCTAAACAGGATGAACATTTATAAAGCGCTTTGCATGCTGTACTACTAAAAGCTGAAATCATATTGGTCTTATCGGATCCACATTGAGGGCATTCCACTTTTAGTGCTTCAATGCTATTATTATCGCAGCTTTTACCAATAGGTGCTGCAATACCATACTGTATCAATTTTTCCTTTCCCGATTCCGACATCCAATCTGTTGTCCATGCAGGAAAGAGTGTTTGTTCTAAGTGAATATTTGTAAAACCTGCAGCATTTAAGGTAGCTTTTATTTCTGAGTTTATCAGATCAACTGCCGGGCAGGCAGAATAGGTTGGGGTATAGTTGATAAGAACCTGATTTTGTAATTCATTTTTAACTTCAAGTATTGTTACAGACCTGATGATGCCTAAGTCAACAATAGATAATACTGGAATTTCAGGATCATTAATATGTTCTAATAAATGCCATATCTGTTCTTCCAATCTGCTCATACAACTAATTATTTTACCATTCTGAATTTGGGTAAGCCCTTTGAAGAAACTGCATTTCAGCTAAAATATATCCTAGATGTTCTGTATGATTTCCCTGTTTTCCTCCCCTTTGTGCATATGCACCTGATGGTATGATTAATCCCGCTTCATTCAATACAGCATGAATTTTTTCTTCCCATTTTTCTTTAATGCTTTGATGCTTATTCCCTAAGATTTCTATTTCATAATCTGTGAATATTGTCCATTCATTTATATAGGGCCATAATGTTTCTAAAGCAGCTAACATTTTTTGTTTACTTTCTGAAGTGCCGTCGCCCAAACGTAAAACCCATTCTGAACTCCAACGTACATGATAGTTAATTTCTTTCAATGATTTTGAAGCGATGCCTGCCAATTTTAGATCGCTATTGATTTCTAATTCTTGATATAAATAATATTGATAAGTGGATACAAAAAATTGTTTTAAAATTGTTTGACCCCAATGTCCATTTGGCAATTCAGTTAATAAACAGTTTTTGAAATCCCAACTATCTCGTAAATAGGCGAGACTATCTTCTGTTAATTTTTCTCCGGAAGATTCTGAAATAAGTGTTGCTGCGTATTGATAAAAATTTCTTGCTTGTCCTATTTGGTCGAGTGCAATATTGGTGAGTGCAATATCTTGTTCCAAAACAGGGCCATGGCCACACCATTCGCTATTTCGATGGCCCATGATTAATGCATTATCTCCCAGTTGAAGAAGAAAATTAATTAAAGGGTTTTTAATTTGTTTTGTTGTCATAATTGATACACTTCTAATTTAGATTCCAAACAATCACATGTGTTTCACTTCATCTGGTAAATCATAAAAGCTAGGGTGACGATATATTTTGTCGTTTGCAGGATCAAATAATGCATCCGCATCATCAGGGTTACTTGCATGAATATATTTACTCTCCACAATCCAGATACTAACACCTTCATTTCTCCTGGTATACACATCTCTAGCGTTTTCCATAGCCATTGCTGCATCTGCAGCATGTAAACTTCCTGCATGTTTATGATCTAAGCCCTGCTTGCTTCTGATGAATACTTCCCACAGAGGCCATTCATTAATTTTTTCTCTGGAGGCGGTACTTTCAGCTGCACTATTTTTTTCTTCACCATAATCGCCATAGAAGAATTTTCTGATACCTATTTTCATATTGCAAATTTGAGTGGTTCTTGTGCTTGTTTTGTTTGTTTAGCTGCATAGGAAATAGCAGCTTCTCTAACCCATGCGCCTTCGTTCCATGCTTTTCTTCTGGTATCTATTCTTTCTTTATTGCAGGGGCCATTACCTTGAATTACTTGTTTAAACTCAGCCCAATCAATTTCTCCAAAATCGTATTGCTTTGATTCTTCATTCCATTTTAAATCCGGATCGGGCAAGGTCATTCCTAAAACTTTAACTTGCTCAGCAATCATGTCTACAAATTTTTGTCTCAATTCGTCATTCGAAAATCTTTTAATTTTCCATTGCATGCTTTGTAGAGTATTTGGACTTTCATCATCTGGAGGTCCAAACATCATGAGGCAAGGCCACCACCATCGATTAATGGCGTCCTGGCACATTCTTTTTTGTTCTTCTGTTCCTTTACTTAACACCAATAAACTTTCAAAGCCCTGGCGTTGATGAAAGCTTTCCTCTTTGCATACCCGAACCATTGCTCGGGCATAGGGTCCGAAACTGGTTCTGCAAAGTGGTACTTGGTTCATAATGGCAGCACCATCAACTAACCATCCAATGGCTCCGATATCAGCCCAGGTTAATGTTGGGTAATTGAAAATGGAAGAATATTTTGCTTTGCCTGCATGTAATTGATGATACATTTCATCCCTGGAAATTCCAAGTGTTTCTGCTGCGGAATACAGGTACAATCCATGACCTGCTTCATCTTGAATCTTAGCCAGTAGGATTACTTTTCTTTTTAAACTGGGTGCTCTTGAAATCCAATTGCCTTCAGGCAGCATACCCACTACTTCGCTATGTGCGTGTTGACTAATTTGTCGAATTAAAGTATGACGATACTTCTGGGGCATCCAGTCTTTAGGCTCGATCTTGATTTCCTGATCAATCTTTTGCTGAAACTGTTCTTCTGTATTCGTTCCCATATTCAAGCTTGTGATTAAAAATAATTAAACAAATCGATTCAAAAACTATTGTCAAAACTCAACATCAAATATCATAATCAACCACTATTTTTTCTGACCTCGGGTGAGCCTGACAAGTAAGTATATATCCCTGATCAATTTCGTCTGGTTCTAATCCATAAACTCTATCCATTTCAACTTTACCTTCTAATAATTTTGCTTTGCAAGTGCAACAAACTCCTTTTTTACAGGCAAATGGCAAGTCTGCGCCAGTTTCTAGAGCAGCATTGAGTAAGTTATTCCCATGGTAGGATAGCATAAAGTTGAGCGACCTTCCATCTTGTATAACAGTAACGTTGCTTAAAATACTGCTATCAATTGTTTGGGTAATAGGCGCTATCTTTTTTTGCTGATTTCCTTCGATATTAAATAATTCAAAATGAATTTTATGTTTATCGATTCCAATTTTTTCTAAATAAGATTGGATCGAAAAAATCATTTCTTCAGGTCCGCATAAAAAGAATGCCTGAATATTTTTTGGATCAATAGTGCTTGCTAATATTGTTTTACATTTCTCTTCATCGATTCTACCATAATGAATGTCAGAATCAGTTTTTTCTCTGGAAAGAATATAAATAATGCGAAAGCGGTCCAGGTATTTATTTTTCAATGCTTCTAGTGCTTCTTTAAAAAGAATACTATACCTGTTTTTGTT
>JBAXHC010000037.1:0-28385 GCA_037139075.1 Bacteroidota bacterium
AATTTTTCCAAATCACCCCATATGTGGTATCTCCAGGTTATAAACATATGTCAAATGGAAATAATCTTTTATTTTCAGCATTAATGTTTTAACGCTATATTTATCATATATCTTTATTTCCTAACATTAAAAGCATGTATATGACAAATGTAGATTTAGTTAAGGAGGCATATGGCCATTTTTCCACTGGCAATGTAGGTGGTGTATTAGCCCTTTTTGATCCAGCAATTGAATGGCATGAATGCAAGGGTATGCCTTTTGTAAAAGGCGATGGTATTTTCATTGGACCAGAAGCTATAGTAACGCATGTTTTTATGAATCTCCCAGTATCCTTTGACGGATTCAATATAGCAGTAAAGGAAATTTTTGGAGCAGATGATAAAGTTGTAATGGTAGGTTATTATCAGGGAACGAATAAAGCTACTGGTAATGCATTCAAAGCCAATGCTACGCATACCTGGACAGTTAATAATGGAAAGCTGACCCATTTTTTTCAGGCAGTGGATACTGCTACAATTAATAGTTAAACAGGTCAGCATAAATGCAAGAACAATTCGGTGCGACTTCTTTACTCTACATAACTTTAAAAAAGGTCCACAATTATATGGACCTTTTTTTATGCGGTTAGTGGTCATTGTAAAACAAGTATATATTTCGTAAAGGAAGTTGACTTCAATATTCGTTTGTCAGAAAGTATTTCTAGTATAAGTGGATGGATAGGACAACATTTAAAAAATATTTTGGATTTTTAAAATAAATTCATGCAATAGATTTAAATAAAATGAAACATATAACGAGTCTAATTATTTTGTTCCTCATATTTCAAACATCTAATGGACAAACAAAACTAGTACAAGATTATAAATCACTATTTAATACAGCAGATTCGTTAAATAAACTAGGGAAAGACTTTTCATTAGATACTGCCTTGCTTATAGAGTTGCATGATCTAGACGCGCAAGTTCCTTCAAGTTATTTAGAGCAATCATTGCGCTTGTTTGATGCACACAATTTTGATGAAGCTGCTGTATTATACTATATAGGTCTGATCAGACATCAATATTATATCAGCACTAATTCAAACTATGCCCCTAATGAGGACTGGATAAATGCTGAATCAATGAAAGCTGTTTATGGGAAAAAATTCGATTTTGTTCTTAAGACCAATATAGAAAAGTATATTCTGGTTTTAAAATTGGCAACTGAGTACTGCGAAAAAAATGACTATCTCTTATCTCCAAAACAAAACAATCTCGAAAAATATAATAGTCAAATTGATACTTTTAAAAAGTTAATCGTCGAGTATACAAATAATAAGGAAACCTATATAAAGGAATGGAGTGAAGAAAGAAAAACGCTTTTGTCTGAAGTAAAATAACAAATCAACAATATTTTGATTTGGGACCAAGGGATCCAAGGTTCGAATCTTGTCTTACTGATTTAAACAAAAAAGACCAATCAGCAATGATTGGTCTTTTTTTGCAATTTACTTTTAATAAAGATTTTATTCTTTGTGTCTGATTATTTAAAAGACTTATGTTGTAATCAACAAAAGTTATTTTTCTTCAGATTCCCCAATTTTAATCGGTTTCACAAATGCCGCACGTACAGGTATTGGCATTTTAGCGTTTTCGCCCTTAATACTTTTCCATAACATCATATTCATCATATCATCTGGTACTTTATCTACACCAGTAAAATTCAATCCCTTTGCCATGGCAGCCAATTTTGTTCCTCCAGGATTCACATCATTTAAATTGATATTTGAAGGGAGACTTTGAAAAATAGTTTTGTCAGACGTTTTGCTAAAACTACGCCACATCGGTGTTGCAGCGGCATCGTACTGACTCATAGGAGGAAGCCCTAAAATCAACTCAATAGTACGAAGCATGGATGATGTTGAATACATGGTATGATCAACAAAATTGCGCTTTACATAACCCCCAGCTAAATATGCAGTAGTTCGGTGTGCATCCACATGATCAGGCCCGTTTTGAGCATCATCTTCTGCAATAAATATGACTGTATTTTCCCAAATCGAACTTTTGCTGATATGTTCTACCATCATACCGATTGCTAAATCATTGTCAGCCACATGCGCATATGGTGTAGGTCTTCCAGCTGCAGTGCCCTCAGTATGATCACTCAACATTCTAAATGTATTTAAACGTGGTAGTGCATTTGCTTTCATCAAAGAATCAAAATCGTTTTTCCAGATACGAAACCTCGTAGTATCTGTATCTTTTAAATCGCCAGTAGGATAAGCTGGTGTATAATGGTCTTTTAATACTGGAATCCTTGGGGTATTATCAGCATTTACAAATTCTCCATAGGTTCTGAACGATACATTAAAGCGATTTGCCTGATCCCAAATAAATATTTTATTCAAAGCCGTTTTGCCAATTGCCCCCTTACCTCTGCCACCGTAACTTGTTGGCCAGTTTTTTTCCATATAATCTGTTGCATAAGCACCCATACACCAGTCGTGTCCATCTGCACTTACTTCTCCATCCACATAAAAATTATCTAGTAAAACAAAATTGTCAACAAGTGCATGATGATTTGGTGTGATATGTCTTCCAAATAAAAGCAAACTGGTGTCTCCATTTCCTTGCGGAATGTCTGACAATACCTGGTCGTAAGTACGGTTCTCTTTTACAATATAGAAAACGTATTTGATTGGTGAATTATCGCCAATTTTTCTCGGTATAGGGTTATTTTCTTCTCCCACTGCCAACTTTTCCTGAACTTCATTAAAGGGAGTATTATGATAAACAGCCTGCGTATAAACTTCTAATTCTTTTTCTGTTGGAAGCGGCATTATACTCAGCGTTCCTAAAAAAAGACCACCAATATACTGCACTATTTTTGGTTTTGAGGTATCACCACCATGTAATAACACTGCTTCTTTTTTGCTAATTGGATTTGGACCATTTGGGTTGGGTAATGATGAAAAACCTTTTCCGTTTGCTACAAATAGTTTCTTGTCTATCACACGAACCACACTTGGATACCATCCCGTTGGCACAAAACCTAATGAATAACTTGCACCAGCCTTGCTAACATTAAAAACTGCAAGACAATTATTGTCTGCATTTGCCACATACAAAGTTTTATCATCATTTGAAATAGCTACTGAGTTACTCGTTGTTCCACTTAATTGGGTAGGGTGTACACTTGTATTCAGAGTTTCTAAGACGGTAGATTTTTTTAAATCAATTACAGATACGGTATTGTCGTTTGCGTTTGAAACAAAAAGTAATTTTCCATTATGTGAAATACACAAATCATTGGGATTGTCTCCTACATTAATGGAATCTACGATTTGCTTTTTCTTTGTATCAAAAACAACTACTTTGTCTTTTCCCCAAAGGCTGATATATAATTTAGATTGATCTGATGACAGTAAACAAGTATAGGCTTCAGATCCTAAATCAATTTTTTGTTGAATAGAATTGGTCTTTAAATCAATTAAGTATAAACAATTGTCTTGTTTAGTTACAACATACAGAACTTGTTTCACATCATCGATGGCAATACCTGTTGGAGAAATCGTAGTTGCATTCTTTTGCCTCGACCATGCATTTCCTAATTTGATTGTATCTGCAATAATCAATTTGTTATTTATAATAGCAAAATGTAGAATCCAGTTATTATCGCCGCCTGAAGCGTATAGAGATTTTTCGTCGCCACTAAAAACTAATCCTCCCCACGACTTACTTACAATTACTTTATCTAATTCTATTTCTTTCTTTATATCGAGTAATTGAATGGATTGTATGCTTTGTCCATTATTAGTAACCGCAGCGTATTGATGGTGTTTACTTACTGCAATATTTAAAGGTAGGTCGCCAAGCGGAAGGCTTATGCCTATTGGCGTTAAGGACCAGCCGTTAGGAAGAACCACTCGATTTTTTTCTATTCTACTTAGCTCTTGTGCTTGCGAAAAATTGCAAGCAAATAACAAAATATAAAAGAATATGTTTTTTTTTAATTGCATGTATTTTGTTTTAAATAAAACTAATTTTTATAAACTAAATAAAATGATAACAAGTATTATCAATAGAACAATTTTAAAATTATCAGCTTTAAAAAGTACTTGTTTTTATTCATGATCAAGTATTAAAAAAATGTTGCCCTATTGCTAACAAATAATTAATTGAGCTGAGAGGTATTTGATTTGATTTTAAAAAAGTAAACATTGCAGCCTCAATTTTTTGATATGCCCCAACGAATTATTTTTAAAAATTATATAGTATTATTCTTATTCATCTTATTAAGTTCTGTAACACATGCGCAGCAACTTAAGCCAATTGCCAATTATCAATTGATTACTGGTAAGAGTATTATTCAGTCAAAAAATTATTACTTATTAACCTTAATGCAAGAATTGCCTGAGGTTAAACAATTGCTTATAAAAGATTCTGTTCTCGTTTCTATAGCTAAGCTAAAGTCTGATTCTTTATCCGCTTCGTATAATGAATGCGGCAAAGATGTTCTATGCTATTTAAACAGAATGAAGTTTTCTGAAGCTGAAATAAAATTAATTGGAGAGAGGTTATCTTTTTTGTATCAGCCACAAAATGCTTTAGGTAAACTAGTCCAGCATCATTTAATTCCTTCAGGTTGTTATGTGCTTTTCCAAAATGCTTCTCCCAAAGAGTTATTGATAAAAGCCTGGGAGCAGGATGCATTTGGAGTCAATTATTGTATTGGCGTTTATGGTGGTGGCAACAAACCTAATTATCCTAATATTGATTCTATTAGTCTGGGTATTAGAGATTCCAAAAACCCAGCTGCTTACGCTGCAGGTTATGGAGGATTTTTATATAATGTTTCTTCAGTTGTTGCCTTAGAAAATAAAAGCAATCAATTATTTTTTTCCCCTTCAGTTAGCTGTGCACTCCATTTTTTAGAAATGAATGAAAGGGAACAAGCAGCTGATTTTGAGCCAATGACAAAGGGAGAAAATAAATTAGCAATAGAAAAAATTAAATCTATCAAATGGGCAGATTATAAGTATTCAGTGATTTTGATTCCTGGTGCAGGTCCCGACGACCCCAAAATGGCTTTGAGTGCAGAGGGTATGTTGCGTTGCAGATTAGCCGCACTTTTATACCAACAAGGTTTAGCCCCTTTTATTGTTAGTTCAGGAGGGAAAGTACATCCCTATAAAACACCATTCTGCGAAGCTACGGAACAGAAAAAATATTTAATTGAGAAACTGGGTATTCCTGCAAGTGCTATAATTATCGATCCACATGCAAGACATACCACAACCAATATGCGAAATACGGTACGAATGATTTTTCGCTATGGGATGCCTTTTGAAAAAGCTGCCATTACCTGCACTACCAAGGGACAGAGTTTTATGATCGCAGGTATGATTCCTCGTTGTTTGAAGGAACTGAATGAAGCACCATATAAAAACGGCAAACGTTTGTCAGAAACTGCACTTGAGTTTTTTCCCTTAATTGAAGCATTACATATCAATCCGAATGAACCTATTGACCCATAAATAAGTCGATTTGTTTTGTATGCAATATCAATTAAGTAAATAATCAAAATAAACTATGAGACTATTTTTTGTCATCCTGATAATTTCCATTTTAGTTGCCAGCTCATTTGTTGGCGAAAAAACCATGCAAATTAAGCAGGAACAAACCATTGATTCTTTAGGTGCATGTCAGGGAGTTTCTATTCAAAACAAAAAAGTTTTTTTATATGGAGATCGCGAAGTGGGAATGATTCGGGAATACCAATTAAGTGACGACAGTTTGATTTATCAGCAGCATGAAATGAAACTCACCATACATGATTCTGATATCATTAATCATCCAACAGGGATTGCTTTCCATAAAAATATGCCTGTTTTTATTGGTAATAGTATTCGATTGAATAAAGAAGGAAGCTTGTGGAGGGCTGTTATTTATTGTATTAACTGGGAAGGCTTACAAAAAACGAAAACACTTGATGGAAATCTTTTAAATACAATTGATGATGATACCTGTATTCAGGGAACAAGACCTGAATATGTTCGTTACCACAATAAATGGTATGTAGCTACAGCTGATTATGGTGGAAAAAATAATGAAGTAAGACTGTATGATCCTTATGCACTTAAGACAGCAAAACGTAGTTCTGAAAAGGGGGTGTTATATAAGAAATTTCGTTGTTCCGCTTGGGTGCAAAATCTTTATTGGATGGCTGATCAAGGTGTTTTGGTGCTGATACAAAATCAAGTAGAAGGAAGAAAATGGCGTTTCACTTTTTTAGATCTCGAAAAATCCATTGCCTCAGGTAGCGAGTCTATAATTAAAGTAATAGATATCAATAGTAGACAAGATGAATTAGAAGGATTCAGTTTTATTGATCACCATTATAAAAAAGGAATTGCGGTGACTTCCTCTAAAAAGAGCAACTCAAATTTACTAACGATAAACTGGTAAACATATAATACAAACAAAAACTTTAAATCTCAATAACCAAAACAGGATCATCATGCAAGAAAGAAAACAACCAAATCAGCTTATCAAAAAGATAAGTGTATTTGGAAAAATGCTCTGCTTATTATTAGCAGTTTGTATTTTTAATGCACCATCAAATTATGTGCGGGCGAACGATTATAACAATCTAAGCGGTACAATAATTAAAATTACAGGTATTGTTACCGATGAAAATAATCGTCCATTAGCGGGCGTAAGTGTTGCAATTAAAAATTCCAAAAAAGGAGTTGCAACAGATGCCAGTGGGCGTTTTACTTTAGAAACAAATCAGGGTACTATTCTAGTGTTTAGTTCGGTAGGTTTTCTTACACAAGAAATTCCTGCAACTCAGGGATTAATGACTATCAAGTTAAAAGAAGACGTAAAACAATTAGAAGAAGTTACCATCGGTTATCAGAGATTGCGTAAGAGCGATTTAACTGGTTCTGTTTCTAGTGTAAAAGCAAGCGAATTGAATTTATCAAGCCCAACACTTAGTCAGGCTTTAGTTGGTAAAATAGCTGGTGTTCAAGTTTCTCAAGTAAGTGGTGCACCTTATTCAGGTGCCAAATTACGTGTAAGAGGAATTGGTTCAATCAATGCAAGTTCTGAGCCGCTATATGTGGTAGATGGTTATGCTATGGGTGGAAATATTAGTCAGGGTCAGGGTAATGGTGCTAATGCTACCAATGGTTATAACCCTTCAACTTCAGGTAATGATATTTTTATCAATCCTGAAGATATCGAATCAATCGAAGTATTAAAAGATGCTGCATCTGCTGCCATTTATGGTTCCAGAGCATCTGCTGGTGTTGTATTAATTACTACCAAAAGAGGAAAAGCGGGTTCTGGTACTTTTACTTATGATTATCAATTTAGCAGTCAGGCATTAGCCCATAAAGTTGAAATGCTGAATTCTACTCAGTTTGCAGATTTATTTGTGGAAGGTAGAAATTCAAACTATAAAGACATTTTGCTTTCTAAAGGAGTTACCTGGAACGATAGTTTTTATTCTGATGATAATGCAACAAGAGTTACAAAATCTGGCCAAACTGCAACAGGTTGTTCTGTTTGTATTTTGAAAGATTTGTATGATTTCCCAACACAAAAAGTCATTCAGCCAAAATACAATACTGATTGGCAGGATGTTTTGTATCAAAATGCTTTGGTTCAAAGACATAACCTTTCTTTCTCAGGCGGTAATGCAGGAACGCGTTATTTAATCAGCGGAGGATATTTGGATCAGCCCGGAATTTTAAATAGCACTTATCAGAGAAGAATAAATCTGAGAGCAAATATTGATGCTGATGTAAACAAAAGATTAAAAGTTTCATCAAGCGTTTTTGTAACAAATACTGTAAATCGTGAAGTTCAGGAAGGACGTTTTAATAATGGTCCAATCTTAGGGGCATTGGTGTATATGCCAATTTTCCCGGCCTATAACGCTGACGGAACATTAGCTACTGCTGATAAAGGTGCTGGTGCTCAAACAGACGGATATGCTTATGCTTTCCAGGGTATTGAAAATCCTTTGGCTTTAGCACAAAGAGTAAACATTACTCGAAAAGGAACAAGAGCTACTTATAATGTAAATGCTACTTACCAACTGATGAAGGATCTCTCTGCCAAAATAAATATTGGTGGTGGATCTTACAACGAGAAATATGAATACTATTATCCAACTAATTTAAGTAGTGGTATCAATCCTCCAGGATCTACACAATCTATTCTAGCAGCTAATTCTTCTGCACAGAATTTAGCCAGTCAAGACATTTTAGGTGAGTTTACTTTGAATTATAAAAAGCAATTCGGTAAACATAGAATTGATGGATTGGTGGGATATTCTTCTCAGGAAACCAACACTGATATTGTTGCTGTAGGTACTAAAAATTATACGAATGATTTAGTTCCTGAAATTACAAATGGTGGTTCTGTTTTGGGCGACTTCTATCGCTTGGGAGGAACAGGTAAATCAACTACTACTTTGCTTTCATATTTAGGTAGAGTTGTATATAGTTATAATAGCCGCTATTTCTTAACTGGATCTTTCAGATCAGATGCATCATCTCGTTTTGGCCCACAAAATCGTTGGGGTAATTTTGGATCAGTTTCAGCAGGATGGACATTATCGAACGAGTCGTTTTATAAAGACTGGTTAGGAAAAAGTTCAACTTTAAAATTAAGAGCTAGTTGGGGTTTAACCGGAAATAACAATATTGGTAATTACCGATATGAGCAAGGGGTAACTGGTTCTGGCGGACAGGTTATAGGCGGTACAGTTTATAATGCAACCTGGGCTGGCGGAATTACTGATTCAAAACTTGGATGGGAATCAACATCTCAATACAATTTTGGATTAGATGCGAGCATGCTCGATAATAGATTATCAGTAATCTTTAACTATTATAGATCGAAGTCTTTTAATTTATTGTACAACCAAAGTATTTCATCTTTATCTGGTGCTACTTCTATTTTAACCAATTTGCGTAATTCAAATATCCAAAACAATGGTTTTGATTTACAATTAGATTTTAAAGTAGTACGTTCAAAAGATTTTAATTTAAGTGTAAGCGGAAATGTTACTGCTAATAAAAATAATGTAGTAAGTCTTGGCGGAGCTAGTGAAATTCAAATCAATGGTGCTGAAAGAAGTTATATCACGCACGTAACAAGAGAAGGAAGCCCGGTTGGTTCTTTCTTCGGTTTACAGGTTGCAGGTATGGTAAAAGAAAAAGATCTTGCCAATGTTAATGCAGATCAGATTGTGTACAAAGCAAACGGAAATAAATTCCCTGCAGGTTATACATTATTAGGCTTTCCTATCTCTACCTATTCAACTACACCCCTTAGAGCAGGTGATATGTATTTCAAGGATACGAATGGTGACGGTATCATCAATGACGCGGATAAAAATGTTATTGGTACCCCTTATCCAAAATATACATACGGATTTGGAATCTACCTAAATTATAAAACAATTGATTTTAGTGCTTCATTTAATGGTTCAAAGGGCAATAAAATTATTGATGGTCAGGATTATTATATCAGAAATATGGAAGGTTCTGGAAATCAATATTCTGTTATTGACCAACGCTACAGATCAGATGCAAATCCTGGAAATGGTGTTGAATACAGGGCATCAAGAGGTGGTTCTCAAAGTAATAGTACCAGATTGTCTGATTACTATTTACAAGATGGATCTTTCTTTAGATGTACAAATCTTACTATAGGAATTAATCTTACTTCTTTGTCGGTTAATAAAAAATTAGGAATTACTGGTTTGAGATGGTATACATCTGTTGATAATGCATTTACTATTACTAAGTATTTAGGTTATAATCCTGAAGTGGATTTCAATAATGGTAGTAACCTGACACCTGGTGTAGATTATGGTAAATATCCATTAGCACGTTCATTTAGTACCGGTATAAAAGTTCAGTTTTAATTCCTTTGATAACAATTAACAAAAATAATTATATGCGCAAAATATATTCAATAAGCATAGCGCTGATTTTTCTACTAGGATCTAGTAGTTGCAGCAAAACCTTTCTTGAACAAACTAACCCGAATGGTGTATCTGTTGATAATGGATACCAGACTGAAGTAGATATTACAACTGGTGTTTATGGTGTTTATCAAGCACTAAGAAGTTCGAATTGTGTTGGTGAAGGAGCACAATTATGGACCGACGATCGTGCAGATGATGTTAATACAACAGATAACCAGTCGAACAATGGAGAACCTTACCAGTTCACCGCTTTTTCTATCGTTGCAAGTAATAGTTATTTGCAGAGTCATTGGACTGCATTATATGCACCCATTTCCAGAGCAAACTTAATTTTGTCTGTGATAGATAAAATTACTTTCGCAAGTCCAACTACTAAAACTCAATATATTGCTGAATTGAAATTTATCAGAGCATATATGTATTTTAATTTAGTAAGAGAATTTGGTGATGTGCCTTTAGTAACCGACAGACTTACTTCTGCAGAACAATCTACAGCATTAACTTTTCGTGTAAAAAGAGATTTAGTATATAATCAAATCGTTGCAGATTTAAAAGATGCTTTGAACGGAGGATTACCAGTAGTTCAACCAGTTGCCAATAAAGGAAGAGTTTCTTTACAAGCTGTAAATGCATTGCTTGGTCAGGTTTATCTAACCATGGCAACAACATTGGAAGCAACTGTTAATACTACCAATTTAACTAATGCACAGACTTATTTGCTGGCATCTTTCAATCAGAAAACTTTTGTAAATCTTTCTGATATTCCTTTTGCAGATGTATTTGATGTGAACAAAAAGTCAACCAATGCAGAAATAATTTTTCAAATTGCTTACAAACAAGGAGATGCTACTTATTCTTCTTCATTAGCTAAAAATAATCAGGCTAAGGGGGAAACATTATTGTCTTTATTTCCATCACAAGGTGCTGGTGGGCTTTTCACAAAGGACTTGCTGAATGAATTTGAAACTGGAGATGTTCGTACAAGTTTCTCCGTTAAATTAGCTCCAGCAGTAAATGGATATTATATCACTAAATTCCGTGATGCAAGTTCAACTGCAAGTACACTTGGATACGGCGGTAATGATTGGATTTTGATCCGTTATGCTGACGTGATTTTGAATATTGCTGAAGCGTATATGTATCAGGGTGATAATGCGAATGCCGTGAAATATTTAGATATGGTTCGTACCAGAGCAGGAATGCCTGTATATGCAACTATGCAAAATGATGTAAATTATAAAGCAAAATATCCTACTTTAAAATTGGCTATTCTGCATGAACGAAGAGTAGAACTGGCATTTGAACATCATCGCTGGCATGATTTAACCAGATTTTTTAATGCAAATGAGCTTGTTGCTTATTTCCAATCTAAATCACAAGCAAATTTTGATAATTCACCTTTAAACAACATTACTTCTAAGGATTATTATTTTCCAATACCTTATAATGAGTTTAAATTGGATCCTCTTAAAATGTATCAGAATCCAGGTTATTAATTTTATTTAAATCAGCCCTATTGGATTTGAATTGATAATAGTTTTATCTATTTAAAAGAGCACTAAGCAATTAGTGCTCTTTTTTTTGCTTAGCTAATCTGGATTACCAGTATAATTTATTATCTTATCAGTTGTTTTTATAGTTGATAAGAAAACACAATTCCTTTAAGTATTATTAAATTCCCACAATATGACAAATACTGTTCAACACACCACACTGCAAAAAATCTTAAGAATACTATTAGGGGCTTTTATGGTATTAGCCGCTATTGGGCATCTTACTAACCAAAGATTAGAGTTCCAAGCGCAGGTTCCCGATTGGATTCCATTGAGTAAAGACCTTGTTGTGATTTTATCGGGTATTGTAGAATTGGGACTAGGTTTAAGCATGATTTTTTGGAAAGGCCAAAGAGTAAGAGTTGGATTGGTATTGGCCATATTTTATGTATTGATCTTTCCGGGAAATATTAATCAATATGTAAACCATATCAGTGCCTTCGGACTTGATACGGATAAGGCAAGATTGATTCGATTATTTTTTCAACCTGTTTTGATAGTATGGGCTTTATGGTCTACTGGTGCTTTGAAATATTATTTTAAAAGATGAAATAAATCATAAAAAATATTTCAATTATTTTTTACTGGTATCTACTTTTTAAAAGATCTTTCATCCAGCAATTAATCTCCCATTGGTTGCCTAAAAATTCGCCCGTATAAGGCATTACCTGCTGATAGGGTGGTGCGCCATATTCTGGTGTAATCGTAAAAGCATTTACTTGTTGCTGTTTTTTTAAAGCTATTAAACTATCCCACCACTGAAGGTGCTTGTTAAGTATTATTTCATTTTCAGGTGATCTGGGGTCGATCACTTGCGGACCTTCATTGAAACCTACACGAGCATGTAAATGATGCGTATGAGCTATAGCCGCTTGAACCGCTTCTTCCTGGTCATCCAATAAACTTTCAGCCACATTGCACCAATGAGAAATATCGAGTGCTATTTTTAGTTCAGGTGCTTTTTGTAAATATTGCTGGGTAATATGTGCAGCAAACGACCACTTACCCCTATGTGTTTCATGCAAAGTTTCTACACCTGTTTCCTTGAAAATTTCATTTGCAATTTCAAACAATAACAGATTCTGCTCCATTGAATAATAATCCTTACCCGTTTGTGAATTAATAAACAATGGGTTTAATGAAGCTAAACTATATAGGTGTTCTTTGAAAACTTCTTGATGAGTAGAAAAATCTTTTTCTACAGTTTGCCAATGCTGTCCAATCACCTGTAGTTCGTATTTTTTTAAACCATTTTTGATCTCTTCTTTTTCACTTTCTGAAAGTGTAAAAGGGAAACCCATTTCAACACCATCGTATCCAGCAACTTTTACTTGTGAGAAAAAATCATCCCATGCAATATTTTCGCATCCCCAACGAGGGCAGAAAAATAGTAGTTCCATTTTCTCAGCTTTTTAATGTTTGTGATTATTTATTTAACGTGTAAAGTGATCTCCTTTTCTTTGATCAGAAAATCTGCATCCGTTAATTTCCTGATACCACTTTCTAATAACAGATTATCTGCAACCATTGCAATGGGTTGAATACAGGACATATTTTTTTCTCTGAAGGGAATATTATAACTCAGGTTGTAGGCCGAAATAATCGACCATCTAGATTTGTCAGAAGTATTGGCTGCAGACCGATGAAGAATATTACTGTGAAAAAATAATGCATCACCAGGATTTAATTCAACATATACTAATTCACAAACCTTTTCAGCAGCAGTTACAAAATCCATGTCAGCTCCCTGTTGCTCCCCTGCAAAACCGTGTTCAAATCTTTGCATTTTATGACTGCCTTTCAATACCTGCAGACATCCGTTTTCTTTTGTTGCTTCTGTTAAAGCTACCATCACTGAGATCATGGCTTCGGGATATAAAAAACCATTTTTATACCAATATCCATAATCCTGATGCCACTCCCATGCACCTCCAACTTTGGGTTCTTTCTGCATAACTTTCGAATGAAAATGGCACACTTCTCCCTCTGTTCCTAAAAGAGCAGCAACTGCACGCACCATCCTTTCTGAACGAGACATTAATCCAAAAGAATCATCACCAGGAGTAAACCACAAAGTAAGCCTGGTTCGATTTCCACTCTGATCATTAAAGTCCATGGAATTACCTATTACTGAATCATCAATCGAAAGGTTGTATAATAGATTGGTTTCTTCTACTGAAAAAAAACTTCTTTTAATCAGGTAACCATCCTGATGATATGCTTTCAGTTCCTCCTGCGATAACTGGTAGTTCATAAATAATTCTTTAAGTTGTTATTTAGCTAATAATAACTGTCCAATATGATATGTCAATAGAAACTTTCTATTGACATATCATACCCAATTTAAAGATTAATTCAGATACTTCATGTCTTCTTCAGATAAATCTATTTGGATAGATTCACAATTTTCTTCAAAGTGTTTTAAAGATGATGTGCCGGGTATTGGCAAAATGAAAGGGGAACGTTTTAACAACCAGGCAAGATTAATCTGTGCTTCGGTTCGATGATATTTTCTTGCCAGTTCGCTAATTCTATTGTCTTTTTTTGGAAGCGCATTCATTAATGAGAAATAGGGGATGAGCGGAATTTTATTTTCTTCACAGATTTTCAAAATTTCTTCTCCTCCTCTGTTTTCTCCATAAGGAGTTTTTAATGTGGTACGTTGTGCATGTCCATACATATTTTCCACAGTTGCAATTTTGCCCATTGAGATAGCAATGTTTAACTCATCAACATTAACATTACTCACACCTACATGTAATATTTTCCCTTCCTTTTGTAATTCGAGCATGGCATCCATACATTCTTTAAAGGGTATATCGCTATGAGGCATTACTCTAAAGTGCACTAATGAAATTTGTTCCAGTTTAAGAGTTTGTAAATTATTGTCAATGCTTGTTCTTAAATTTTCTGGACGATTAAAAGCGATCCAACTTTTATCTGGTCTGCGAGTAGCGCCCACTTTAGTGCAGATGATAAGATCTTTTTGATAAGGATATAAGGCTTCAACAATCAGTCGATTCGTTACATCTTCTCCATAATAATCTGCCGTATCAATAAAATTGATTCTATTTTCTCTGGTCTTTCTCAATATTTCCAGGGCTTCCTTTCTGTTGGGTGGTTCGCCATATATTCCTTCTCCTGTTAATCTCATGGTACCATAACCCAGTCTATTCACTTTTAAAGGACTGTTCGAATCTGGAGCAATAATAATTTCAGATGTATTTTTTGTATCGGTCATAATTGTAATTCAGTTAGAATGTAAACAAAGCAATTTGCATATTGTTTACAACTGAGTTGTTCATTTAAAAACTAGGAACGTTAAAATGATGTTCAATCCATTAATTGCTGTTGAATCTTTTCTTTAACAGAATCTGAAAGTTTTAAATGCTTGTATTCATGCGTGTGCTTAGCATTGTCACCAATAGTTTTTGTTTGTTTTTGAAATAACATACACAAACTACAGATTGATAAATGAATTTGTAACCGGATCCATTCTAAAACAGTTAGTCGACTCTCTTCATTTTTCGAAATGAGATAGGTCGCCTTTTTGCATGTGATATGAATCAATTGTTTCAAATTATCAAGGATTTATCCAATTTTTTGTAAGGCAGCTTCTTAAGTGCAATTTTGCTCTATGCATCAGCACCCAATAGTTAGACGCTGTAATATTTAATACCTTACAAATCGCATCTGAATCATGCCCCTCCATGAATTTCAATACAAAAACTGATTGTTGCAATTGTTGTAATTTGCTTTTGCATTGTTCTAAAATGCTATAGAACTCTTTTTTTTCTATCGGTTGATGATAATTAATCCCCCAATCTCCAGGTCCTGCTTCAGATGTCCAGTGTTCTTCTTCATTAAAAAAAGAATCAGAGGCATCGAACTCCGAAGGACTAGAAATCTGATTAGCCTTTTTCCTAAAATGATCAATGATTTTATTTTTACAAATAGCGTAAAGCCAGTTTTTTTCAGAAGCTGCTCCTTTAAAACTGTCCCTGTTCTTCCAGGCACTCAAAAAAGTATCCTGTACAATATCCTCTGCTATTCCAGTATCGTTCACACGCACCATCGTATATGAATACAATTGGTCTGCATAATTGTTAACCCATAACTGGGGATTGAAATTGGTTAGTCTGCTCATACTTATTCAGCTAAAGTAATATAATAAGCAACACTAATTCTGTTTTCAGATATTGAAATGAAGGTTAAAAAAAGGTTAAAGGGCTGATTGCCTGTAAGGAATAATTTGAATTGTAGTCTATACCTCAAAATATATTAAACTAATTCAAACATGAAACTAATCAGCTTACAAATTTTGACCCTGTTTTTTACAATAATTGTACATGCGCAAGAAGGTCATTTCTATAACACAAATGGTGTTGCCATTAAAGGATATGATCCTGTAGCTTACTTCACTCAAAATAAGGCAATTGTTGGAAATGACAGTATTTCGATGGAATGGAGCGGAAGCGTTTGGAAGTTTGTATCTAAAGAAAATTTACAACTATTTACAAATGACCCAAAAAAGTACGCTCCTGTGTATGGCGGTTTCTGTGCCTATGGAACGAGCGAAAAACATCTTTCACCTACAGACCCCAATGCATGGACTATTGTTAATAATAAATTGTATCTAAACTATAATCTAAAGGTGAAAGAATTTTGGATAAAGGATACTACAAGCAGAATAATATCAGCAGATATCTATTGGTCTAGCTTGAAAAATTAATTTTAAACAATATCAAAATCATTTTATGAATAGAATTATTATAGCATTTGTAACATTTTTTTTATTGAATACTAATTTGAATGCGCAAGCCACTTTGCGAGCAAAATCTTTTAATCTGGATAAAAATGTTGCCATTCAAGGATACGATCCCGTAGCGTATTTTATAACTGGTATTGCAACAAAAGGCAATAAAGATCTTTTTTCTGTGGTAGAAGGTGTTACCTATTTGTTTTCTTCTGCATCGAATAAGGAATTGTTTTTAAAAGACTTTAAAAAATACGAACCGCAATACGGTGGTTGGTGTGCCTATGCCATGGGATATTCAGGTGATAAGGTGGAAATTGATCCTGCAACTTTTAAAATCTCAAATGGCAAACTGTATTTGTTTTATCATAGTTGGACTAATAACACTTTAAACAAGTGGAATAAAGACGAGATTAATTTAAAAACCAAAGCAGACAAAAACTGGGTTGCAATTTATCGCTAATAATTTCCTATCTACTTAACAATCTACTTAACAATTAAAACTTAAAAAAATGAATTTGAAATCTATTCTTTCATGGGCACTTCGCATACTTGCAGCCATTATTTTATTGCAAACACTCTATTTTAAATTCACCGGTCAACCAGAATCAGTAGAATTATTTTCCAAATTAGGAGTAGAGCCCTGGGGAAGAATTGGTACGGGCATTATTGAGCTTATAGCGAGTCTACTTCTTTTGGTTCCTGGAACGGTAATTATTGGAGCCATCTTGGGCGTTGGATTAATGTTAGGTGCTATATTTTCTCACCTCTTAGTGATTGGCATTGTTTCAAATGGAGATGGAGGCGTACTATTTATGTTAGCATTTGTAGTTCTTGTTTCTTGTCTTACGCTGGTATATCTACACAAATCCGAATTATTGAAAATGAAAAACAAATTCTTTAAGCCCCAATAATTTTAACTCCTATTAATCTATTTCAAAAGATGGTACAGATGATCATTCAACAATTATCAGAACAAATTACTGTTTTAAAAGAACTCTTGATATCACTATCTGATCAGCAATACACTCAAAAAATCAGTTTTCTTAGTGATGCAAGTATTGGAGCTCATAGTAGACATATTATTGAATTGATAAAATGTTTAACTAATGGATATCCAATTGGCAAAGTAGATTATATCAATAGGGAGAGAAATATTCTCATTGAACAAAATAAGGTTATCGCGCTGGCTGAACTTGATTCTTTAATGCTACAGATAAATCGAGCGGATAAAAAAATGAAACTTTTATCTGAAGCCCAACAAAACGATCAGACTTTTTTTGTAGACAGTACATACTATAGAGAAATAGAATATAACAAAGAACATACCATTCATCATCTTGCATTAATTAGAGTTGGATTGCGAGAAATGAATCTAACATTAGTCAACGAAAGTTTTGGGGTAGCACATGCCACATTGAAATATTTATCTAAACAAAAGCAAATTCAATCTTAACATGTGTACAGTAGTTTTCATTCCTTACGAAGGGAAATATTTTATGGCTTCTTTAAGGGATGAGCATCCAGATAGGGGTATTGCAAAATTGCCCGTTCTTTGTCATTCAAACCCAAATAAATATATCTCTCCAATTGACCCTCAAGGTGGTGGAACATGGGTTGGAATCAATAATGCGGGATCAGCAATTATATTGTTAAATGGCGGATTTGTAAATCACGTGAAGAAAGAGCATTATAAGAGAAGCAGAGGACAAATTGTAACTGAATTGTTATCTGTTAATCATCCTATTAAACTTTGGAATGAAATCGAACTTGAAAATATTGAGCCCTTTACACTGATTGTATGGTCCGTATCTACATTGATGCAAATGGTTTGGGATGGCGAAAAAAAATATCAAATACAGGTAGATGCAACAAAAGCGCAAATCTGGTCTTCGTCTACTTTATATAACGAGAATGACAAGCTCGATCGTCAAAAAAAGTATGACGAATGGATAGAAAGTTCAAATGACAAAAATGGGTCTTCCATACTTGAATTCTTTATAAACAGTGATGGTAAAAATGAATCTGTATTTATTAGAAATAGTCAAGAAATTAAAACGCAAAGTTATACTTGTATTGAAATAACGAAAGACTTACACAATACAATTGCCTATCATGATTTTATAACTGAATCAATCACTAACCTATCTTTAACAAACTCCTAAAAATAGTCGATTTGGAAATCCTTATCAATTGGTTCAGAAGAAAATATATAAAGACCATGCATTGGGAGTATTGGCCTATATGGGTAGTTTACATGCCTGTTAGTTTCTACTATATTTATTTGTCTTTAAGAGCAAAATCTTTCTTTTTCTTTTCAGCATCAAATCCTTTAATTGAAAATGGCGGAATGTTTTTTGAAAGTAAATGGTTGATCTTTCAACAAATACCGCGAGACCTATTTCCTACAACTATTTTTGTAAGTCCTTCTGATAGCTTGGATCTAATTAATTCAAACATGCTAAAAGCTAAGCTATCATTTCCCATTATTGCTAAACCTGATCGTGGCGAAAGAGGATGGTTGGTTAAGAAAATTTACAATGCATCAGAGCTTAAGGAATATAAAGAAGCTTTAAATATTACTTTTTTAATTCAATCTTATGTAAATCTTCCTGTTGAATTAAGCGTCTTTTATTATCGGCACCCTAACATGAACAAAGGAATTGTTACCTCCTTAACTTTTAAAAAATTACTGACTATCACGGGGAATGGATCTAATACGATTAAAGAATTGATATGTAAGAATGAAAGAGCCTTTTTGCAATACCAGCATCTTAAACAGTTTTCCGCATTAGATTTTAATTTGATTTTAGAAAAAGATCGGACACTAGAAATAGTACCCTATGGTAATCATGCTTTAGGAGCCATGTTTATCAATTATAATCATTTAATAACACCTGAATTAGTGGATGTTTTTGACAATATCAGTAAAAGGATTCAAGGCTTTTGTTTTGGCAGATATGATATAAGATGTAGTAGTTTAGAGGATTTAATACAAGGGAAAAATTTATCTATACTAGAACTTAATGGCGCAGGTGCAGAACCAGCACATATTTATGATCCGAACTTTTCTTTTTGGAAGGCTCAGTCTGTACTGGCCGACCATTATAGAATGATGTTTGATGCAGCAATAGCAAATCATCAAAAAGGGGTTGATTATATGACCTATCAACATTTTAAAAAAGTGAGTCAGTTAGAAAAAAAATATAAAAAGAATCAATTATGCTTTTAAAAAATAAAAAAATATTAATTGGAATAACAGGAAGCATAGCTGCATATAAAGCAATTATTTTAGTTAGGTTATTAATAAAGTCAGGCGCTCAAATTAAAGTAGTGATGACGCCCTCTGCTATAGATTTTGTTTCCCCGCTCGTTTTATCTGTACTTTCTAAAAATAAAGTATACATCCAATGGCAAGAACAAAATGAATGGAATAATCATGTTGAATTGGGTAGATGGGCAGATGTATTTATTATAGCCCCCCTAAGTTGTAATACACTTTCGAAAATGGCAAATGGGGGTTGTGATAACCTCTTTTTAGCAGTATATCTATCAGCAACTTGTCCCGTAGTTGTTGCACCTGCAATGGATGAAGAAATGTGGCATCATCCCTCTACTAAAAGAAATATTGACCAGCTAATTGTATATGGGAACAAAATTATTGAAGTGCAGGATGGAGAATTAGCAAGTGGAATAATAGGTCAGGGAAGAATGACGGAACCTGAAGACATAATTATCTATCTGGAAGAAAACTATTTTAGAGAAAATACCTTGGCTGGTAAAAAAGTATTGGTTTCTGCAGGACCAACTTATGAAAGAATTGACCCGGTAAGGTTTATTGGGAATAGATCTTCTGGAAAAATGGGATTTGCTGTTGCTGAAGCATTTTATATGAAAGGAGCTGAAGTGGTATTGGTTTCTGGACCAACGAATGTATCCACTCGTTTTAAAGGGATAGAGATTAAAAAAATTGAAAATGCAAATGAAATGTTTAATACCTGTTTGCAATATGGGAATTCCGATATTATCGTGATGAGTGCTGCGGTGGCTGATTTTACACCTATTGATGTTGCGGATCAAAAAATTAAAAAGACAGGTGAAACGCTACAGCTGAATTTGATAAAAACCAAAGACATATTAAAACGCTTTGGAGCTGAAAAAAAAACAAATCAATTCATTGCTGGCTTTGCTTTAGAAACAGAAAATGAAATGGCGAATGCAGTAAAAAAGCTTCACGAAAAAAATCTTGACTGCATTATCCTAAACTCAATGAATGATGCAGGTGCCGGGTTTGAAAAGGATACAAATAAAATAAGTATCATTAACAAAAATGAAACAATCTCTTTCGAGGTAAAAAGCAAAAAAGAAGTAGCTATCGATATTGTAAAATATATCACAGAACGGGTAATTAAATAACCAATTCATATTGAAGTGAAATTAGCAGGAAATAAATGGCCTTTAAAAAACAAAGGTTATTAAACGGAATGTTATTTTTTGGGTCTAAGCTCTAAACCACTAAAAATGAATCCCAGATCATTTCTAATATTTTTGCTATTTTCAGCAACACTCTTATCATGCAATAAAAAAGCGAATCTTCCTATTGATAATGTGTATCGCTTTAGTGATTCTATTGTTGTGGATGGAATACAAAGAACTTACACAATAAACCTACCACCGAACTATTATGATCTGTCGGATTTCTCTTTAATCATTGCCATGCATGGTGGTGGTGGAAGTGCTAGTCAGTTTGAATCGTCTACCCTACTTACTGAAAAAGCAAATGCTTCAAAATTTATCGTGGTATATCCGGAAGGTGTAGAAGGGACTGGTGTTTTAAAAGCCCGGACCTGGAATGCAGGTACTTGTTGTGATTATTCTGTAATCAAAAATATCAATGATGTAAAGTTTATTAGCACGCTCATTGATAAATTGGTTTCAACATTTAAAATCAATCCAAAAAAAGTATATGCAACAGGTCACTCCAACGGTGGTATGATGGCATATCGGCTTGCATGTGAACTGTCTTCTAAAATTGCTGCTATTGCGCCCAATAGCAGCACCATGGTAACCTTAACATGCAATCCCTCAAGAGCAGTTCCTATTTTACATATGCACTCCATTTTAGATACACGCGTACCGTATCAGGGAGGAAGTGGATCTGGTGTAGGCACTCAAGGGCTAACATTGCCTTCTTTAGACTCAGTATTAAATGTATGGTCGTTAAAAAATACCTGCACCAATACGGCACAGGTAATAGTTAATGATGCGAATTATAAATTAACCAAATGGACCAACTGCACTGGTAATGTTACCCTTCAGTATTATTTAACCAAAGATGGCGGACATAGTTGGCCCGGTGGTTTATCAGGGAGTATCATTGGCGACCCTTCTTCCACGGTGATCAATGCTAATAATTTAATCTGGGACTTCTTTCAGCAATATCAATTGCCATAAAGTTTATTTCATTAGCCCTGCAACACCAGAAGCATCATAGATATCCCATTCTGTTTTTATTTTTCCATCCTGCATTGCGAATACAGCATGTAGTAATGTGTTCACAGATTTATCAGCTTTTTTAAAGGTTACTGTTACGTAAGCATGAACGTAATCGGTATTCCCAAAAACAGGGTCAGGTTTCGGTGTGATCATTTCATAAATAATTATTTTTGAAAGATCAGCATGTACTGTAAGACCACTTGATTTATTTCCTATCGTCATGCTAATATTTTTCTCGATAGTCATGGGGGTTAAATTATCATTTACTTTAGCGGTATCAATATAACAAGATCGGATTGCTGCACTGTCCATATTATTTACAGCTTCAAATGATTTAAGCACCAATGAAATATTTGCAGAACTATCTACAGTTACCCCTGTTTGACGAGGCAATTGCGCTTGTTCTGTTTTAGTTTCTTTGGGTTGGCATGCAAGGGTGAAAAGGCTTATTGATAAAGCCAGATAAACAATCTTTTTCATGTATGGGAGTTTGATGAACGAATAAAATATAGCTTTAATATGAAGAATGCAAGTGAAATGCTGAATATTTTTTAAGTTGATTAGTTAATCCTTCAATTGAACCTATATTCCACAAAATGCCTATTCAATCAGAATCTGTTGATAATTAAATTTATATAATTTCAAAATTTCTCTATTTAATGGGAAAGCATGGCCACGCCCTAAAATACATCAAGAAAAAATGCTAAGAAATTAGGGTATATGATAGTTTCTTTCATACTCTAGGTTACACAAAGTTTTTTGACTTAAAGAATTAAAAATTTTGTCCATTGATTTTTCAATAGTTTTTCTTATTATTATATATAATTTAAAAAAATATATCATGAATGTAGCTAGGGGATTTTACAAAGTTTCAATTCTTGTTTTATTTACAATGGCTATTCCAGCCTTCTCGCATGCACAACTTCTTAAAAAATTAAAAGACAAGCTCAATCAAACTGTTGATAAAAAAACAGATAATACAATCAATAATACAGTTAATTCGGCTGAAAAAACGGTTGATAAAGCCCTAGGAAAAGATGGAACTCCTGCTCCTACTAACAGTCCTGAAAACAAATCAACGGGTGCAACTAATTCATCTTTAGAGACGAAACCAACTATTGGTGCATACAAAAATTATGATTTTGTACCTGGCGATAAGATCATCTTTGAGGATCATTTTGATACTGATGAGGAAGGCGAATTTGCTGCTCATTGGAAATTATTGTATGGACAGGGAAATGTAAATACATTCAATGGTCAAAAGACTTTCCTCTTAACTGGAGGTTACACCAGAGTGATTCCTGCTATTAAAACTCCAGCCTTTTTAACAGATAGTTTCACAATTGAATTTGATAATTATTCGATTGATGATTTTGGTCCTCAAATCTGGTTCTACAAAACTGTGGAAGATGCAAAGTCAGATGATACTGAACTTTATAAAATTGTATTCAATGAGCGAAATGGATTTTATACATTAAACATAAGATCAAAGAATCGTACTGGAGAATCTCAAACAAGATATCCAGAACAGATCGGCTATAATAATTATAGAAATAAGTGGCATCATATTGCCATTGCCTATAAAAATAAACGTCTGAAAATTTATGTAGATGAATACAGGGTATTATCTCTTCCTGAGATTGATTTAAATGCAACAGCATTTGCATTGGTAGGCGATGGTACACCCAAAGATCCTGTGGTGATATCTAATTTTAAATTGGCTCAGGGTACAGGTATTAAAACACCTGATACAAAATTCACGGAAGCAAAGATCATAACCCATGGCATCAATTTCGATATTAATAAAGCTGATATTAAGCCAGAAAGTATGGGTACATTAAACACCATAGTTGAAATTCTTAAAAAGAATCCAGAGGTAAAATTTGAGGTTCAGGGACATACTGATAATAGCGGAATTGCTGCGAATAACTTAGCACTCTCACAGAAAAGAGCAGATGCAGTAAAACAGCAATTGATAAGCTTAGGGATAGATGAATCCAGATTAACGAGCAAAGGTTTCGGTGATACAAAACCTATTTCGGATAATTCTACACCTGAGGGCAAAGCAAATAACAGAAGGGTGGAATTTGTTAGAACTGATAAGTAAAAATATACCTCTTAGTTCTTAACATCTTGAAAAGTCGCAGTTTTATTTTTATCCTGTTTTTGGTTTCTTTTGCCCTTTAGTAGGTTTTTGGATTTATATATTAAAACTAATTATGTCATATTGCTCCCATATCCCAAAAATGGCTGAACCCAGCAGAAGCCTCCACAAAAATTACCACGACAATCATTACGGCTTTCCCATTCATGACGATAATGAATTGTTCGGGAGACTGATTATGGAAATCAATCAGGCTGGATTGAGCTGGGAAACTATTTTAAAAAAGGAAGAAACTTTCCGAAAAGCATATCACAATTTCAATATTAAAAAAATTGCGGGTTACTCAGAGAAAGATCGGGAGCGTTTATTGAACGATGCCGGCATCATTAGAAACAAACTAAAAGTAAATGCCGCTATTGAAAATGCAAAGACCATTCTCGTTCTGCAAAAAGAATTTGGAAGTTTTGAAAAATGGATTGAAACCCATCACCCTAAAACAAAAGAAGAATGGGTGAAACTGTTTAAAATCACTTTCAAGTTTACAGGGGGTGAAATTGTCAATGAATTTCTGATGAGCATCGGCATCCTGCCTGGCGCCCATGACGAAAATTGTAAAATCCATCAAAAAATAGCACCCCATCAACCTTTATACCTCCAAAGAAAATAATTCCCTAAATTCAATTTCATTTACTGCTTATGAAATTGAAATCATTACTGTTAGCTTCATTCCTGATCTGTTGCATTAACTATGCACATGCAGATGGCTATCCCCGCAACTATTCCATTGATATCATCCATTATGCTTTTAATCTTACATTCTCTGATCAAACAGATGAGATGAAGGGCATTGCTTCCATCACATTTCAATGCAAACAAAAAGATGTGAAACAAATTCGATTGGATCTGATCAGTCTGGCCGAAAAATGGAAGGGAAAGGGGATGAGCGTGCAATCTGTTTTGCTCAATAATAAAGCCCTAAATTTCACACATAAAAATGATGAGCTGCTGATTCAATTGGATGCTTCACCTGCAATAAATGAATCGGTAACTATTGTAGTTACCTATAGTGGAATTCCTGCAGGCGGCATGAAAATTCAGCCTACCAAATTTGGCGACCGCAGCTTTATGTGCGAGAACTGGCCTAATAATGCCAGGCATTGGTTACCTACTGTTGATCATCCTTATGATAAAGCCACTTGCGAATTTATTGTTACTGCACCTGCACATTATAAAGTAGTTTCTAATGGTTTATTATTAGAAGAATCATTAATTGATAAAGAAACAAAACGCACGCATTGGAAACAATCTGTTCCCGTTTCTTGTTGGTTGTTCGTGTTGGGAATTGCTGATTTCGCAGTGCAATATGTGGATGAGTTTAATGGTAAGTCGATCCAGACCTGGGTATACCCTAAAGATCGTGAAAAAGGTTTTCTGGATTTCAAATCGCCTACCAAACAAGTGCTGCAATTCTATTCTGATTATGTAGGTCCTTACGCATATGAAAAATTAGCAAACATCGAAACGCAAAGTGTGGGCGGTGGCATGGAAACATCTTCGGCTATTTTTTATGACGAGAAATTAGTTACTGGTGAGCAATCTGTACGATTAAGAAATGTTGTGATCCATGAAATAGCGCATCAATGGTTTGGAAATGCAGTAACTGAAACTACCTGGGATGATGCCTGGTTAAGCGAAGGCTTCGCAACTTTTTTTACTTTGCTTTTCATCGAAAATGCCTACGGTTATGAGGAATTTTACACTGGTATAAAAGCAGCACGTAAAACTGTTTACGACCTCACAAAGAAAGACAGCACATTTACTATTGTGGCTAATCGCAGTGCAGAAACCGGATCCGTTACCAGTGGACTCACTTATCAAAAAGGCGCCTGGACCCTACACATGCTTCGTGAAAAAATTGGTCACGATAATTTTAGAAAAGGCATTCAAGCTTATTATAAAAAATATTTCAATGCCAACACCACCACCAGCAATTTCATTACAGAAATGGAAAATGCTTCTGGTCAGGACTTGAAAACTTTCTTCGAACAATATCTGCTTCGTGCAGACAACTTGCAATTAAAAGGGAATTGGAATTATGATGCTGCGAATAACAAAATCATTTTAAAACTACAACAAACACAAAGCTCTCAGATCCCTTTCAATTTTCCCATTGAAATCGCTATTTACAGAACTGGTATTGTGGCAACAGAAATTGTGAAATTGAACATGAATACATTAACAGCAGAATTCAGCATACCATCGAACAGTAAGCCAGAATTAATAGTAGTTGATCCAAGAGCAGTTTTGTTGCACGAGTTTGAATGGAAATAAAAGAATATAAAGTTGTTGGGAGAAAATTCAGTAATTTAATTCCCGCTTAACCATACCAAAAACGATTGTCATGAAAAGATACCGATTGCTTGCTATTGGACTATTATTAGTAGTCTTTACAAATGCTCAAAATTTATATACTTACCCTATAGGTGTTCAGACCTATACTTTTAGAAATCACTTTCCTAAGGGGGTTGAAAAAACCCTGGACCTCATTAAAGAAATGGGGTTTACAGAAATTGAAACAAGTGGTGCAAATGGTGTAACCAATGCAGATTTTAGAAAACTATGTGATGCCAGGGGGATCAGTATTCCTTCTTCAGGTGCTGATTTTGGAGAACTCGTGAAAGACCCCATGGTAGTGGTGGAGAGGGCTAAAGCCTTTGGTGCCAAGTTTGTAATGTGTGCCTGGATTCCGCATCAAAAAAGTGCGTTTTCTTTAGAAGATGCAAAGAATGCCATCAACGTTTTTAATGCTGCTGGAAAAATTTTAAAAGAAAATGGACTCACCTTATGTTACCATGATCATGGATATGAATTCCATGCCTATGAGGATGGAACATTGTTGGATTATATGATTAAAAATACAAATCCACAATACGTTTCTTTTGAAATGGATGTGTTGTGGACGATGCATGGAGGCGGTGCTGATATGCCTGTTACTTTATTGAAAAAATATCCTGGACGTTTTAAATTAATGCACGTTAAAGATTTAAAGAAAGGAGTAGTAGGCGATTTGTCCGGAGGAACTCCAGCTGAAAACGATGTGGCTGTTGGCATGGGCCAGGGTGACTGGAAAAAAATTATTAAACTCGCAAAAAAGAATGGGGTAGTGCATTGCTTTATAGAAGATGAAAGCAATATCGAGGTTCAGAATATTCCCTTGAGTATCGCGTATTTAAAAAAATTATAACCTTCTTAAAATTCAACATATGAATCAACGTCGCCATTTTATAAAACAAATGTCCTTGGCTTCTGCTGCAGTTATCGCCTCACCAGGTTTTGCACGGAGTAGCATTTTTACCACGGATACTATTCGTGTTGCCACTATTGGTGTAAATGGAATGGGATGGGCCAATACAGTAGCTGCATTAAAAGTTAAAAATGTGCAAGTAGTTGCACTTTGTGATATTGATGGATCTGTATTAAACAAAAGATTGAAAGAACTATCAGCGTTACAACCTGATGTAAAACAAGTGGATGTTTATGGGGATTACCGCAAAATTTTAGATCGAAAAGATATTGATGTAGTGATAGTAGGTACACCCGATCATTGGCATGCTTTACAAATGATCAATGCATGTTCAGCTGGAAAACACGTTTATGTTGAGAAGCCTGCAGGTAATTCAATAGGCGAGTGTGATCTGATGATCAAAGCAAAAAACAGGTATAATAGAGTTGTACAAGTTGGTCAGTGGCAAAGAAGTCAGAAGCATTTTAAAGATGCATTGGATTTTGTTCATTCTGGTCAATTAGGAAATATAAGAACAACCAAAGTATGGTGTTACCAGGGTTGGATGCGTCCTCAACCTGTAGTAGCTGATAGTATTCCACCTGAATATATTGATTATAAAACATGGTTAGGCCCGGCTACCAACAGAACATTTAATGCCAGCCGTTTCCATTTTCATTTCAGGTGGTTCTGGGATTATGCAGGTGGATTAATGACTGATTGGGGTGTTCACTTATTGGACTATGCAGTGCAGGGAATGAAAGCAGAAAACCCTATTTCAGTAAGCGCTTTAGGAGGCAAGTTTGCCTATCCTGAATTAGCAGAAGAAACTCCTGATACTTTAACTGCCTTATATGAATTTGAAAAATTCAATTTAGTATGGGATTCTGCCATGGGCATTGATAACGGTTCTTATAATCGTGATCATGGTATTGCATTTATTGGCAATAATGGAACATTGATCTTAGACCGTGGAGGTTGGGAAGTAATAGAAGAAAGACAAGCAAAAAATAAAGTTGTGAAGCCTTTGCAAAAACGAGAAGACGATGGACTTGAATTACACTGGGAAAATTTCATAGCAGCAATTCGAAATAATAATCCATCATCATTGCATTGCTCTATTGAAGAAGGAGCACATATTGCAACTGTGGCACAAATGGGAAATATTGCGTATCGCTCTGGTAAAAAAATTAGCTGGGA
>JBAXHC010000038.1:0-28324 GCA_037139075.1 Bacteroidota bacterium
ACTGTGGGGTGATGAAATTTTTGGCAGACATGCCCTCTTGTCTCGGGGGTGAAGATCACAGGATAAACGTAGCATAGAGCCGCAAGGGTAGCAATACTTGAGCGACCAGGGTCGACCACTGAACTTTGTACTATGGCTAACTGCTTCGTGGAGGTTCGATCCCTCCCCCTACAGCACTAAAAATCTCCTATTAGATTGAATTTCAATTTGATAGGAGATTTTTTATTTTAATTAGTTTCACTAATGGTTTCACTACAATAATTTAAATAACAAATTAAGTTAATGACTTGACCGCCTAGTGAAAACGTAGAGGAAATAAATCAAATAAGTATAAACCGAAATCTAGAGCAACAGAGGAATAACTTAATTGCCAAACTAATTTTGTGTAAGCAGTTCTTTGTGTTCTTATTTTAATTTTCGTTTATACAAAATAACACTTTCCCATTAGTAGTTGTCTTGCTTTTTTCAATCGCAGTTTTGAACTCTGTCAATGAAAACCTACAACTAACATCCATCTTAAAATTGTCACTGCTAAGTTGTTTTATTATTTGCTCCCAAATTGTTTTTAGTTCTTCTTTGGGTTGGTTGGCAATCCAATTATCGATACCAAATCCTACGATATTAATGAGTTTAAATACTACAGTTGAATTATGATAGCTAACAATTTCATTACTCAAAATTCCGTAACAAATGACTTTCCCATTTGCAGAAAGGCAAGGAATTATCTTTGATGCTAATTCGCCACCAACTGCATCAAAAAAACATTTTAAAACTTCATTGTTGATGTTTGTCACTATGTAATTTTTAATTTCATTAATGTTTGTGTCGGTAATTACTAAATTAGCTCCTAATAATTTCAATTTACCGATTTGATGATTTTCTCTAACAACCACAATTGTTTTAATACCTTTTTGTTTAGCAAACTGAATAATCAATTTGCTAACCGCAGAAGTTCCTGCACTTAAGATTATCCATTCGCCAGACTTAGCTTCACTTTGTTCTAATAAAGCCCACGCAGTAAGTGGATTTAATGATAATTGTGCAGCCTTGTCAATTGGGAAGTTAGTAGGAAGCAAAATCAATTTTTCTTTAGGAATGTTTACTCGTTCTGCCCAAACATTTTTGTATCTAAATGCAACGAGTGAGCCAACAGGAAATTCATTGTCACCATTATTTTCTATAATGAAACCGCAGCCTTCAAAACCAGCAATTTGCGGGAAGGACGGTGTCAAACGATATTGCTTTTCAATAAACATAAAGTCATTGGGGTTTATTGGGCTAGCGATTGTCTTAATAGCAACTTCATTATGCTGTAAGGTTGTATAATTTATGCTTTGAAATTTTAAGACTTCTTCTGCTTTTCCTTTCTCGTTAAATACTAATGCCTTCATCATTTTGGGTTTAAATATTTTTATTTTAGTAAATGACTAATTACGAAGTCTTCGATATTTTCAGCAACTTCTTTTTTCGATTTTAATTCAAACGAGATTGTCTCGGTTAAATTTAGAATACTTATTTTATTTGTGTCTTTTTCAAAAAACTGCACCTTTATAATTTAAAGAGTTAAGTATGATACAATCCACATTTTTTTCAATTAGTTTTTTTGTAGCATTTTTAGTCTCATTCTCAGTCTCCAATGCGACGCCTGCAATAAACTGACCCTCTCTTTTATAGGCACTTAAATATTTTAAAATGTCTTTTGTTTTTGTTAGCGTCAGGTCAAATATTATATCTTTTTTTAAAAATTTTTTGATCTGCCACATTTTACGGAGTTTCACTAAAATAATTTCTCACGAATTATGGAGACGATTTACACTCCTTTTAATTCACGCTAATAAGTATAATAATAAAAATTTCAGACAGGTTAGCTTAATAAGTATTTTATGATTTCTTTTAGATTTAATACTTTCTCAGAAACTTTTTACCAAATGAAGAATAGCAATTTCTCTGGAAATATTTTTAATAATTAGAAAGTCCTTCAAAAATAACTTCACTCATAAGGGGTTAATATCACCCCATTTTTAAAATGAATAAACCGAAATAAATTAATATACTAAAATGATTCTTAAACAATTCATTGAACCACATATTATTTTAGAGTGAGTGTATTTTCCAGAAAGGCATGTATTCATGCCAATCTAAAAATAATGAGAAAAAAATATGTACGATTGGTGCTGACAAAAAACTCAATATCAAATAAATGCCAATACTCTTAGGGTTTAATTTTAAAATAACAGGAGGCATTAGTACATTTATTAACATAGGAATTGGATAATAAATCCACCAAGGCAACCCAAAATTCGCACCAAATTTTCCAAATAGCATCCCAACAAAAACACATAGTATTGAAAGTAGTATGATACTATTAATTCTTTTAATGAGCTCATGTTTCCCAATAACGATTAATATTACTATATAGAATAAAATAAAAGAGGCAAAAATCATGATAGGAAAATGCCATATTGTACTCATAAATTGATTGGTATATTATATTTAATAATAAAAATAGATCTGAAATACAAAAAACTCAACCCAAAAAAATAAAATTCACAATACAAAATTTCTTCTTTCCAAAATTTTTTTTACCATTAAAAAAAAGCCAATAAATGAAAGATGAGAATAAAATACATTTTCTATTTTCCTTCATATTGAAACATTAAGAAATTGCATATTCAATAATTGCTTGAGCATGAATTTTTGTTGTGTCAAATATTGGTATTGTAAAATCTTTCTGGCTAATCAGCAATGGAATTTCAGTACAACCTAATATTATACATTCAGCACCGGATTCAACTAATTCTTTAATTATAACAGCATAATTAGTTTTTGTTTTAGCATTTATAAGCCCAAAGCTTAACTCTTCCGTTAGGGTTTGTTGAATATAATCACGTGTTTCTTGTTTTTCCGGTATCAAAACTTCAAGACCATATTCTTCAAGTTTATTAATATAAAAATCCATTTCCATAGTGAACTTAGTTCCTAACAAGCCGACTTTACGAAAGCCCATCATTTTCACGACTTTTGCAGTTTCAATACCAATGTGTATTATAGGCAATTTTATGGTCTCTTGAAGTTTTTCGGCAAAAAGATGGGCCGTATTTGCACATAAAACAATTGTATCAACACCGCTGTTTTTTAATGTTTTGCAAGCATTCAGTAAAAGTTCAAATGAGTTCTTCCACCCATTTGATTGAATGTCGCCAAAGTTTAGCGAATAGATAATACACTCTGCAAAATGCAGCCCCCCCAATTTTATATTTATTCCTTCATTAATAAATTTATAATAGTCCATTGTTGATACCCAACTTATACCGCCTACTAATCCAATTTTTTTCATAAATATTTAATTAATTTTTCTTGTACATTACTACTGAATATTATAAAAGATTTAACTCTTATTCATTTTTGAGATAGTAGCCGAATCCGGTTTTTTAAAGTGTTCATTTGCTCAAGATATCAAATAAAGACTTGTTCCATTTAATATTAGATGATGTATATCCTTTGTCTGTTTATAGTTTATATTCCTCTTTTTTATTCCTAATCCAAAGCAATTCTTCCACTATCCTTTTATTTTCCAAGGTGGATTTAATCTGTTGACACCTGCATAGTATAAAACCAGTTGATTCCTATCAGGGTCTTTTAATCTTGCTTCTCTCCACAACCATCTTTTGTCGTTTGGCATTTCATCAAACTTAATGTCTTTGCTTAGTAGTTCATTGACGTATTCGTCAAGATTTTCACACTCAAAATAAATATGCACGCCGTCACCTGTCGGAAGATATTCCACTTGTTGTATTGAAAATGTTGAGTTGCCTTCCCTGCATTGAAACCTTGCATAGTGAGGAAGTGCTTCAACAATAAGTTTAAGACCTACTGACTGATAAAACAGAATAGATCTTGTCAGGTTTATTGAAGGAACAGTTATCTGATTTAAGTTCATTGTTGTATTAATTGGTTTAATGAATCCGATTAGGGTGTAAACCTTCGGTTATCTATTCGTTGGTTTTTAATTTAATCAGAAACATCAGCATTTTTTCTCACCTAATTTTTCGTAACCGACGCTAGATGTGAATTTAATTTCAAGAAACCAATATTATAAATAGTGAAATATAAAATATATTTATTTTTTTAAAATTCGTTTTACTACTTTTTCGTCGACCTATTATTTATAATTCTTTCCATCACTTCTTCTTTTTGATATTTACTAATTGGAACATGATAATTTGAAAGATGCAGGATATTTCCTTCAATAGACTGAATAGCACTTATGTTTACAAAAAATGATTTATGAGGTTGGATAAAATTTTCAGATGGTAATCTTTCAATCAATGCTTTTAAGGTAGAATGGGTGATATGCTTCTTATCAATTAGATAAATAGCAACATAGTTTTCCATTGCTTCTAAAAATAGTATTTCTGAAAAGTTTATTCTTTCTAATTTATTATCAGCCTTTATAAAAAAATATGTTTCATTATTATTTTGTAAGCTTTTAAAATAATCAAAAGCTTTATTGGCTGCCTTTAGAAATCGAATAAACGATATTGGCTTCAATAAATAATCAAGTACATCAATTTCATATCCTTGAATAGCATACTTTTCAAAAGCTGTTGTGAAAATTACTTTTGGTGGATTAATTGCATTTTTTAAAAAATCAATTCCTGTTATATATGGCATTTCAATATCAAGAAATAATAAATCCACTTGTTGATCTTTTAAAACAGAATTGAGTTGAATAGCATCTTCGCAAATTGCAACAAGTTCTAAAAAATCAATTCGTTCTATATATCCAATAATACCTTTCCTTGCTATCGGCTCGTCATCAATAATAATGCATTTAATTTTCATATATAATTGATGATTAGTGAATATTTAATTTTAAAAATGCGGAATAATTGTTTTCGAGTTTTTGTATAACTAATTCATGCTTATGGGGGTAAAGAAGTACTAATCTACGTTGTAAGTTTTCTAATCCAATTCCATTAGGTTTGTCTGAGATGAATTTTTCAGGTATAGAATTGATTATTAGAAATTCAATTGCATCATTATTTTTTTTTGCTTCAATTTTTATTTTATAATCTCCACCTACATATTTGAAAGCATTCTCTACTAAAGGAAGAAATAATAATGGGTAAACCCTTTGTTCATTCAAGCATGGGTCAAAATATATCGTTAAATCTAATTTTTCAGAAGTTCTTACTTTTTGAATGTCTATGAAATTTTTAAGGTAATGAATCTCTTGATAAATTGGAACTATTATTTGTTGGTCGTAAAGTTGATATCGAAGTAATTCAGAAAATTTTTCAACCGTTTTTTTTGCTTCCTCTACATTTTCGTCCATTTGAAAATAAATAGTATTTAGGGCGTTAAACAAAAAATGAGGATGATATTGTGCTTTCAAAAATTTTAGCTCAGTCTGCAATTGATCATTACTTATTTTTTCAATTTCTATTTTCTGAAGTACATAATTTTTTAGATAATGATTACCACGTACCATTGAAAAATATAACATAAGATAAAGAGAAGGTATTATTAGACCAATGACATAATCCTCAACTTGCATTCCGTCATCAGTTAAAATCATTAAAGGAACTAATATTATATGTAGTATTATTAGGTTGGTTACAAAAATGATTATGAATTCAGTAGGAATATTAAACCTTTTACCAACTTCATTATTACTCGTTTCAAATTTGAAGATCAAAGAATCAATAATCCATAACTCAAAAAAGCCGAGAAATATTGTAACTACTAATTCAATAGCATTTGTTTGCCAAGGGCGCATCCAAAATTTATTACCAAAAGTAATATCGTGAACAGCTCTTATACTTGCATAAATAAGTATACTATACAAAAGGGGGAAGATATATCGCCAGAAATTTCTCATATTTTAAATTAAAAATAGATTTTGTATGCAGTTTCAAAGAATAGCACTTCATATCTTTTTCCGTAATATTTTTACTTCTTAATTTGAATTTTATCAAACCTCGTTTTTACATATTATGGTAACAAATAATTTTGACGTATGACCGATTAATGGTGGTAAAAAGTCGAATCATAAATTTTTTAGAATTTCCACTTCCATTTATCCTTATTTGTAATATCGGACATTTTATTAGTTATTATCAAAAATTCTTCTATGATAATTTATTTGCCCAAGATGATAATTTAAGTGCGTAGTTAGGTGAACAAGTGTGTATTCCATCTCAGTTGGCTTGTCCCAGATTACAACCGGGAAATCATGATCGAGCTGTTCCGTTGTTAACTTATTCAGACCGGCTTCAACGACTAGTATTGTCTCTTCAATCCTTTTGATCAGATCCATTCTGGGGATATTTTTCAGAGAAAATTCTAAATCCCTTTTCCTGACATATCTAGTCTCAGCAAGCCCAACTCCAATATAGGCATTCAGATTACCCAAAATGTGTAAACAAAGATTTCCTGCTGAATTAGTAATACCCTTTTCAATAAGCCAAATGGTTTCTTCGTTTTGATATAATTCAATTTCATCTTTTAACTTTAAAAGATCTCTTTTGAATAATACTTTGAGTGTTTCAACTATCATAAACTTTCATTTTAAGTTTAAGGAATCAATTCCCATTAAAGTACCTTCAAATGTTATTACAGCTTGACTACTGATAAGCACTTTGTCATTCTGTAATTCTACAGTCATATAGCCTGTTCTGCTGGATGACTGAAATGCTTTCATCTTTGTTTTATTAATTTTTTTGGACCAATATTTTGTTAAAAAGGTTTGTACTCCTCCAGTAACAGGGTCTTCATTTGTTCCTGCCCAAGGCCAAAAATAGCGGTACTCAAAATCATACTCTTTTTTGTTTGAAGGAGCAGTAACCAATACCCCATTAATATTTTTATATGAATTTATAAGGGCATTAAAATCCGGTCTTAACCCTTCTAAAATACTTGAGTCATCGATTTCCAAAAGAATGATTTTATTTTTCTCGCTAAAAACAGTGTTGATTACTTTCTTTAGGCCCAATGCCATTAGCATTATTAATGGTACTTTAGTCGCTATTGTTTCATAAACAGGGAATTCCATCGTAATTTCTTCATTATGCCTTTTTACAATTAAATTTAAATTCTCAATATTAGTAAAACTGATTTCGTTACTATCTGAATCCTTAAATAGGACTTTTCCAGCTGCAAGAGTTGCATGTCCGCATAATGGAATTTCCATTTTCGGTGAAAAATATCGTATAGAGAATGAACTCTCTCCATTCAATTTCTTAATGAATGCTGTTTCAGATAGCCCTAATTCCTGGGCTATTGATAACATTGAATTTTCACTTATGTCATTCTCCAAAATGCAAACTCCTGCGGGATTACCCTTAAATTTTTCGGTAGTAAATGAATCTACTATATATGTCTTTATTTCCATCGCTTTTATTTATTAATTTTTATAAAATTTAATTTCTTCTATTAAAATGAGATTATTAATCAATTTTGCGGTACAAGAATTCACTCTTAAATAATTTCTTATGTTTTGGTTTTGAAAACTTATCCGCATTATAAATGGTTGAATGTCCTTTAGGTATTGACAATGATTTCCAATTATTATCTGTTACCATTTTTCCAATGAACACAATTTGTCCAACGTGATAAGGATAATGTGCAAGTTGTCTGTTAATGGCTTCAGTAATACTGTGTGCTTGGTTACGGATATATATTATTTTTTGCAAATCATCAGTTTTCAAACTTTGTAATGCATTAAATAAACAGCTCCAACCTTTTTCCCATTTTTCAATAAGTTCTTCACGTGTTGAAATACTGTTTTCAAATTCAGAGTCCCGATTCCTCCATTCTTTTTCCCCATCTGTTGTAAAAAACTCAGTCCATCGGGAAATCATATTCCCCGAAAGGTGTTTTACAATTATCCCAATACTATTACTGTTATCATTGTATTGCCAAAATAATTCTTCATCTTTCAGTTGAGAAAATGTTTTATCACCAAGCATTTTGTAATACTTGAATTGCATTTTCATACTTTCTAAATAGTCGTTTGTCATTATTAGTCTTTTTGTTCTTTTTAACTCTTTCCACCATTGTATTTATATTTTTCAAGAGATCTCAAAACGTTTTCTCTTTATAGTCCAATTCAGCAATTTCTTTAAGGGCTTTTGTTTTGTTCTTTGCATTTTTATAGTATGTCTTACAAATAGCATATCCCATAAAATACCCTAAGTCTGCCTTTCCATTCATCGCTTACCCCCTCCATTATAAAGCCAATCTTTGGTTTCTTGATTATTCATGTTTTTTAAAACAATTCCCAAAAATAATTTCAGTTGTTCTTCCATAGGACATATAGGGTGAATGAATAGGTTTCTCAAGTAGTAATTCTGTAATTAAATCAAAAGCTCCTTCTCTCAGGAAATAACAAAGCAAATTTAAATTTCCGTAATTTTCAGAATAACAACAATTTTGCTTTGTGTGTCCAAATATTATTGTCAAAAAAGAGAGAAGAAAAAATATAAATTTAAATTTTTTAATGAATTGAAGTATTAGAAATAGCTATTTTATTTTGTAGCGATATTCTTCGTTGAGCTCAATTATCAGATCTGAATATTTAATGTTAGGAAAAATATATTTATTGTATTCTTCTATTTCTTTCTTTATATTTTCACTGGCTTCATTAACGTTACAACCTCTTTTGTTAATGTTTGCATTATATCTAATCTTTTTTAACACCTCGCTTTCCGCGTCTAAAAATATCTTTAGGTCCATTTTCGTTCTTATTATTTCATGAAAAGAATGAATTCCTTCAATAATTATAATAGTTGCACCTTTTATAAATTTGCTTTCGGATACATTCTTTCCTAATCTGTTATCATAGGGATAATAAGTTAATCCGTTTCCTTGTTCTAATTTTTCGATCGCATTCAATAATTCAATACTTTTCAAAGCAGCTAAATTATATCCGCTAAGTCCTTTTTTTTTCTTTCTTCTCTGTCTATCAGAAAAGAATCTGTACTTAATTTGTTACTTTCCTTATGCATCCTATTTAATTCACTGCAGATCCTTTCTGCCAAAGTAGTTTTTCCTGTATCAGCAGAACCACATAACGATACAAAAACCATATCTTTCCTCTCTTTAATCAATAAGATTTCGTTTATTATGTTATTTACAACATTTATATTTTTCATTTTTATATTATTTGTTTACGGAGGGTAATTACTATTAACTGCTGACTTTTGATTTTTTGCTATTGATATTCCTCTTTTTTTTCAATTAAATCATTGCTGTTATATTTACCATAATCCTTTACTTTAAAGAAATTAATTTTCGATAACTGTAATCGCTACATTTCCCTTTTTATGTCCTTTCTCAACATACGTATGTGCTTGGGCCATTTGCTCTAATAAATAGATTCTGTCAACTACGGGTTTTAGTTGCCCTGCTTCAATAATACTATTAAGGAATATTAAATCATCAGCAGTTTCGGTTATTCCGCCTCCAATTACTTTTTTACTGCTCGTAAGGGAAACCAACAGCCCTCGAAAAATAGCGGACAGTTGCATATGAACAGTTCTAAGATAATAGCCATTTTTATTTAGTGATTTTATACAACCAGAAAAAGGGCTTTTGCCAACGGTATCAAAAATTATATCGTATGTCTCACCACTTTTTCGAAAATCTTGCTGTGTATAATCAATGATCTTATCAGCTCCCAAAGATTTCACTAAGGATACATTTGTGGTGCTGCAAATACCTGTAACTTCTGCGCCAAAATACTTAGCAAGTTGTACCGCTGAGGTGCCTACTGCTCCTGAAGCTCCATATATTAAAACTTTTTGTCCTTGCTGGATTTTTCCTTTTCTTAAAAAAGATAGTGCTGTTGTTCCTCCAAAAGGAATTACTGCAGCTTCTTTATATGTCAGGTTGCCTGGTTTTATAGCAAGTACTCCATCTTCAGGCAAACATATATACTCGGCATAAGCGCCAAAATTCATTCCAGCAGTTCCATAAACAGAGTCACCAACCTTAAATCGTTTTACATTTTTACCAGTTGCTTCAATTTCACCGGCAAGGGAAACACCCAATATTGCTTTTTTGGGCCTGAACAAACCAAACATAAGCCTGACAGCAAAGGGGTCGGCTTTTCGCAAGCGCACCTCCCCTGAATTTACTGCAGTGGAATGAATTCTAATTAAAATTTCATTATCCGTTGGCACTGGTTTTTCTACCTCTTCGAGATTAAGAACCCCCGGTGGACCGTAATGAGTGTAAATTATTGCTTTCATTGTAATATGTTTAAGACTTTGATTTAATAAAGATTGAGATGGTTTTTTGAATGATATCTTTTATCTCTTACTATTGCCAACCTAATTTTTGTGGCTGATGTTTATTTCTTTTAGTGATGGTAAAATATATTTGGTTAGCATTGAATAAGGTTGACTAGTGCTTTTATTGTAATTCCCTCCGGTTGTAACTATTAAAAGGTTCAATTTTTTGCAAAATAAAATGGATTGATCACCATTACCCATTGCTTCAATTATTTCAAGAGGAAGCTTGTTCAAGGTGTCATTGTATGTCCAAAATTGAAAGCCATATCCGCCATCCATTATTTTATATTTTCTTAAATCTGGCCTCTCAATAAATGATTTGAACGATTGTTCAACCCAACTGGTATCTATAATTTGAATGCCATTCCAACTTCCATTATTCATATAAAGCAACCCAATTTTTAATAAATCTCTTGATGTTAAACGAAGGCCAGAAGCAGCTGCAGGGATTTTTTTTAAAGTAAGATTTAGCCATTCATAATGTATTATTCCTAAAGGTTGAAATAGATATTTTTTGGCAAACTCATCAATTTGTAATCCACTTGTCCTGAAAATAATTTCAGCTAATAGCTGTGTATTGCCAGCACTATAATTCCATTTAGTACCTGGGTTTGAAACAATAGAACGATGTAAAATGTATTTAATAGGATTCAATCTTAAATCCATTTGTGTCTCATTATTGAAAAAACTTGCATAACTACCGATTTCATTCCATTCAAAACCCGATGTCATTGTCAATAAATGTCTAATCGTAATAGTAGATTTTACACTATCTAGAATTTCCGGAAAGTACTTTTTAATGGGGTCATCAATATTAGAAATTATTTTATTTTTCAAAGCAATACCTATACATGCAGAAACTATACTTTTAGATATACTTCTACAATCATGAAGTTGATCAATAGAATGATCTATATAGCCTAACTTTTTACCATGTTTTTGATCAATCCCTGAAAAATAGTTTTCATAAACAAGATTATTATCCTTACAAATAAGTAAACTATGAAAATTATATAAACTATCAGACAATATCTTATTAGTCAATAAGATTATTTTAGTACTGTCCATCTGCACATTTATAAGATTCTTAATTTGAATATTATCTTCCAGTTTTAGCGGTGGATTATATTGATAAGTTATTGATCTTATTGGTTTATTAGCACATCCAATTAATATCTGTAACAATATAATTGTACTTATATTAATTATTATTCTATTAAACATTTGGGTGAATTTAAAATTCGAATATATCTTTTAGAGAATTTATCTATCAATTTTCTTTTTATATATTTTAATTAATTACATATAAAAAGGATACTTTTTTGAGTTTTTACCCCAAAGATTAACAGATAAAAAAACATTGAAAATTCAGCAATTGCACTTGTAAATATTATAAATCCATCAATAATATGTGTAAACCCTATTTATAACAAACCACTACTTTTTTGAATCTTTTCATTTTGAATTTCTGTATTCTCTTTATGCAATTTTAAATTGCCAAAATTATAAGTCAACGATATTCTAAATACTCTGCTGTTATGTTTTTGATGATAAAGTGTTTCTAAATTTTGTCCAACAATTAAACCATTTGTTTCATTCATGTTAAATAAGTCAAAAACATGCAATCCAACTTTTAATTTTTTATCAATGAATTCCTTATTAAAGGAAACATCGAATTGTTGTATTGGTTTTGTGATATGGTAAACTTCATATACTCCTTTTGTCATAATGGAATAGGCCATTATATTAGTAACATTCCAAGGAAGTATTAATTGCGATTGCATACTTAAATTATAAATCGCTTTATTACTAAATGGAAATTCATATCCTTCAATTTTTGATTTAATATAATTGATGTTTACATATATGTAATTCATTTTTTCAATATTATTCATACGCTTTAAAAATTCTGCTTTGCCTTTGAAGAAATAATCAAGTGGTATAGGGAAAGAAAGAAAAGTGCTAAAAGTCTTAATTTGATCAAATGATTGAAAAGATTGATTGCTAATTAATTTTCCTGACTCAGCATTAAAAATAAAACGACTATCATCCCTACTTAATTTATAATTTGCTCCTATTTGAACAAACTGAAAGGCATTAAGTTTAACTTCATAATTATCGTAAAAAGCAGGTTTCAATAAAATGTTTCCAGCTGATGAATTATATTGATTAAATAATGCACTATTATTGGGATCAATCATATCATAATTTGGTTGTTTTATTTTTTTTGAATAAGTAGTACTTAAATTCATATTCGAATTAATCTCGAAATTTGCACTAGCCGAAGGGAATAATTTAGAATTGCTAAACTTTATATTTTCTACAATATTGCTTGCAAACCTTTCAACATTAAAGTCTTCAAATCTTAATCCACCTGTGAAATTAAATTTTTTAACTTTTTTACGAGCCTCAACATAAAATGCTAAACTATTTTCCTTGTAATTAAAATCGATATTGTTGCTTATATTACTAAAGTTATAAATTCCATAATCTCTAACTTTAACCACATTATATTTACCGCCTGTATTTATTGAAAAATTCAGATCCTTAAATGGTATTGCAAAATCATATTTTAAATAAGCATTAGTTAAGCAAAAATCTATATTACTTAAATTAGTTTCATTCATTAAGGACTTTGACAACTTAATAGGGTTTTTACTATATGTATTAACAAAAGCAGTAATATCAAGAGTTCTACCCAGAGAATCTATTTTGTATTTATATTGAAAACTTAATTCATGATTACTATGTTGGTTTTTTGTAGTCCCGTTTTCCGAATAATTAACGCCATCCCCCAAAGTTGTTGCATTAAATTCAAGCCTATCATTGGCAAATGTATTATTGTAGTTAAATAATAAACTTGATTTATTACTTAGTTTATAATTTGTTCCAATTCTAAAATATACATTGCGATAATTATTTACCATGGAATTAGTTTGCAAAAGAGTCTTTACAGGATTAAAGGAGGTAAATGTTTGTACTGTTGATACTAGTTCTTCATTAGTTATATAATTATATCCAAGCATTGTTTGCCATGAAAGATTATTATTTCTTCCATTAAGCAAAATTTGAGGGCTTGGGTTTTGATATTTATTAAAATTATAATTGAGATTAACACTAGCATATAAGCCTTTCTGATGTTTTGTGTTTGATAAAATATTAATCACTGAACCATTAGATGTAGCATCAAATGAAGCACCCGGGTTATGTATTAATTCTATCTTTTCAATTGCATTTGCAGGTACGCTCGAGAGATAGTTTTCCAAATCTTTTCCATTCAAAGTGCTTGGAGAACCATCAATATATATTTTTACATCTTTTCCGTTTAAAGTTAGATTTCTTGAGGGAGACAAAATCACTCCGGGCAATCGTTTAATTGCATCAAAGCTACTGCCACTATTTAGCATTGAATTATTCTTTAAAGTAACTACAGTTTTGTCTGTTTCAATTTTTAAAAATTGTTTCCTATTCCCATAAACAGTTACTTCCTTTAGTAATGAAGTTTTTTGTTTCAAATTAATCCCAGTTAAAATAATTTTTCCTTTATTAGTTTCATTAATTTCAAAATCCAATCGTTCAGTTTCAAATTCAAGTCCAGAAAGTGATATTGTGTATTTACCAACATTTAGTTCTTGAACAATTTCAAATTGACACCCTTTGTATGTAGCGCTTATAATTTTTGAATTTTTATTAATTTCAATTTTTTCTATTGTGAAATTTCGTTCTACAGTATCAATATTGCATTTAATATTTTTTATGACGCTATTAACCTCAATCACAGCTTTAATTATTTGGGCTTTTGAGTTTGTTATTCCAATATAAAAGAACAATATTGGTAAAATGGATTTGACTATATTTTTCATGATTTGATTATTTAAATTATAGAAGAATAGAATTGCCGAAATCAATAATGGGTTTTGATAAATAAGCATTAGATATACAAAAAATAGGGGTTGGTTTCTCTAATATTAATATTACAAATAGGCAAGAATAATTGAACCGAACATTAATCTTTACTCAAATATTAATACATGACAAAGAAGAGTTCAGATAACAAAATTCTTTAGAAGAAAGCTTGTCGATAAATACAAATTTTTTGCATCTTATTTATTTTTCACAAACCTAATCGTGAAAAAAGAGAGCATCCAATTATTTTGACGTGTAGATAGATTATAGGGCTAAAAAGATAAATAACATCTAATTAATTTGATTCATAAAGTATGAATCAAATTAATTATAGGCTTAAAATTCAGGTACCGAAATCATTAAAGTAGAATTTTCATTACAAGAGAATGATTGGTTTTTAAATAAGATTAAAAAATATAATCTAAACGCAGATAATTACTATGATGTTCCCTTACAATCGTTTGCAGAATTTCTTTGTTTGCTGCATTATCTTTTGTACTAATCAAAATGCGAATGCTAAACACCCTTATAGCATCATATACACTAAGCGATATCACTTATTTATTGCATTTGGCAATTGAAATAATGGAACCTGATTGCCTATTGATAATTTTAGTGGAGATGCAAAGTCCAATGCTAACTAGTCAGCATTAACATTAAATACATCTAAAGATTCTTTTGAGATTATTGTAGCAAGTTTTTCTGTAACACCAATTTTTCTTCATTGTAATTGGGGATTCTTCTTGTTTCTGTCATTGTAATTGTTTTTATATTTTTTGTCATATCGACAACACAAAACTGCAACACTTGACAACGATAAAAAATGAAGTAGATTAGGATATAGGATTATTAGAAATATTAATTTTATTTACACTAAATTTAAATAAAGATATTTCCAACCAACACTTCATCACAAAAGGAATGCTATTGAAATATTTCCATATTCATGATGATCAACAGTTGTAAACTCTGCGGATTGAATCACCTGCGAAAACGAAGCTGAAAACATTCTGCTTTCATAATTAATACCAAACGTCAATTTTGAAAGTAATCTGTTAATATCGCCAGAAGAAACTACATAATCGTTCTTACTCAATTTTAATCTTTGTTCACTTAACCCTTCTTGCAAAGAGCCATTATATCCAACGATTGTAAGACTGGGATTTAATATAAAGTAAAACGCTTTTTTATGCTTATTCTCTCCTTCGAGATTTATTATGTTATAGTTACTGAAATAGGAATTAAGCTTGCCGAATCTCACAGTAAAACCAGCAGATGCGTTGTCATACAGAGTACCTACATTTAGTTCCATAGTAGTTACAATATCTAATTTATTACCTAAGGAAAGTATACCTTTATCATACTTAGTCATATAGTTCAGCATCAGTTCACTCTTTAATTGAGTATTCCATCCTTCAGGCTTTGTATAACGTATAAGTTGATGAACAAAGATTTGTGTTTCTCCAGCTAAAGCAGCTGGACCTAGAAATCCTATTGCAAACGACTTGGTTACCCTACTTCTTGAAAGTTCATTAGAATAAATGCTACCAAAGGTTCCGTATAATACTCCGGCATATGGGTAATCACCCTTTTGAAAACCTTTTTTGGCAATATTATCAGGCGTATTCATTATTTGCTTTAAAGAAATAAAATACAGTGGAGACAAGCTTATAGCGTGATCTGAAGAAGGTTTTATATTACTTTCTTTTTTTTTATAAAAATAATTAAATTCAATACCTGCGGTATAATATCGATCTGTGCCACTACCTCGATAATTAAAATAATCATCGTCAAAACTTATTTGAAATAATTGTGGATCAACAATGCTTTTATTCTGTGCATTAACTGAAAACTGTGATAAATAAAGTAGACTTATTAGTAACCCTTTTATTGTACGATTTATATTCATATTTTTTAAATTAATTTTGTTACTCGCACTAAATACTTTTCATATTATTACTTAAAATTCTATCGTGGCTAAACTTTAATTGAAATTTGTTCTGCGATGAATTATCAATGACAACACAAAGTTGCGGCAGCACTAAGATTAAAAAATATAGTCTAAACGCAGATAATTACTATGATGTTCCCTTACAATCGTTTGCACAATTTCTTTGTTTGCTGCATTATCTTTTGTACTAATCAAAATGCGAATGCTGAAAGCCCTTAAAGCATCATATACGCTAAGCGTTCCTTCTGCACTGTCCTTTCTTCCATTAAAAGGGAATACATCCGGCCCACGTTGGCATTGAGCATTGATATTGATACGACCTACCTGGTTTGCAAGTTCATCAATTAAATGGCCAATCAATTTTGAGTTGGTCCCAAAAATACTTAGCTGTTGGCCAAAGTTTGATTGAACAACATAATCAATCACCTCTTCAATATTCTTGTATGGAACGATCGGGACTACAGGTCCAAACTGTTCTTCTGAATACAGGCGCATTTTAGCATTTACCGGATAAAGCACAGCAGGATAAAAGAAGGTATCATTCACTTCGCCTCCATTTTCATTGATCACTGAAGCACCAAAATGTTTGGCATCATTTACCAGATCGGTTAAATAGGCTGTTTTACCAGGCTCAGGTAAAGGGGTAATTTTAACATCCTTTTCCCAAGGCATTCCACATTTTAAATTTGCAACTCCTTCAGTAAATTTTTTAATGAAAATATCTGCGATATCCTCATGAACAAAAATTATTTTTAATGCAGTGCATCGTTGTCCATTATAAGAAAGAGATCCAGCCAGGCTCTCATTTACAGCAGTAGTAATGTCAGCATCTTGTAATACAATAGCAGGATTTTTTGCATCTAATCCAAGCACACTTCTTAGTCGATTTGGTTTGGGATGTAATTTCTTAATATCACTTGCGCCCTTGTTAGTTCCTATAAAAGCAAACACATCTACCTTTCCACTTTCCATTAAAACCCCCACTGTTTCTCTGCCTTTACCATAAATGATATTAATTACCCCTTTAGGGAAACTATCTTTAAATACAGTAAGTAAAGGTTTTATAAAGAGCACTCCAAACTTTGCAGGTTTAAACACAACTGTATTTCCCATAAGCAAAGCAGGAATTAATGTTGTAAAGGTTTCATTCAAAGGATAATTATATGGTCCCATACACAAGGCAACACCTAATGAAACACGTCTTTCCTGAGCAATAACACCTTCTTCATTCTCAAATTTCGAATTATCATGATCTAAGTTTTTTAATTCCTTGATGGTGTCTTCAATATAAATACAGGTTCGATCAAATTCTTTTTCACTATCAGGTAAATTTTTACCAATTTCCCACATCAACAGTTTAACAACTTCGGCCCTTTGCTTTTTCATTTCAACAAGAAATTTTTCAACATGTGCAATTCTATTTGCAACACTCATCGTTGGCCACTCACCTGTTCCATTATTATAGGCAGCTACAGCTGCATCCAGCGCTTCTAAGGATTCCTTTTGAGTTAAAAGGGGTGTTGAGCCGATAATGTTCTTTTCTATTTTGGCTCCTGTATTAATTGATACTGGCGACACCACTTCATTCATAGGCCCTTCCCAATTGCGTAGTTCTCCATTTACAAGATATTCACGCTGTTCTATGAATTCGTTCAGATGCCATTCATTGGGTATTTGAGCTATTTTTGGAAAAATATTTTCAATTGTTTTCATGTTATACGTTTTTAGGATTTTTTAATTATATATAAATATGTACCTATTTTAAAATTTGAAAGTTGATTTAAAGGATAAATATGAAATGTCTTTCCCATTGCCAGTTGAAATAGGATATTTCCCAGCTTTGAAAAAAGAGGCATCGACAGAGAGGGTGAGGTTTTTTGTAATTTGATAATTTGATTCCAAAACATAAAATTCACCTAATACTTTCTCTTTTGAGCTATAAATCAAATTGGGACTTGGTCTGTTTTGTACCATGCTGGGAGAATAAGTCCCATCCTGATCACTTTTTCTGGAAAGGAAAAATAATTGAACCAAAATATTTAGCTTTTGTATGGGATTAATTTTTATGTACGGATATAAACTAATCATATTAGTAGCTCCAATAGGTACTGCTAAACCATAAGCAGGTTTGGCATAAATTAAATTATATGTATTTAAATTTTGATCATTTCTATTTTTGTCACCCGATGCAACATTTGCAGCAAAACCTAATATCAAAGATTTTTTAGGAACCAAAAGAAAATTTAAATCTGCCAAAATATTATATGCATTAATATTTAGATTATTGAATTTTCCAGATTGATATGATCCTTCAAATTCAAAATTCATTCGTTTAAAATTAGAAAATAAACGAGCACCATAAGTTTGCCTGCTTTCATCTCCAGATTGATAATTATATTTTCTTAATTTTGATTGAAAATCAATCAAATAATAATCAAATCCTATTTTACGATTTAAAATAAATTGTGTCCAGTAAATACCAAATAGCCCTTCTTTAAGACTTTCATCATCAAAAATATATTGTTTTGAAATGACTTTTGAAACTGCAAAAAAGTCTAATGAACCGTTTTTAAATTCCTTTTTAATAACTACGCCGTCAAATGTAAGCCTAGTATTAGGCCCTTCGCGTACAGTAATTACGCGGTTATTGCCATAAAGAAGTTCTTGCCTTCCAAATCGAAATTTCCATTTTTTCAATTTCAATTCTGCAAATGCTTGATGAATACCTAATTGATTTTCATCTATTTCAGGTACAATAGGGTTATTATTAAATAAACGAAACGTATTATTAAGTTGAAAAAAGAATCTAAAATTGTTACCAACTTCTAAATTCGCATGTATCATTAATCGATGTAATAGTTGGTTCGTTGAAATATCATGATAGCTAGTTGGAACATCCCCAAAATTAATATTAGTCGAGTTCTGAAATTGTTCTCTTAATTCACCTCCAAAAGAAATATATGTTTTATTTCCTAATGAAAGATATTTGAAATTATCAAACCCTTTTTTAAGACTATCATTTTTCAAAAGTTTAAAATTATCATCATAGCGTAAAAGATTAATTTTATTTTGTGCTATCGTTGTTGTAAAAGTCATTGCAAATACAAAAGTCAACTTGCAAGATAATTGGAGTATTTTTTTCATAAATTATTTTTAGTGCAGAATTCAAACCATGGGATGGAATTTTTAAATACCTACGCTTCATATTAAAAAGCAGGCCATTATCATAATAAATAATGACCTGCAGTATTATCAAACTTGGGGAGAATATTAATATGGCTTTATAACTTGACCTGTATTTGCTCCGAATACACTTTTACGAAAACCAAACTCTAACTGTTGCATGGTTACTGGAATATCTCCAGGAAAATAAGGGAAATATTGTGGTGAATTTTCAATAACAGTAGGGCTCACTGCATTAATACGAATTCCATTTTCTAATTCAATTGCTGCTGCACGTACAAAACCTTCAACAGCACCATTCGCCGCAGATGCATTTGCAAAATTTAATTGTGGTTCATGAGTTAAGGCTCCAGTAATTAAAGTAAATGACCCTTTTGGTGCAATATAATTTTGACCAATTAACACCAAATTAATCTGGCCCATTAATTTACCTTCAATCCCTTTTCTAAACTCTTTGTCATTTAACTTTTTCCATGGCCCTACAAAAGTTGGACCTGCAGTACAAATAAGTGCATCAAATGGCCCTATTTGCTGATACATGTTTTCAATAGACTCAGTTGAGGTAATATCAACATCAATGTCTGCCCCTTTTGATGCAACCTTTATTACATCATGATCTTTTTCAAATGCGCTTACTAAATGTTTTCCCATTGTGCCTGTAGCACCAACGATAATAATTTTCATCTTCTTGTTCATTTTTTCTTTTTTTAATGATACAACAAAGGTATTTTCAAGCGTTTATTTCAGATAGGACAATGATTTAGTTATATAGGATAAAAATGTGTTTAAACAAAAATTGAAAAACATTTCACTACTAGGATATTTTGTTATTTATTAAAATAATTAAAATGCCCCTAGCTTTTTAAAGCTAAAGGCATTTATTAAAATATACTTAAGTAAAAAATATGTAGTTTATTTTTTCTTCGCAACAAATCTAATTACTGATCCTTTTCCAATATGAAACTTCCCTTCATTTAAATCTATTTCTTCTTCTTCCAAATAGAGAATTTCATAATTAATAAAATCATGCAGAATTTCTTCTTTTGAGTAAAGCATTGCGATGTCTTTTGGCCCACCAACTTTAGGGTTAATACTATTTAGATGTATATGTTTTTTACTAAACGCCTCAAGAATGATTAATCCGCCAGTTTTTAAAATTCCTGACAATTTGTTATGAAATATTGATTTTTTTTCTGCTGCAAAATGTGCGTAAACCAATCCAATTGCGTCAAACGATAAATCATCAAAATGAAGCTGTTCAAAGTCACAAACAATATAATTAATACTTGTCTGTTTATCTTTTGCAAGCTCAAGTGCTTTAATCTTCCCTTCTATACTTAAATCGAAAGAAGTTACAGTCCAACCAAGTTGTGCCGCGAATACACCATTTCGTCCTTCACCATCTGCAGGCATTAATAAGGTTTGGGGAGCATATTTTTGAATCCATTCTTTAAAAAACAAATTTGGTTCCTTTCCATAAACAAATTCAGTTTCTTTATATCGGTCATCCCACATATTTTTATATTCAGTATCCCATGAATTATTCATAATGTATTATTAAAATTCTTCTAAAATCATTTTTTTACTTGCAGTCATTCCAGCAATATTCCCCATTGCTACTGAATTTGCTACTGAACGTAATTTAGTAGTATTATCACCACAAGCTAGTATCCCATTGATAGTTGTTTCTTGAAATGGATTAACTTTTATATACCCTTCTTCAGTTAAATCACATCCTAACATTTCCGGAATCTTACAATGCTGCTGAAATGAATTTCGAGAATATAAAGCATTCAAATAAAATGAAGAAAGATCACTGAAAATAATTTTTTCAATTTTACCATCGGAATGAATAAACTTAGTAATCTTTTTTTCAATTATTGAAATTTGATGGTGTCTCAGTTTTTCCATTTGCTCAAATGTCAATGTAGATTTTCCATTTGTAAATAAAATTAACTTACTAGTCCAATTTGAAATAAGTGTGGTTAACTCAAATGCATTATCACCATTTCCTAGAATTCCAGTTATCTCATTTTTGACTTCATACCCATGGCAGTAAGGGCAATGAAGAACTGAAATACCCCAACATTTTTCGAATCCTTCTATGTTAGGCATAGCATCCTTAATCCCAGTAGCAAAAATCAACTTTTTGGCAGAATAAATATCGCCAGAAGATAATTCAATCTCAAACCCATTTTCAATTTTTTTCCCATTTATTGCCAATCCATCTATAAAAGTAACTGTTGGGTACGCTTTAACTTGTGCTTTTGCTATGGCTGAAATTTCAGATGGGGATTTACCATCTTGAGTAAGAAAATTATGCGAATATGGGGTTTGAATATTACATGGCATACCATTATCTATTACTAAAACATGCTTCATTGCTCTACCTAATGTCATAGCAGCAGAAAGACCAGAATAACTTCCTCCAATAATGATAATATCGAAACTATTATTAAATAACATAAGACTTTTTTAAAATATATTAATATAAAATTATTTGAGATTATTCTAAATTGTTACTTCTAATGGTCTATATAATTTTTGGTGTAAATTAAATCCTTCTACAATTAACCACACTCCAATAAATAATTCCCAAACTCCTCCAGGTATCGTGTGGTACAAATGCATATTATATCCAAGAATTTCAAAAACCGACCCAAAGAAAATAGTCAAATACCCGAATAAACCCCATAAAGAAATAAACTTTGGAACTAAATTGGCCTTATAAAGTATATAGCAAAGAAAAATTGAAGCTAATCCAACAAAGATCATGGCAATCTGGTATGCATATTCGTTAAGATTTAAATACAACCGGCTAAAAGATTGCAAAGCATTTCTAAATTGATAATCAGCAAGGGGATACTCTTTAGAAATTGAAAATTGAACTAAAATAAACAATACTTGAAGTGCAAGAAATGTTGCATTAATGATTCTAAAACTCAAATACCCATAAGCAAAACGCTCGTTATAGTTCTTCAAAATAGGGAACATTAATATTCCATGAGATGCGTCCCATACCGAAGTCATCAATAGAAAAATTGCACCTATTGTAAGCTTAAGACTATTTGAAGGAATCAAAGAAAGATAATCTGGTTGATTAAAAATTGATTGAATAAGTATATTTCCAAAAATACCAAACAACATACCAGCTAAATATAATACTCCAACTATTCTAGCAATTTTTTTTATCGGTTTAACTTTCCCCATGACATTTTATATTTAGTACCTTGTATTATTTAGTTTAATTTGATTAACTAAAATAATTTTACAACTTACTTTTTTTGGGCATTAATAATCCAACTACCATATCTAAAAATGGAAGTCCAACAAATACAATCCATGGCACTAATGAAATAGTTAGAAATAATGTTCTTTGATATAAAGGCAATTGTGCTAATTGTTTTCCAAACAAATAAAAAAATAATGTGATTGAAGGATATATTACTACCCATATTCTTAATGCTGCTATCATTTTCATTTTTGTTTTCATATAAGTTACTTTTTTGAATTATTGATTCATCAAAAGTACTTTCGATTGTATGCAACAAGTAGGATAAAAATGGAGTTAAATAGGACTTATTTAAAATTTTGACGGAACGCCTCAGGAGAATAACCTGTATGTTTTTTGAAGAATCTGATAAAATAAGAAACATCCTCATGTCCAAGATCATCTGCAATTTGATTAACCAGATTAGAAGTTGCAAGTAAATTCCTTTTAGCTTCTAAAATCATATACTCATTTATTAAGTCTGATGCTGTTTTATTGAGTGTAGTTTTAGTAATCGCATTGAGCTGATAAGTTGAAAGATGTAGCATTTCTGCATATTTAGATACCTGCTTATATTCGAAAATATGAGTCTCAATTAAATCAACAAATTTCTCAAGTTGCAACTGTGAATATGAACTATGCTCATTTAAAGAACTATTTTTATTTTGACGATGTCTAACTAGTTCGATAAAGAAAATACTCATACTAGACTTAATTACTTCTAAATATCCTTCTTGTTTTTCTGAATCTTCTTGAAATATAAATGCTAATATTCCAAGTATTTTTTTTACTCTTTGTGCATCTAATTGACAAAGATTTTTAGTACTAGCCTTTTGTAATAATTGGCTAGAAGTCTTATCATTAGGGTAATAGAAATTCGAATTAAATTGCATTAGATAACCTGTACTTCCAGCACGTAAAGTAATTTGATGCACTTGCCCAGGTCGCATAAAAAAAATAGAATAATTACAAACCTTATATTCAATAAAGTCAATTTCATGAAATCCTGATCCCTTTTTTAAAAGTAAAATATAAAAAAAATCATGCCTATGGAGTTCCTGAATCAAATCTTCTCCATCAAGTAACTCATGAATACTTCTTATATTAAAGCTGCCAACTAAATTCGGTTCTTTGGGTTTTGATTTTATTTGCCTTATTGGTATTTTAGTCATACAACAATTTTAAGCTTAAAACAGCAATCAAAATATAATGAAATGTTTCTAAATATTTACCTACAACAAACCTAATCTAAGTCTTATAAGTTATAATTTTTTTTTGACGTAAGGTCTTATTTATTGTAGGAAAAGCAAGAACATACCCTTATTTCAGATGTAGCGCTTATTTAGTTAAGAAATAAAAGCCAAATTTATTAATGTCTGTCGGAACTAATGATGCTAATGCCGAAATTATATTGTCCATACCTGCTTTTGCAAATCCTTATTTTGCTTGCAGTTTTTTATTCGCTTATTAAAAAATCATACAGAGTTTTATTGAAATTTTCTGGTTGATCCATTAACGGTAAATGTCCAGCATTTTGAATTATATGAAGCTTTGCATTTGGGATAATTTTAGCTGCTGCTTCACCATATTCAACAGGAAATAATTGATCATCTTTCCCCCAAATGATCAATGTTTCATTTTCTATTTGCTTTAATAATTCTTCGGGTATTTTAGATACTGCGGTTCCACGTCCCTGCTTAAATGCATTTTTTCCTCCTTTATATTTGAGAACGGCTATTGAGTAGCTACTATGGTTCGGGTCTCTGTTTATGGGTTTATGAAGTATATAACGCGAATTAAAACGATTTGCCATTGATGATGGAAAACTATTCATCCATATTGTTCCAATTAAAGGCCAAAAAGAAACTTTTGCACCTAAACCTGCAGAGTCAACTAAAACAAGTTTATTAACCATTTCAGCATTGTCTATAGCAAACTGCAATGCAATGGCGCCACCTTGAGACAATCCGACAATATGGGCCTTTGATATTTTCAATTCTTTTAGGAAGTCTTTGAGCCAATTAGAAAAATAAGGTCTATTATAAGGTGCATCAGGTTTATCAGATTCTCCATATCCAACTATATCTGGTGCTATTACTTGAAAATTTTTAGAGATAGCATTTATTGATGGATACCAAGTAACAGCACCTGCACCAGCTCCATGCAGGAAAATGACAGGTTCCCCATTCCCACATAACAAGAAGGTCGTTTTAATTGTTCCGATAGTTACTTCTCTTTGTTCAACTAATCCTTCTATTTTGTCGATTAGAAGTTGCCTATAGTTTTCTTTATTCGCTTTTTTCAAGTTTTTCACTCTTTAAATTGATGAATGTCTGCAGGAACTACTGATGTTTACTACTTTTTTTAGTGATTTTCTTTATTGGGTAAACTATAAACAACTTTGCCTGTAGCGTCGAGAAAATTTATTTTTGCTTCTCCTGTAGAATCAACAATGAGCTGAATCCTTGTCTTCCCTTTTTTATCTGCCAAGTTAATTAATGCTGATTTTTCTGAGTCCTTACCAATAAAAACCCGATGGGCAAAGGCAGGCTCACCATTAACTGGCTCCAGTAGTTGCTTGAGTTTAGCATCTCTCTCGGGGCTATTTGGTAATTTTTCTGTTTCCTTGTATGTATGCCGAAACTCGGGGTAAGCTGGACTGTTATGCCAATCATCTACATATAAACCTGTTTTCCTATCTCCGTTATCATCAAGATATTGTAAATACAGAACTTGATTTTGATTGTATTGGTCAAAAGAAAAATGTCCTGATGCAAAATATTTTCCACTACTATCTTTTCTTCCTGAAAATACAAGCCCTCCACATTCAGTCGCCTCGTCATCATAAAATATTAAACCACCACGATTACCTCCTGGAATTCCAAAAGGTTTTCCATGATTCAAATTTGCGGGTGATTTTTCAACATTGGAAAGGACTAATCTGGGTTGTCCATTTGGTTCAACAATATTTATCCGATTTGCAGTTAGTTCCTCTACTGTTAAATTTTTGGTCTTTCTGTCCATTTTAAAAATTTGGAACATGGCAATTAATAGTAAAAAGGATGAAACCATCGCATATACTGATAAAAGGCGTATTTGCTTTTTAATCTTATCTAAGCTATCTGTCATAAGAAATTATTTGTTTTAAAAAAAAGAGTAATCCAAAAAGTAAAAAAGATATAGCTTGAATTGTTCTTTAGGAAACAAATTCTTCACCAGTAATTATTAGAATACCTGTTACTTAAAGATTTTATCCCCTTTCTTGGTATTTAACCCTTCCTTAATAATTATTTTATTAGCGATTCCATTTTCTTTTTGAAACGATACCCTAATATCATCATCTTTTTGAAAAAAAGAATTATTCTGGTAAGCAAATAGTTCAATCGATGGCTGGTTATTTCTTTGTATAAACAACTGATCTCCGACAAGGCTAATGGTCACTTTGTAATCAGCATTAACTTCATATTCGCCTACATATTTTTCCAATTCCGCAGGTGTGAGCTTAATTTCATCAAAATATGAATAAGGCTTGTTGTAAAGAATCGCAAAGATGGAAAGGCCAATAGATTCAATCTGGTGATTGTAAATATTGTTCAATAAAATCACTACTACATCGTCTTCCTGTATCCTTCCGAAATAACCCGTAAATCCAAGAATATTTCCACCATGTGAAACAATTTTCTTTTTGTATAAAGTATCAATCCAGCAGCCCAAACCATATCCTTCTAAAAAGGGTGTAGTGGCTTCTTCCATACTCGATTTATTATAAACTTTATAATTCAATAAACCCTTGTGCCATAAATATAGATCTTCAACTGTGCTGTATAATGAACCTGCCGAATAAGTAGCTGTAGAATCCCATGGGACCGAAGCTTCGTGTATTTTTTGGGTATATTTAGTATAACCTACTGCTTTATCAGAATTGTTTAATCCTTCAAAATCAAAACCTGTATGTGTCATTTTTAAAGGTTTTAGAATAAATTCTCTAACAACATGCTGATATGATTGCCCTGTTATTTTTTCAATAATTAAACCCAAGAGAATATAGCCTGAATTGCAGTAAGAGTATTGTGTGCCGGGAGCAAAATCCAAAGGTTTATTAATAAAGTAAGAAAGCATTCGCTCTTTACTTCTTGGTACAGTACTTTCCATTACTGCATTATAGTCCCTTAATATTTCATATATGCCAGAAGTATGCGTTAGCAGATGTTTAATGGTAATTTCATTCCCCCTTTTATAGTCGGGGAAATACTTACTAAGCTTGTCATCCAAACTTAGTTTATGCTGTTCTGCCAATTTTAAAATAACAGCAGCTGTAAATTCTTTTGTTGTTGATCCAATTTGGTAGATAGTGTTAGGGGTGTTAAGAATATGCTTTTCTGCATCCTGGTATCCATAGGCTTTTTCATAAATTATCTTACCATTTTTACTAACCAATACAGTGCCATTAAAGCGGTTTATCTTAACAGCCTTTTCAATAAGTGTGTCAATCCCTTTAATGCTTTCTTGTGCATTAGCAATTAGAATAATAAAATTAATTGCAAACAGTGTTGCTATTCTTGTTTTCATTGTTCGAATGACGTAATTTTTTCTTGTTTCAAATAAAATGTTATGCAAACTGGGCAGATATATCTGCAAAATTGTAACTCAAAAGTAGATTCCAACCACTTAAAGTGGTTACATAATTGATGATTTCACAACCCAAAATGGTTTGATAATTCTGTTTTTACATAACTGCAATAAAATAAATGAAGCCAAAAAACAAAAGGCTATTGCTTGTATTGTTCCCTCTGGTCCAAATTCTCCACCGGTAATCATTGGAAGACCTGTTATTTTAGTTGTAAGCAAACTGCTACTTTTTTCGTTACCGGAAGTTATTGCTCCAAAAATTCCTGATTGCACAAAATTCCAAGCAAAATGTATCGCAATTGGAAACCATAGATTTCTTGTATAGATGAATGCAACACCCAGTAAAACTCCTGCTTCTACGCCAACACACAATGCAGATATTATTGTACTATTTGGATTGGCTAAATGTAATGCACCAAAAATCATGGCAGAAATTAATAATGAAATATAACTGCCTAATTTTTCTTCCATGATTCGAAAAATGATTCCTCGAATTAAAATTTCTTCAAAAATGGCAACACTAAAAGCTATTGCTAAAGGAGTGATCATATTGGAAACAGCATTAACAGATACAATTTCAAAACCACCAGATAAAACTATCACCAATATTGTCAACCCTTGCAATACTGCCCCTACTAGTATTCCGATAATAACAGATTTAGTAATGCCATTTACTGAAAATTCTTTTATGTTTCTTTTTTCAAATTTTCCAAAATAATAGATATAGGTGCTAATTACTGCTGAAGACGAAAAGACACCTTTTATCAGGTTTCTATAGTTTTTATTTATTGTTGTTAAGTCTAGTATTTTACCTGCCAGTTGCTGTGCAAGTATAAATGAAATAAAACATACTATTAGTCCAAGTACAATTCTCGTTAACGGGAAATTGATAAACTTTTGTTTCCATGTAATCGTGTCCATGATATTAATTTAAATCGGGTATATACAGTTGTTTTTTCTACATCTCTAAAAACTACAAAATATGGTCAATCGGTATAATATCGTCGTCTTCTTCACCTGAAAGAAATATGATTACCGAAAAAAAGTAGTCCATAAAGTCAAATATTCTGTTCATCATGTTGCTTA
>JBAXHC010000039.1:0-27443 GCA_037139075.1 Bacteroidota bacterium
AGATCAAATACAAAAATATATTGACAGCCTTCCTGATCCTAAACGTGCTGAAATAGAACAGTTGCACCATCGCATACTTCAATTATTGCCCAACACCCAATTGTGGTTCTTAGATGGGAAAGATGAAAAAGGCAAAGTTGTTTCTAACCCCAATATTGGATATGGGAATCAGATCATAAAATATGCTGATGGAAAAACCAAAGAATTTTTTCAAATTGGGATTAGTGCCAATACAAAGGGAATCTCAGTTTATATTATGGGGATTGCAGATAAAAAGTATTTGCCAGATAACTATGCAAAAACAATTGGTAAGGCATCTGTAACGGGATACTGTATTAATTTCAAAACGCTGAAAGACATCCATATGGAAGTCATTGACAAAGCAATACTCGATGGTGTAAAACTTACAAAATAGCTAACAATTATATCAGCTGTGATAGCATCAATACAAGCATACAACAACCAGCAAACTGCAAATTTTAAAGCAATCTGCGACCTGCTCACATCAATTATTGATCAGGAACTAACCGATGCAGAAAGTAAAATTTGGCATGGCCACCCAGTTTGGTTTTTAGAAGGCAACCCAATAGTTGGATTTAGCAAACAAAAGGATGGAATTAAATTGATGTTTTGGAGTGGGGCAGATTTTGAAGAAGATGGATTAAATATTCGTGGAGAAAAATATAAAGACGCTTCTGTTTTTTACAACCATGTTTCCGAAATAAAATCAAAAGCTTTGAAAACCTGGCTCAAAAAATCAAGAACCATTCAATGGGATTATAAAAACCTGGTAAAACGAAAAGGTCAACTTGAAAGATTAAAATAATATGCAAGTAACACCCGAACAAGATGCTCGAATTGCAAAAAATGACTTTCTCAGTTGTCATAAACTAAATAAACCTTACTCCATACTTACTCCGTGGATACTCCATGGATTACCCGTGGATACTTCACCAAAAGCCGTGGATTATTTTAGTATATTTAAAACTTATATTTGTTTAAATTGTTTATTTTATTATATGAGTTAATTCGGAACCTCATGTTCATTTAAAAGTATAGTATGCAGCAATTGGCAGATTGGTATTTTGCCTTAGTTTTTTTTGTTACGCTGCTAGGTTTCCTGGTTGCCGGAATTCTTTTCTTTGTTAATAAAACCGATATATGCAATAGATGCGCACAAATCTTGGTCTTTTATTAGAAAAAATATACCAAACAATTGTTAGGTATATGGGAAACTATATTTTTTACATTCTTTCCGGAACCCGAATTCCTAATACCGACATACCCTTTTGTAATACTTGCGCAGTGAGTTTCGATAAATGAATTCTTAAAGATTTCTTTTCTTCAGTTTCCGCATTTGCAATGCTATGTTGTGTATAAAATCCATTAAATATTTTCGCTAATTCAAACACATAGATTGCCACTTTAGAAGGATCGTGCTCATTAGCTGCATCTGCCAAAATACTAGGGAATAATTCCAAATGTTTGGTGAGTTCTAACTCAAGAGGAAGTAATGTTTCAGTGATTAAATTTTGTAAAACGGTTTCTTCTTGTTTGCGTAAAATACTTTTAATACGAGCATGGGTATATTGTACAAACGGACCCGTAAATCCATGAAAGTCGATACTCTCTTCCGGATTAAAAATCATTTTCTTTTTAGGATCAACTCGTAGTAAAAAGAATTTCAATGCACCTAAACCGATGGTATCATATAGTTCTACTAATTCATCTGAAGTAAAGTCTTTCACTTTACCAAGCTCTTCGGTTTTTTGTTGCGCGATATTTACCATGGCATCCACTAAATCATCTGCATCAACTACTGTTCCTTCACGGCTCTTCATTTTACCTGTGGGTAATTCTACCATGCCATAACTTAAATGATAAATTCCATCAGCTGCAGGTATACCTAATTTCTGACAGATCAGTTTCAAAACTTTGAAGTGATAATTCTGTTCATCGCCCACTACATAGATACTTTGTTCGGCTTTGAATTCATTGTATTTATGAACCGCCAAACCTATATCCTGTGTCATGTATACAGAAGTGCCATCTTTACGTCGCACTAATTTTTCATCCAATCCATCAGCCGTTAAATCGATCCATACACTGGTATCATCTTTTTGAATGAATACTTTTTTCTCTAATCCACTTTCCACTAAATCCTTTCCTAATAAATAAGTATTACTCTCATAATAGGTTTTATCAAAATCGCTTCCAATTCTTTTGTAAGTAGTATCAAATCCTTCATACACCCAGCCATTCATAGTTCGCCACAGTTCCATCACTTCAGGCTTACTGGCCTCCCAGTCTAACAACATCTGTTGTGTGGCTTTCATGATTGGCGCTTCTTTTTCTGCAATTGCAGGTTCCATACCGCCGGCCACTAATTCAGCTACTTCAGCTTTATAGGCATCATTGAACTTCACATAATAGTCACCTACAAAATGATCGCCCTTCATGCCGGTACTGGCAGGAGTTGCTCCATTGCCATAGCGTTGCCAGGCAATCATACTCTTACAAATATGCACGCCACGATCGTTTACAATACATGTTTTGGCAACATCATATCCATTTGCTTTTAAAATTTCAGCAATACTCCATCCTAAAAAGTTATTTCTTAAATGACCTAAGTGCAAAGGTTTATTGGTGTTGGGAGAACTGTATTCCACCATTACTTTTTTACCATTGCTAGGTTGAATGCCGTATTGTAGATTGTTCTTTTGACCATCAATAAAATCTAACCAAAACTGATTCGAGATTACCAGATTTAAGAAACCTTTAATTACATTGAAACCTGAAAATAGGGTAGGGTTTTGTGCAACAATATGTTCCCCCAATTCCTGACCTAGAGCGTCTGGAGATTTTTTCAATTGCTTTACAAATGCAAATAAAACCACCGTATAATCACCTTCAAATTCGGGTTTGGTGGCATTTACCTGTATCTGCTCAGCGCTCAAGCTTACGCCATATAAAGTATCTATTGATCGAACAGCGGCATCCTTTATTTTTACTACAACACTCATTTTCTTAACATTTTCGGATGGCAAAGCTAACAAATTAAGGCCTACCTTCGCCGGCGTAAATGCGAAAGCTACATGAAAATATACGAAGCCTGATTCTCAGTGTAGTAGATCTGTTCTATCCGATCTTCAAAAACATCATGCCTTTACAAACCTTTCGCTATGCAGCTTGTGGTGGGTTTAATACCGTTTTAGATATTAGTTTGTTTTTCGTTTCTTATAATTTCATTCTTCATAAAGCACCTGTTCATATTGGCTCTGTAACTATCGGGGCCCATATCGCAGCCTTTTTAATTGGCTTTATGGTAACATTTCCCATTGGATTTTATTTAAGCCGTTATGTGGTGTTTCAGGAGACCAGTGTAAAAAAAGCAACGCAGTTGGCTAAATATTTTACTGTTGTTTTTGGTTGCCTGCTGCTCAATTATGCATTCCTGAAAATATTTGTTGACTTGTTTGGCTGGTACCCAACACCTTCCAAAATACTGACTACCTTTTTTGTTGTTGCTTTTAGCTATGTGAGTCAAAAGAATTTTACATTTAAACCTCAGGAGGGATAGTTTTTTATTCTTTAAATTCAAACAAGAAAGAATCCTTTGCCTTTTGTTTGATTCCAAATTGATCCTCAAATTCTGGTCCGCTATAATTTAAACGAATTGTTTTATCCTTGATTCCATTGATTGCTTTTGCTTGAATAATTGAAGGAAATTTATTAGCCCCTTGTTGAATTATTTCAAATCCATTTATTTTTTCTATATCCCAATTACCAGCTTTTCCCAGTACTTCAAAATGATACACTTGATTACTATCTATTTCTTTTAACCATAATAGGGGATATTGAAAATTATAAGGCCCCCATGCGTTCACTCTAATTTCTTGCAACCCCTGAGGAAAGGCTTGTTCCGGAATATCAGTATAGTTTATTGCTGAAAGTTTTTTGTCTTTTTGATAATCCAGATCTAAAAATTCCGATTCTCTGGTGGTATCAATTTCAGTAACCTGATCGCCAATTATCCAATCAATTTCATTTTCTATTTTTTTATTCCCACTGAATACTGCTGTGTCTGTTCCATATAAATGATAAGCCGTTTTATTTTGTTCAATACTGTTGGATGCAATCCAGTAATTTTCACTTCTGGTATTATGATGGGCAATATAAGAAGCCTCTACTCCCTGCTTTTCGTTCGACCAAAGCTTCAAAGCAGTTCCATTATATTTAATTTCATTCAGCGCGATATTGATATTTTGTCCATGCTCAATGGCAATCCCATAGCGGTTATGCAGGATTTTATTGTCTGAGATATCACTGTCAAAACTATAGCCACCCCAGATGCCATAATCACATCCCCAGATCCGATTATGTAATACGCTATTGCTGCTAAAAGTTATTTCAATGCCATTATTAGAGGCATAAGAAAAATCATTGCCATAAATCAAATTATTATTGCAACCACCAATACCTGTATCCAAAGTAGACTGGCCTGCCCATAGAAAAAATCCGTCACCAGAATGCGTGGCAGAATTATATGCAAATACATTTTCACTACTCTGTTCATAAACTAAAATTCCTGCACTATCCTGGCCACGTCGGTATTTCCCTAAACTAAACCCCCGAATATTAAAATCTAAACGATTGTGATAAATAAAATTATTACTGGATCGATAAAGTCCAATACCTAAGCCAGAGTTAAACGAAAAGTTATTGTCGAATACTTTTGCATCATTGCATTTCACCATCAACAAAGCACACTGATTGCCTGTGATAATATTGTCTTTAATAGTTGCTTTATTGCAATTGATTAAATAAATACCGGCACCTTTTTCTTTCCATTCGTCCGCTTCATTATGATGGTAACTCATCCAATCTCGTTCATCTTCTTGATCTCTTCCACTGAATAATTGGGGGCGATAATTATAACTAAAGTCGCAATGGATAATCGATAACTTTAAAACACTATCTGCCAATAATGCAATTTTATAACCATGCACCTGTAAATTCTTTATAGTAATGTTCTCAGACCCTTTATCGATTTGAATGGCAAGTCCTTTCATCAGGTCTGGTCTCTCAGGATGGTTTGTGCCATTCAAAATACTCTGGTTAAAATCGATCACCAGATTTTTTCCTGAAATATGAATGAGCGGCGACTGAAGAGAGCTATTAGCTTCTATAAAATAATTATCCTTTTCAATTACCAATGATTCCGAAATGAGTTGACCCGCTTTTAATCTGCTCAGTGTTTGCGTATATCCATAGAGATAAACAGCCATCAAACCTATTACTAAAATACTCCGGGTTAATAGTAAGCGCATGCCTAAAAATAAGGAATTGAGGGTTAGGGGATTCTTAAATCAAGTCAGTTTATTATGTTCATCTGACTTATCCGCAGCATCAATCTGGCATAATTGTATGGAATCTTCTGATAAAATGGGTTGAAATGTCTGACTTCTGCTGACAAATTTGCATTTTATAGGCGATGGCATGGTGATTGACAGTAGGAAGTTGTCCTCCAAAAGGGCGAAAAGATTAAAAAAATATTATATGGGAAAGATCATTGGTATTGACTTAGGAACAACCAACAGTTGCGTATCTGTAATGGAAGGAAACGAGCCTGTTGTAATTGCAAATGACGAAGGTAGAAGAACTACCCCTTCAGTTGTGGCATTTTTAAAGAATGGTGAGCGTAAAGTAGGAGATCCTGCTAAGCGTCAGGCCATCACGAATCCACAAAACACCATTAGTAGTGTGAAGCGTTTTATGGGTCGTCGTTTCGACGAAGTAACTGAAGAAATTAGCCATTGGAGCTATAAAGTAGCCAAAGGCGATAACAATACAGTGCGTGTAGCGATCGATGATCGTTTATATACTCCGCAAGAAATCTCTGCAATGATTTTGCAGAAGATGAAAAAAACAGCTGAAGACTATTTGGGTCAGGAAGTTACAGAAGCAGTTATTACTGTACCTGCATACTTTAATGATGCACAACGTCAGGCCACTAAAGAAGCTGGTGAGATTGCTGGTTTAAATGTTCGCAGAATTGTGAACGAACCAACTGCAGCTGCATTAGCTTATGGTTTAGATAAGAAACATACAGATCAGAAGATTGCTGTATTTGATTTGGGTGGTGGTACTTTCGATATTTCTATCCTTGAATTAGGTGATGGTGTTTTCGAAGTAAAATCAACCAATGGTGATACACACTTAGGTGGTGATGATTTTGATAAAGTAATTATGGATTGGTTAGCTGATCAATTTAAGACTCAGGAGGCAATTGATCTTCGTAAAGATCCAATGGCTTTACAACGTTTGAAAGAAGCTTCTGAAAAAGCGAAAGTAGAATTGAGTTCTTCTTCAGAAACAGAAATCAATCTACCTTATATCACTGCAGTGGATGGCGTGCCTAAACACTTAGTGGTTAAATTAACTCGTGCTAAATTTGAAGCATTATCTGATAATTTATTTGCTCGTTGTTTGAAACCTTGTGAAGCTGCATTGAAAGATGCTGGTTACAATATTTCTCAAATTGATGAAGTGATTTTAGTAGGTGGTTCAACACGTATTCCTAAAGTACAGGAAATCGTAGAAAAATTCTTCGGTAGAAAACCTAACAAGAGTGTTAACCCGGATGAGGTTGTTGCAATTGGTGCAGGTATACAGGGAGCTGTGTTAAGTGGTGATATCAAAGACGTATTGTTATTAGATGTTACTCCATTAGGATTAGGTATCGAAACAATGGGTGGTGTAATGACAACGATGATCACATCAAACACAACTATTCCTACTAAGAAAACAGAAGTTTATTCTACAGCTAGCGATAATCAACCAGGCGTACAAATTCATGTATTACAAGGTGAGCGTCCTTTAGCTACTCAAAATAAAAGCTTAGGTACTTTTAACTTGGATGGTATTCCGCCAGCACCAAGAGGAGTTCCTCAGATTGAAGTAACTTTTGATATCGATGCAAACGGTATGATACATGTAAGTGCGAAAGATAAAGGAACTGGAAAAGAGCAGAAGATTCGTATCGAAGCTGGAAGCGGCTTGAGCAAAGAAGAAGTAGAAAAAATGAAGGCTGAAGCAAAAGCTAATGAGTCAGAAGATAAATTAGCAAGAGAGCGTGTAGAAAAAATCAATCAGGCAGATAGTTTAATTTTCCAGACAGAGAAGCAATTCAAAGAGTTTGGTGATAAAATTCCTGAAGATAAAAAAGCACCAATTGAAACCGCTTTAGCTAAATTAAAAGAAGCACATAAAAATCAGGACGTTGCTGCAATTGATACTGCAATGACTGAAATGAATACAGCGTGGACTGCAGCAAGCGAAGAGATCTATAAAGCACAGGCAGCTGCAGGCGAACAGCCGGGCGCTGATGCAGGAGCTCATGCAAATGCAGGGGGTTCACAGCAGGCAGCTGGTGAAACAGTTACTGATGCTGAGTTTGAAGAAGTGAAGTAATCTATATCAGATTGAATAATGAAGGCACCCAAATTTTGGGTGCCTTTGTATTTTATTGGCATTGATTGAAACGAATTCATTGATATTGATACATAATTGATATTCAATATGTTTTTAGATTATCTTGTCTGAATGAGCATATCTAAAACATTCGTTTATTCGAATAGTCCAGAGCCCCATCGTGTACGTACTAAAGCCATTTTGAAGACTAATCCGGAAATTAGAAAATTGATTGGCAAGAATCCCATCACATTTCTTGTAATTGTTGGTTTAGTTGCATTGCAATTGATTTTGTGTTGGATCTTGAGGGATCAATCCTGGTGGTGGGTGTTAGGCATTGCTTATGTAATTGGGGCTTTTGTGGATCATGCATTATTTGTAATGATACACGAATGTTCGCATCGATTGATCTTTAAAAGACCTTTGGCAAATCGCCTTTCAGGAATATTAGCCAATATTCCCCAGGTATTTCCAAGCTCCGTTTCGTTTGAACGTTACCATATCAAACATCATTCATTTCAAGGTGTGATGGAATTAGATGGAGACCTGCCAAATGAATGGGAAGCCAAATTAATTGATAACTTTTTTATTGGAAAAATAATATGGTTATTATTCTATCCCATATTTCAAGTATTTCGTTTATCAAGACTTAGAGAAATCAAACCTTTCGATAAATGGATTGCGCTGAACTTGTTGGTGCAATTGCTTTTCGTTGGATTAGTGATTTATTTTTTGGGAACAAAATCAATCATTTATTTAATTGCTAGTTTCTTTTTTTCTGTTGGATTACATCCCCTTGGAGCCAGATGGATTCAAGAACATTATTTAATTGGTGGTGAACAAGAAACACATAGTTATTATGGTCCTTTCAATACAGTTGCTTTTAATGTGGGATACCATAATGAGCATCATGATTTTCCATCTGTGCCATGGAATAAATTACCCCAAATTAGAAAGGATGCTGCAGCATTTTATGATACGCTAAACTATCATACATCCTGGACCAAACTGTTTGTTCGGTTTTTATTCGACAAAGAAATCTCTTTGTACTCGCGTGTGATTAGATCAAATCGAGGTAAAGTTCCTTTAAGTGATGAATCAAAACCTGATACAGAACTATCATAAGATAATTACATTTTTAAACAGGCTAACGTTTGTTAGGGCTTTGAATTATCTTTGCGTATAATTTAGGAAATATGAATAATAGAACTGTTTATATCGTCTCTGCTGTGCGTACTCCAACAGGAAGTTTTGGGGGCAGCTTAAAAGATTTTTCAGCTACTCAGCTTGGAGCAATAGCTATTAAGGCTGCAGTTGAAAGAGCAGGTATTCAGCCTGGTGATGTACAGGAAGTGTTGATGGGATCGGTGATACAAGCAAACCTTGGTCAGGCACCTGCACGTCAAGCCTCGAAGTTTGCGGGACTTCCAGATAGCGTGATATGCACTACTGTAAATAAGGTTTGTGCCAGTGGTATGAAAGCCATCATGCAAGGCGCACAATCAATTTTATTAGGAGACGCAGATATTATTGTAGCTGGTGGCATGGAAAGTATGAGCAATGTTCCATTTTATAGTGCAAATATGCGATGGGGTAATAAATATGGCAATGTATCACTCATTGATGGTTTGGCTAAAGATGGGTTAACGGATGTGTATCATAATTATGCGATGGGAAATTCTGCTGAATTATGTGCCAAAGAATTTCATATCAGCAGGGAAGAACAGGATGCTTTTGCAATAGAAAGTTACAAAAGAAGTCAGACCGCATGGAACAAAGGTTTATTCGATGAAGAAATTGTTCCAGTATCGATACCGCAGAAAAAAGGAGATCCTATTTTATTTCAAAAAGATGAGGAAGCATTCAATGTAAAATTTGATAAGATCCCTGATTTAAAACCAGCATTTATTAAAGATGGAACTGTTACGGCAGCAAACGCATCTACTATGAATGATGGTGCAGCTGCTTTAGTACTTATGAGTAAAGAAAAAGCTGACGCAATGGGTATAAAGCCTTTGGCTATTATTCGCAGTTACGCTGATGCGGAACAAGCTCCAGAATGGTTTACAACTACACCATCACTTGCTGTTCCTAAAGCCGTTCAAAAAGCAGGTTTGCACATGAGTGATGTTGACTTCGTAGAATTGAATGAAGCATTTTCAGTGGTAGGAATTATAAACACTCAGAAAATGAAATTAGATCCAGCAAAAGTAAATGTAAATGGTGGTGCCGTATCATTAGGGCATGCACTGGGATGCAGTGGTGCAAGGATTGTAGTAACGTTAATTCATGTATTAAAACAAAACGCCGGCAAAATAGGCGCTGCTGGAATTTGTAATGGAGGTGGTGGTGCTAGTGCCTTGATAATTGAACTTGCTTAATAATTCCTTTTCTTTGAAAGATGTTAGATATTAAAATTGTTAGTGCTGGAAAAGAAGATGCAAAGTTAATTGCCATCATCAGCAGAGAAACTTTTTATGATACTTATGCTGCAGAAAATACCGCAGCGAATATGGCCAAATTTATGACCCAGCAATTCAGTAAAACTTTGTTGATGGAAGAAGTAGGAGTTGAGGGCAATCATTTTTTTCTTGCTTATATAGACGGCGAAGTAGCAGGCTACTTAAAATTAAAAGATGCAAATCATCCACAATTAGTTGGAACACAAGCATTAGAAATCTCAAGAATTTATGTTAGCAAACCCTTTATTGGTAAATCAGTAGGGAAGTCGCTGTTGCAGACTGCGATTGACTTTGCACAAGAAAAGTCAAAAGACTGGCTTTGGTTAATTGCCTGGAAAGAAAATAAAAGAGCACTTCAGTTTTATCAGAAAAATGGTTTTGAAATCTTTGCTGAAAGTACTTTTTTATTAGGTGATGATCTGCAAAATGACTGGGTATTAAAAAGAAGTATTCGTTAAAATACTTCTTTTTAATAGACCACATATTTCAATTATCTAACAGCTATAGCAATGCCTAAACCAACAGTATTATATTTTGCAAAAGTATAGTCTGCATATACTTTTAGAATCGTCAAATTTAATCTTGCTCCCCATGTATTTGTAAAACCGCTGCCTTTGTATTCCAAAGAGATTGGATCTTTTTGAGTTGTTGTTGATTTGTCATTTGGAGGAGTTAACCCCGTATTATAAGTAATGGTATAATCTCCTGCTAATTTTATTTTCGAAGTTCCAGATGCATATCCAATAGAGGTGTACAATTCTAATAATGAGAATTTAACGGAAGCAATTCCTTGTAAAGTAAATGCTGTAATATTATATCCTGCAACTGAATTGCTACTCTGAACTGATGAACCAGTATTAAATGTGGGCTTGATACTGGCATCAATTTTACTATAGGCAGCCAAAGCCGAAAGGTGTAAAAAAGGAACTTTTTTAATAAAAGGAAGGTAGTTTGAAAATTCGTGTTGAACTGCTAAGCCAAATACGCCAATTTCTAAATCTCCCCCTGCACCTGATTTAGGGAAATATCGCAATTTAACATCTGTATTTTTTATTAAACCTAAACCAATCTGAACAACAGGTAAAGGGGTAGAAACAGGTAAAAATGAAATATTTTTTTTCAAATCTTCACCGATACCTTTTGGAGCTGCAAAACTGGTGGAAACGGGTTGTCCATTTACCGTACTATTCACATTGATTACCTGGGAACTTGTTCCACCCATTAAGGTGGGTAATGCGGCAGAACTAGCCGTGCCACTTAATTTCATACTTGAATAATCTGCATTATTGAAAGTGAAACTTTCTTTCTCTTTTGGGATGATGGCAAACTGGCCATTGATAGAAATATCAAATCCCAAAAACTTATGGGTTCTTGCAGTTGAATACCACCCCCTTGAAAGGTTATGAATTTCACCTTCTGCGAAGGGTCTAAAATAGTCAGTGGCATATTTATTTGCGTCTGTTAATGAGCCTGCAATAATTTGCCCAATATCCTGTGCCTTGGAATTAAAACTGCAACAAATAAAGCCTGCAATGAAAATATATTTTTTCATAAAATTGATATTAATCATGCTACAAAAGTGCGTTTTATTTTTTAACTGATTTTGTATTAAAAGTAAATGGGCCATACTTGTGTTGTTTTTCTGTATAGCTATCAACATAAGGACCTATCGGACAATCAACTGGTTTTTTTGAAATATCAGGCCAATCTTTTGATTGATCTTTATGTGGCCTGGGTTGGGAATTTACAAATGCAGCAATATCCCATGCAGCTTCATTACTAATGGCCGGATGATGGTAATTAACGGGGTTAGGCATATTGTTTTTAATAAACCCTGCAAATCTCGACAAACGAAAAATTCCTGCAGCATCGTTATAACTGTTATTTCCCCAGAGTGGGGGATACATAAATCCAATTCCATTTAATGCTGGCATTCCTTCCCCATTCATACCATGGCATTTGGAGCAACTGATAAAATAGTTTTGTTGACCTTTATAAGGATCAGCAGCTCTGGATAAAAAAGGTAAATCTTGAATGCCCGTTCCTTTTGGTTTTTCGCCCTTGGGGATTTCTTTGCCCAACCATTTAATATAGGCAACCATAGCCCTCATTTCTTTACTTGAACTGTCTGTAGGATTTCCATTTAAACTTCTCTGTAAACAATCGTTTACCCTCATTTCTATTGATTCTAGCTTACCACTCCGGGCTCTTATTTTTGGATATTGTGATGCTACAGCACCATAATTATTGCCCCATGGTTTGGTACCAGCTTCTAAGTGACAATTCTGACAATTCATGCCATTGGTACTGTGTGAAACAGATCCTTTGGGACCAAGAAATTTAGAGGTGTTACTAATTAATTGAAAACCGTACCGGATCAAACTCCCTGAGCTATCAACGGGTATCTGATAAGGACCAGCTCCGGTCCAACAATTTGCAGTATCATTCACTACTGTTTGGAGAATAGGATCTGTTTTGCTTTTTCTGAACAGAGAAAACAAGGCGATAAAAACAACCAAGAAAAAAGAGAGGACTCTCCAATACTTCATTCAAATTAGTGCGGAATTTTATTGCGAACCAATCCGTAAACCCAGGTTCCTGCAATCGCGCTCAATAAAGTTACAATTGTAACTGATATACCCGTACCTATTTGAGCAAATAATGGACCAGGACATGCACCCGTGATGGCCCAGCCTAAACCAAACAATAAGCCACCATAAATTTGACCCACATTGAATTTCTTTTCTTCAAACTGAATGGGCTCGCCATAAATAGTTTTGATTTTGAATTTCTTAATGATAAATACCGAGATGGCTCCTACTACTACCGCAGAACCAATTACTCCATACATATGAAAACTTTGTAGACGAAACATTTCTTGAATGCGGAACCAGGAAATAATTTCTGCTTTCACAAAAACAATTCCAAAAATAATTCCAACAATTAAATATTTTAAATTGTACCAATAAGGATGAACCAATTCACTTTCGTTTAAACAGGTAGCATCCAATGAGCGTAATTCAAAATCGTTTTCAGGTATATTCTTTGACATATATTATCGGAGTATAAAAGGTAAAATAAGGTTTGCCATGATAAATCCACCTGCCATAAAACAAATGGTGGCAACTAATGAAGGCCATTGAAGATTACTTAATCCTGTGATGGAATGACCAGAAGTACAACCTCCTGCATATCTGGTGCCAAAGCCTACCAGGAAGCCACCTAATACCATGAGCAGCCAACCCTTTAGATGCAACAGACTTCCCCAATTGAAAATTTCAGTAGGGATTAATTGACTATAATCTGTAATGCCATAACTTTTTAATTCAGTTACTAAATCAGGATTAACATGAATGGGTTGTGGGTTCGCTAGCAATTGTGCAGCAATTAATCCCCCTAAAAAAATACCAGCTACAAAAAAAAGATTCCATATCTCCTTTTTCCAATCGTATTTGAAATAATGAATGTCTGCAGGAAAACATGCCGCACAGATATGACGTAAAGAACTTGAAATGCCAAACCTTTTGTTACCTATTAATAAAAGCGCAGGTACTGTTAGTCCTATTAATGGGCCGGCTACATACCAGGGCCAGGGCTGTTTGATCCATTCAATCATGTGCGTCCAATTTAGTCTACAAAAATAGTAGAAAAAATATAAATAGCAAATCGAAAACGAACCAAGTGTTTATACGCTTTAAAGTTGGGTGTTTTGCTGACTGTATGTAGACACTTGAAATTTTCCTGTACCTTTTAATTCATTAAATCCTGCTGAACAATTTATAAGATTTTGGTAACCTCTGGCGCGCATAATGGAAGTATAAATCATGGAACGGTAACCACCTGCACAATGGATATAATAGGATTTATTCGGATCGAAGATTTGTTTGCTTTCATCAATAAAATCAAGAGGACTATTGGTTACACCAAGAAGATGTTCTGTATCAAATTCACTTTTTTTACGAACGTCAATAATTTGATGGGGATCCTGTTCCTGATAAATTTCTGCCAATTTATTAGCATCAATCGTTTCGATTTGATCATATTCTTTTCCTGCTTGTTTCCAGGCTTCAAAGCCTCCTTTTAAATATCCAAATGCATGATCAAATCCTACTCTGGCTAAACGGGTTACTACTTCAATTTCCCTACCCTCTTCAGTTACTAGTAGTATAGGTTGAGAAACATTTTTAATCAGTGCACCAACCCATACAGCAAAGCTTCCGTCAATTCCAATATTGATAGACCCCGGAATAAAACCATTTCCAAATTCTAATCCTTTTCTGGTATCAATGATGATTGCTTCTGTGTCATCCGCAGCTGCTTCAAATGCGTTTGCACTTAAAGCTTTACAACCTCTTTCAAGAACTGTATCAATACTTTCATATCCTTGTTTATTCATTTGAACATTAAAAGGAAAATATCCTGGAGGCGCCACTAATCCTTCTGTTACTTCTTTTACAAATTCGTCCTTCGACATATCGGCACGCATGGCATAATTGGTTGCTTTTTGATGTCCAAGCGTATCAATTGTTTCAGAACTTAATTTTTTTCCACAAGCACTTCCTGCGCCATGTGCTGGATAAACAACAATATCATCCGCTAATGGTAAAATTTTTGTTCTGATAGAATCAAATAATAAACCTGCTAATTCTTCTAGTGTTTGATTGGCTGCTTTTTGTGCAAGATCTGGTCGGCCTACATCTCCAATAAAAATAGTATCTCCAGAAAAAAGTGCGCTTGGTTTACCTGTTTCATCGTACATCAAATAACAGCAACTTTCTAAAGTATGGCCGGGGGTATGTAATAATTCAAATACTAATTTTCCTACTCTAAATTTTTCTCCGTCAAAAGCCACTTTAGCCTCAAAACCTGGCACTGCTGTTGGTCCATATACAATTGTAGCTCCAGTTGCTTTTGAAAGATCCATATGTCCTGAAACAAAGTCTGCATGAAAATGTGTTTCGAAAACATAGGTGATCTTAGCATTATTCCTTTTGGCTTTTGCAAGATAATTGTCAATATCACGAAGTGGATCAATCACTACTGCCTCGCCATCACTTTCTATATAGTAAGCACCCTGTGCTAGACAACCGGTATAAATTTGTTCGATTTGCATGGGAAATTATTTTCCCGGTAAAATTGGTCTTTCTAGGGAAGGCCTGCAATGACATTTGTCAGCTGTTACTTTATAAATAATTCGTGAAGGATAATATAAATACCGGCCAGTAAAACAAAAATTCCAAAGCCTTTCTTCAGTTTTTCTCCCGACATTTTTAAGCCAATAGCATTTCCTATAAATGTTCCAATAACTGCATTTAGGGTAATAATGAGCAGTAGTTTCCAATGAATATCATACTGAGATACATCACTAACAAATCCAAACAGTGCATTTAATGCAATGATTAATAAAGAACTTCCAATAGCTTTTTTCATCGGAAGTTGAAAAGAAAATATCAATACAGGAATAATTAAAAATCCACCACCAGCACCAAGGAGGCCTGTGAGTATTCCTATTTGAATACCTCTTAAGATAGCACTTCCATAAGGTATTCGATAGTTTTTATTAGTATTGAGAGGGGGCGGTTTGAATATCATTTTAAATGAGGCGGTGATCATAACTAATGCCAATAAGATCATCGTCAAAAAAGAACGGGTTACTTCCAGATTGCCAAATCTGAAGAGATGCTCTGGAATTAATGGTATTAACAATCGGCGTATTAGAACCACGGTAATGATAGAACTGATACCAAAATAAAATACCGCTTTAAAATGAATATTGCCATTGCGATAACTGTTATATGCTCCGGCAAGACTACTTACACCCACAATAAATAAGGAATACCCCGTGGCGATGGTTGGTTGTATATGAAAAAGGTAGACTAACAATGGTATCGTAAGTATGGAACCCCCACCTCCAATCAAACCCAAGGAAATGCCAATCACTAAGGCAGCGATAAAGCCTATAATTTCCATACTATTTAAATTATGTATACGACCACTAAATCTTCAGTAAACATAAGATAAGATTGTCAAAACTGATTTTTATCATCCAACAATTAGAAAAAATCTTAGAACTTTAAGGAAACAAATAAACCCCATAATGATTATCAATAACAAATCAATTCGAGAATTACATTTCGACCATGAACTGTGGTTGACAGAGATGACTTTTTGGAAACAAGAAATTGACATTTTAGACAAATACCTGGCTGCAGTAATTGTATCACTAACAGATCATAAAAGTAGAGGTGAAGTTGAACATTTTCAGAACCAATTTATCATACAGAGAAGCTTTATCAACTCATTGAAAAATGATGTGAAAGCACAGGAGAAATTGATATCAGAGCTGGAAAAAGATATTAATAATCGCTTATTGCAACAGAAAAAAGCAGATGACGAATATGAGATTAGAGACAAGATGCTCACTAATCAAAAACTATACAATGAATTGAAATTATCTTTTAAGAAATGGCTATCCAATAAACTATAGCTGCTATAGAACAGATTGTTCTAAAATTTCGTCCATTTTAATAGCAAAATGGCTTTCGTCGAAAGTGCAGGTTCCATTTTTTATCACTAATGCCTGAGGTGATTCATGTGCTACATGGAACATTTCTGCAACTTTAGCGGAAATAGAGCGGTATTGTATTAAGTCGAGAAAGTAAAAATCTACAGCATCTGAGGATTCAGATCTTTCAAGTCTGTTTAAAATCATGCTACTGGTGCTACAACGAGTACTATGTTTAAAAATAACCTGAGGCTTTTCTGAGGAGTTTGCAACAATATTCAACAATTGATCTTCAGAAGTTAGAGGAATCCAATTCATACTTATTTCAATGATATTTAGCGTTGGCCTTATCTGCCTTTAAAGAAATTCTTATTGGTAGTTGGGCAACCATTTCCGCGAGATGAAACACATGATGAGCAGATAGCCATTGTAAATCCTAGGATTATCAGCAGACAGGTGATTTTTTTCATGGGTAGAGTTTGATAAAGTAATTGACTGTATTTTTATACAGTCTTATAACGGTAAAGATAAAGTTTCATTGTGAATTGTTGCCTTGTAAGCCTGTTATAATTGTTAAAATTTCAAATACGAGGCATAAAAATCTAATATGAAGGTACATTTTATATCAATTGGAGGAAGTGTGATGCATCAACTGGCTATCGCCTTACATCGTAAAGGATATCAGGTAACGGGTACAGATGACGAAATTTTTGAACCTTCGAGGACAAATTTATTGAATGAGGGGATACTTCCTTTAAATATGGGGTGGCAGCCCAATTTAATAACTACTGATATCGATGCCATTATTTTGGGTATGCATGCCCGTAATGATAACCCGGAATTGCAAAAAGCTATAGAACTGGGTTTGAAGATTTATAGTTTCCCAGAATATATTTATCACGAAAGTCAACTGAAAAAGAGAATAGTGGTAGGGGGGAGCCATGGTAAAACCACTACCACGAGTATGATCATGCACGTTCTAAATAAATTGCATTTTGATTTTGATTATTTAGTAGGGGCGAAACTCAATGGCTTCGATCAGTCAGTAAATATTACCAATGCACCAATTATTGTTTGTGAGGGAGATGAATATCCTGCAAGCGCAATTGAAAAAAAACCAAAATTTCATTTTCTTTTTCCTCATATTGCAATCCTTACTGGAATTGCATGGGATCATATTAATGTATTCCCCACTTTTGATTTTTATTTAGATCAATTCCGCATTTTCATTTCAAAGATTGAATCAGGAGGGTTACTCATTTATAATAGTTCTGATAAAGTATTGGATCAATTGGTGAAGGAATGTCATCGTTCTGATATTCGATATCAATCATACGAAGTGCCTATTCATGGCATTATAAACGGAAAAACATCTGTAACTATTGAGGGGATTTCTACTGATTTAAAAGTATTTGGAAACCATAACTTAATGAATCTTTACGCCGCTTTTTATGCGTGTAAAGAAATTGGAGTTAGTGCTACAGATTTTGTAAAAGCGATAGCCGATTTTACTGGTGCTTCTAAAAGATTAGAGTTACTCGCTTCCAATGATACCATTAATATTTATCGCGATTTTGCGCATGCTCCAAGTAAAGTGAAAGCAACAATTGAAGCATTAAAGCAACAATACCCTGATCGGAAATTGATTGGCATTCTGGAGCTTCATACTTTCAGCAGTTTAAATGAGCAATTCATGAGCGAATACAATGGAGCGCTAAGTAAAGCAGATGTGGCAATTGTATTTTATTCAAAACATGCTTTGGAAATAAAACGATTGCCAGATTTGCCAATTGATAAAATTCGCAATGGTTTTAATCAGCCTGGATTACTTGTAATGAACGATAAAAAACAATTGGAAGATTGGTTAACCAATAATGATTTTACCAATTCAAATATTGTTTTGATGAGTAGTGGCAATTATGATGGCCTAGATATGCTTACTTTCGCAGAACGTGTTACCCATTAATCAGTGAACTTATTATCGCTAATATGAAATTACAATTAACCAGACCAATCGCTTTTATCGATTTGGAAACAACCGGAATCAATATTACTACAGATAGAATTGTAGAATTAGCGATCGTAAAAATTTCTCCCGATGGCACTAAATTGGTGAAGAGAAAATTGATCAACCCTCTAATGCCCATTCCTGCTTCATCAAGTGCGATACATGGAATTACGGATGTAATGGTAAAAGATGCTCCGAGTTTCAAACAAATTTCAAATGAGGTAAAGCAATTTATAGAAGGTGCAGATTTAGGAGGATACAATAGTAATCGGTTTGATATCCCTATGTTATTAGAAGAATTTCTACGCGCTGGAATTGAATACTCTGTTGATGGAAAGCGATTAGTGGATGTTCAAAAAATATTTCATATGATGGAACAGCGTACATTAAGCGCTGCCTATAAATTTTATTGTAGCAAAACTTTGGAAGGGGCTCATGGAGCTGAAGCAGATGCTACTGCAACCTGGGAAGTGCTGGAAGCACAATTAGAACGCTATCCACAAATTGGAGACAGTGTAGAAAGCATCGTTAAATTTACTGGAGAAGATGATATTGTAGATTTTGCCAGAAGATTTGTAAAAGAAAAAGGGATAGAGGTTTTTAATTTCGGAAAACATAAAGGGAAACCCGTTGCTCAGGTATTGAAAGAAGAGCCGCAGTATTACGATTGGATGATGAAAGGAGATTTTCCTATCAACACCAAACAGAAACTCACCGAAATGCTTAACAAAACCTTGTTAAAAAAGGGATAATCTGCATTAATTAGAAAATTTAATCAAGTATTTATCAATAATAGTGCAAATAAAAAAGAACAGAATTGTAATTTAGCACGCAAATAGAAAATAAGGATTGGAAAAAATTGTAATCATACCTACTTATAATGAAAAGGAGAATATAGCTCTGATCATCGAAAAAGTTTTTTCAATGGATCTTGGGTATCATATTCTAGTAGTGGATGATAACTCTCCCGATGGCACAGGCGCTATTGTAAAATCTTTGATAACAAAATACCCTGGGCAATTATTCATCGAAGAACGGTTAGGTAAACAAGGATTGGGTACAGCATATATTCATGGGTTTAAATGGGGGATTGAAAAAGGTTACAATTTCATATTTGAAATGGATGCAGACTTTTCTCATAATCCTGAAGATTTAGAAAGGCTTTACAATGCTTGTAAAACTGGTGGTGCCGATTTGGCTATTGGAAGTCGTTATGTAAAAGGCGGTAAAACAGAAAACTGGCCACTTGATCGTAAAATATATTCTAAGGGCGGTGCGCTGTATACTAAAATAATTACCTGGATGCCAGTGGAAGATCCTACAGCCGGATTCATGTGTTATAAGCGCGAAGTGTTAGATGCGATTAATTTAGATGAAATCAGTTTTGTAGGATATGCCTTTCAAATTGAAATGAAATTCGCCGCATGGAAATTAGGATTTAAGTTCAAAGAAGTTCCCATCACTTTTATTGATCGTAAAATCGGCTATAGTAAAATGAATAAGGGCATCATCACGGAAGGAGTGTTAGGTGTATTGAAAATCCAATGGCATAGCCTTTTTAAAGATTATCACAAACGTCTCAAGAATAACGTTTAGAACCTGCTTCTTATCTTTTTCGAAATATCTACTGAACATAAGAGCAAATGAGAAAATTGTTTTTTCCAAGGAAAAACGTTTCTTTGAATCTGATGAAACAAGCACTCATTAAATTACATATTGCAGTTTTTCTCGCAGGCTTTACGGGTGTATTGGGTGTATTAATTACTCTTAACGAAGGATTAATTGTTTGGTATAGAATGATGATCACTGTTGTTAGCTTATTTCTTTTATTGATCTGGAGAAAAAATCTTCAAAAAATTAGCTGGCATAAAGCATTTCAATTGATGATGATTGGTTGCTTGATTGCTATACATTGGGTCTGTTTTTATGGTAGTATCAAGTATGCAAATGTTTCAATTGGCTTAGTTTGTTTTGCTGCTACAGGTTTATTTACTGCTTTGCTGGAACCTTTATTGACTTCCAAAAAATTTAGCTGGGCAGAATTAGTTCTTGGTTCAATCAGTTTGCTTGGAATCTATTTAATTTTTCATTTTGATGCCAGGTATCGTACAGGAATATTTATTGGGATTGTATCAGCAATTTTTGCAGCATTATTCACAGTTTTTAATAAAAAAAATGTTACAACAGTGGCGCCTCAAACTATGATGTTATTTGAGTTAAGCGGTGGTGTTCTATTGCTTACTATATTAATGCCATTTTATATAAAGCAATTTCCAACTGAACATTTGTATCCTTCATTTGCAGAGTGGGGTTGGTTATTGGTGTTAAGCTGGTTTTGTACTGTTTGGGGGATGGATTTAATGTTGCAGGCCCTTCAAAAAGTTTCTGCTTTTACACAAAATCTAAGTTTAAATCTCGAACCTGTTTATGGAATCCTATTAGCATTTATAATTTTCCAGGAACAGAAACAGTTGCAAATCAGTTTTTATTTTGGATTTGCCCTAATTGCTCTTTCCGTAGTGCTTCAAATGTTTAGGATCATGAAAAACAATAGACACTAAAACTCAATGATAAAACCAATGGTTGGTGTTACAGTTGCATCTTCGTTAATTAAATAATAGGGAATCGCATTACTTCCATTTTGCTTAATTGCTTGCCCATCGGTAGTTAAGAATGCGGTATTGTCTGCATTTCTTTTAAAGGTGTAGATAGGTGCAGCAGGACTTTTAGCTAAATACCAATTTGTAATATCTAAGTAAAGATCTAATGTTGTTTTTCTAAAATTCCATTTTTTATCAATTCTGATATCACTTGCGTTAAAGTTTTTTAAACGGGATGAGTTGATTTGATTGTAGTCTAAAGTTCCCGATCCTAATGTTAGATAGTTGGAACGACTCAACAACTCATCATATGGCGTATTGGGAACACCACCTTGATAACGGAATTTTAAACCCAATTCCCAATTATGAGAGAATTGATATCCCATGGTAAAACTTAATAAATGTTTGTTATCCCATGAGCTTGCTGTGTACTTACCATCAGCATTAGTATATTCTGATCTAAATAGGGTGTAACTCAGTATTCCAAAAAACCGTTTTGTTAACTTTTGTTGAGCAAAGAATTCAAATCCATAGGCTCTTCCTTTTCCATTAGAAACAATTGGTTCATTTCCTAAAATTGATGCGTCTGCCCCTAAGTTCGATAAACTGATTCCATTTTGAATAGATACAGGAACATTTGAATATTGTTTATAAAACCCTTCTAAAGTAAACCTGGTTGACTCACTCTTCAAATGTTCTACACCTATCACATAGTGTGTGCTATTAATATACTTTGCATTTTTATTTACAAACTGCTGGCCATTTTGAAATCCTAAGATGGTATATGGCGGAATTTTAGAGTAGTTACCTATTGAAGCATTAATCGTCCATTTATCTGCCAGAACATACGACATGCTCACTCTTGGACTAAGCGTTGATAAAGGGTTTGCTCCATCTGAGGTAAATGAATTTATATCTGTTCTAATACCCGCATTGATGCCTAATCTGTTTTCAAAGAATCGTTTCCCGGCTTGTGCAAACAAGCCAAGTTTACTAAAGTTAATACTCGTATTATAATTAAAAGTTTCAGCAGGCGCTATTACATTTCCAGCATTATCTGTAACTGCTGCTTTAGTAATTTGATAAGTTTGGTTTTCATAATGTACAAGTTGTACATCGGCTCCGTATGAAAACTTCCAGCCATTGACATTTTTGTTTACATCAAAACGTAATTTATTTTCTGTCTCTTTTGATTTTACATCTAAAGTTTGTGTTCCCTTGATAGGGCCCAAATTGTTTTCATATTTTTCGTTTTGATTACTGAAATCATTTCTGCTTAATGAGAAATTCCAAAATCCGTTTTGCACCAATCTTTTAAGACTTACACCAATGGTATAGTTCCACTGTTGAATAGATGGATTGCTATTTAAGATATATAGTTTTTCGGGAGTTGCTTTTTTAGGCGCTGCAAAACTAAATTCATCAATAGCCCCAACACCAAGAAAACTAAGTGTTGTTTTTTTATCGATCTGATGTGTGATCTTATACTGGAAATCCCAATAATTGGGTCTGATTGGCAAATCAATTGCTTTAAATAATAATTGTAAATAACTTCTTCTAGCTGAAGCAAGAAAAGTTGTTTTTCCAGAATTAGACAAGGGCCCCTCTAATGTAGTAGCAAGCTCAGTGGCACTGAGTCGAACATTACCCTGTAACCTGCTTGCATTACCCTTCTTTTGCTTAAACTCAAATACCGAGGATAGAGCATTGTCAAATCTGGCATCAAAAGCAGAAGTACTTAGTTTTACATCTTCGATAAAACTTACGTTAAGGATACCAGCTGGGCCACCTGCACTTCCCTGTGTGGCAAAGTGGTTGATCACGGGCACTTCAATGCCGTCCAGATAATAAACGTTTTCATTAGGAGCGCCCCCTCTGATGATGATATCATTTCTAAAACCCGCAGTACTTGCAGTTCCCCCAACTCCTGGAAGACTTTGTATAACTCTTGAAATGTCAAAGTTCCCGCCAGGATTACGTTTTATTTCTTCTGTTGTAAGTCGTTGTACACTTAATGGTGTTTCCAATGTAGCGGCTCTTACTGTTTTCCTGCCACTACTTGTTACTATTACTGATTTTAATTCTGTAATAGTTGGTTCCATTTCAATATTCAGGTTGTTCTCATTCCCGGTACTGATAAGGACATTAAATAAAGTTGCCGTATTATAGCCAGTTGCTGAAAAACGTATAGTGTAGCTCCCTGTATTTAGTTGTGTAATTCTGAACCTTCCTGCACTATCTGCAATTAGTTTTTTATCTCCCAAACTGATACTTGCACCTGCAATTGGTTTTTGATCCAATTTACTGATAATGGCGCCTGAAACAGATCCTGTTTTTTGAGCATTTACAGTTAAAATCGAAGCCCATAAAAAAGCTATAATAATGAATATTCTCATCCTGATATTTTGAAAAGACAAATTTACAAATGTTTCCAATCCATGCTTATCCATTCATATAAATGAAGCGATAATCCATTGATCCTTTATTATATTTAAGGTATAATTCAACATATGAAACATTTCTTACTAGTATTTTGTTTGATGCTGACAGTTAATTTTCTTTTTGCACAGAAAAAGCCTTTGGATCATACTGTTTATGATAGTTGGCAAAGTATTGGTGAACGTTTATTGAGTAATGATGGAAAGTATATAGCTTTTACAATCACTCCTCAGGAAGGGGATGCTAATTTAATGTTGCAGTCGGTTGATGGTTCTATTAAAATGCAGTTTGCAAGAGGATATGCTGCAGAGTTCACCGAAGACAGTCGTTTTTTGGTATTTAAAATCAAGCCCACCGTTAAAGAAACCCGGGATGCGAAAATAAAAAAGAAGAAACCTGATGAAATGCCGAAAGATAGTTTGGCTTTTATAGAACTTGGGAAAGACAACCTTGTGAAAATTCCAAAAATTAAAAGTTTCAAATTACCAGAAGACTCTGGCAATTGGTTAGCCTGGTTGGCAGAAAAAAGTACTACAGAAAATAAGCCAAAAGCTGAATTAGATTCAGTAGCGAAACTGAACGCGATGGCTACTTATTCTGATAGTTTATTACATGTGGTTGATAGTATCCGTTTAAAAATATATGATGCTAAACTAAGAGGGATGAGCATTTTGCAAACTCCTAAAAAAGCATCAATAGCAAAATCAACTGAAGATCCTATTGAAGAGGGAACTGAACTTACCCTTCGAAATTTATCAACAGGAGAGCAGCAGACTTTTAAATTAGTTACAGAATATTTTTTCAATAAAAAAGGTAATACACTGGTATATGAAACCAGTAAAAAAACGGCAGATAGTTTAGTGAAACCATTAGTAGTAAAATTGGATCTAACTAAAAACACATCAAAAATAATTTTTCAAAACTTCAATGATGCTAAGGGATATCGATTAGATGAAAAAGGATCTCAATTGGCATTTGTAGCAGAAAGAGATAGTAGTAGTAAAGCACTTTTGAAATTCTATAAATTATATTATTTTAAAGAAGGGTTAGATAGTGCCAAATTGTTGGCGGATAAAACTAGTATGGGAATGCCTACTGGTTTTTCTGTAAGTGATAATCCAAATATCCTATTCAGCAAAAATGGTCAGCAAATGTTTTTCGGAACGGCACTGATACTTCCTGCGAAAGATACTAGCCTACCTGAATTTGAAAGAGTATCAGTAGATGTCTGGCATTACAACGACGATTATTTACAGCCAATGCAATTAAAAAATTTAGACAATGAGTTGAAAAAAAGTCATGTGGCGAGATACGATTTTGAGAAAAATCAAATCATCCAAATTGGAAGCCCTGATTTTCGTTCATTGTATTTGACAAAAGAAGGAGAGGGCAGCGTAGCTTATGGTGTAGCGGATAAGGGTAAGAGAGTTGCTATGCAATGGCAGGGATTTATTGAAAGTGATCTTTATTCACTGAATGTGCAGGATGGACAAAAGAATTTGATTCAAAAAGATTTTAAGGGAAATGTTTATCCATCATATACTGGTAAATACTTAATCATGTATGATGATAAGAAAAGAAGCTATAGTGCTTACAATTCTGAAACAAAACAAATAATAGGAATTGCAAAAGACATTAAATATCCATTATATGATGTTGAAAATGATGTGCCTGATGATCCAAATACATATGGTATAGTAGGATGGGAAGAACAGGATGCTGCATTATTTGTGTATGATGAATTTGATATTTGGCAGGTCGACCCACAGGGTATTAATCCCTCTGTTTGTATTACAGGAGGTTTGGGAAGAAAAAATAAAACAACTTATCGAAATATTGTTTTAGACAAAGAAGAAAAGTTTTATAAAAAAGGCCAGCAATTGTTATTCAATGCATATAATAATACGGATAAGACTTCTGGTTTAGTATGGCATATATTAGGTAATACTTTTGAACCTTCTGCTACGTATCCTGCTAGAGTTTCAGCAGCAATAAAAGCAAAACAGGCAAATGTATTTAGTTATGCTACTGAAAACTATCAACATGCTTCAGATATTAGAGTAGCTGATATAGCAACAAATAATTTTACAGATTCCAATAAATTTCCTGGTAGCATTTTATATCAACCTAACCCACAACAAAGTAATTATAATTGGGGAACAGCTGAGTTGTTCAAGTGGAAAGCATACACAGGAAAGGATGCGGAAGGGATCATTTATAAACCCGAAGATTTCGATCCTAAAAAGAAGTATCCTATGATTGTTTATTTCTATGAAAGAAATAATAATACTCTATATAATTATAACGCGCCTTCACCTACTCCTTCTAGATTAAATATTCCATTTTTTGTGAGTAGAGGCTATATAGTTTTTGTTCCTGATATCTGGTACAAGACTGGTTATCCGGGTCAAGGAGCATATGATTATATAGTTAGTGGTACAAGAGCTGTAGTTAAACAAGGGTATGTTGATAGTACAAAGCTTGGATTACAAGGACAGAGTTGGGGAGGTTACCAAATTGTGTATCTGATTACAAAAACCAATTTATATGCAGCCGCCTGGGCGGGTGCACCTGTTGCGAATATGACGAGTGCTTATGGTGGCATTCGTTGGGGTAGTGGTATGAATCGTCAATTCCAATATGAAAAAACACAGAGTAGAATTGGAGCAACGCTTTGGGAAAAACCAAATTTGTATTTACAAAACTCAGCTTTATTTTCATTACCAAAAGTAACTACGCCATTAGTGATTATGTCCAATGATGCAGATGATGCAGTTCCTTGGTATCAAGGAATAGAAATGTTTACTGGAATGCGTAGACTAGGTAAAAAAGTCTGGATGCTTAATTATAATAATGAGGCGCATAATCTTGTTGAACGTAGAAACAGAAAAGACATTCAAATCCGCGAACAACAATTTTTTGATTATTTATTAAAAGGTGATAAGCCTGCAAAATGGATCAGCGACGGAGTTCCCGCAATTCTGAAAGGAAGGGATTGGGGTTTGGAAATTAAAAATTAAAAATTAAAAATTAAAAAGTTAAAAGAAGAGTGAAGAGGGTAGAATATGTTAACTAAGCATTGTTAACCCTAGGCTTCAGCCTAGGGGTTGAATAAATAGAAGGAATAGGACTTTAGTCCTTACGATGCGTTACTCCTAGATGATTCCATTTTTAATTAAAATGCGAGATAGTACTTCTTTAAAAGTTCTATAAATCTATCTGAATAAACCCTGTTATCCTGAATGGTTATTTCTTCAGATAATAGGGTTTGTTTTTTTCTGGAGAATATTAAAAAGGTTCTAAAGGAAGTATGTTTAGAAGTTTGTTTGATATCTGCATTTATTTTCAAGAAAAGGTTTCTCTCCAATGCCAATTGAATCATTTCATCTTTTCTGTGAAAAGGAAGAAGAATGGCAGCTACACTTTCTTGTTTTAGTTTTGCATCTATAATCTCTGTTAATTCTTTTAAACTCAAAGCAGAACTATGTAGTGCTAGATTTTTTTTTGTATCTGGCGACGCCAAATCATTTTCAAAAAATGGGGGATTGCTGAAGATGCAATCATAATTTTTGTTTGAATCCCAACTGCGAATATCTGTTTGTTTGATATTGATGTTTGAATGAAAAGAGGCATTAGTGAAATTTTCAGCAGCCTGCTTTACAGCGTTTGGCTCTATTTCTACAGCATCAATTACGCAATCAATTTCCTGTGCAATCATCAGACTTAACAATCCTGTTCCTGTTCCAATATCAAGTATGCTAATTGGATTTGAATATTGCTGTTTTTGTAAAAAATCTACTACCCATGCTCCAAACAAACAGGCATCTGTACACACTTTCATGGCACAGTGTTCCTGTTCTATTTTAAATTGTTTGAATTGAAAGTAATTATTCGACAAGAGGTAAAAGTGTTTAAACCGAATATACGTTAACCCTAGGCTTCAGCCCATATGATTT
>JBAXHC010000040.1:0-27139 GCA_037139075.1 Bacteroidota bacterium
CAATAATAAGGTAGACGGCCAGTAAAAGATAATATTTTAAAAAAAAGTTTATTTTATTTCACAGAGTTCTTCCCATCTCGTGGTATAGCGGGGGCTTCTCAGTTCCTGCCGCATCTTCCAATCGCGCTCCACACCTGCCGCCGCAAACTTCAGCGTGTCGTTGCGCATCGCGAAATTGATATTGTCCATCATACTCATGAGCATTCTATTTTTTTCTGAAGCGGGTGCTTTAAACAAGGAAGCCTGAATGGAATTGTCGGGTACTATGCCGCTGAGTATAACGCCGGCTTTCTTGTAGATGCGTCCTTTTTCAAAGAGTCTTTCGGTTAGTTGTAATGCTGCTTTGATGAGTTCGTTAGTGAGCGATGTGGCAATGGGAAGGTTGATATAACTGCTAATGCTAGCGCCATGTTGGTAATAACGCGTATCTGTTACCGGTTCTTTGGCAATCATCATCACACTGATGCAACTGGCGGCTGAGTGTTGTCTGCGCAATTTTTCTGCGGCACGCGAAGTATAAGTAGCAATAGCTTCTTTAATCTGTTCGAGTTCTGTTACTGCAGATCCAAACATGCGCGTGGTAGCAATCATTTTTTTGGTAACGCGTTCGTTTTCCATTTCTCTACTAGGCAAACCATTGAGTTCACGAACTAGTTTGGCGCCCACTACACCACCCAGATTTTTAGTGGCCCAAGCAACATCTTTTTTACTTAATTCCAGTGCGTTATTGATTTGATAGAGGTGCAATTTTTTTGCGTACTGATGGCCTACTCCCCAGATATCTTCCACCGGTGTTCTTTCTAATGCCTGTGCTATTTTTCGGGGACTATCCAGGATCAATACACAGTTAGTAACTATTTTATTTTTCTTACACAATCGATTCGCTACTTTGCTGAGTACTTTGGTAGGAGCCACGCCAATAGACACTTTGATGCCGGTCCATTGTTCTACAGTATCCTTTATTTTAAAAGAAATTTCTTGTAAGTCTTTGGGTGCTACATGTGATAAATCCAGAAATGCCTCATCCACCGAATAAACTTCCACGGTTCCAGGAGGAAGCATGGTTCGTAGTGTTTCCATCACACGCCAACTAAGGTCGCCATAGAGGTTGTAATTCGATGAAAAAGTAGCAACCCCATGTTTTTCGATGAGGTCTCTTGCTTGAAAATAAGGGCCTCCCATTTCCACGCCGACCTGCTTGGCTTCGTCGGTTCTGGATATGATGCAGCCATCGTTATTACTCAAAACAATCACGGGCCGTCCCTCTAATGCCGGTTGAAATAATTTTTCGCAGGAGCAATAAAAACTGTTGCAGTCGATAATGGCTTTCATAATTTAGTGTAAGCTGTGAATGGCATAGACCACTACACCCCAGGCAGTATAATTACTGAATTCTTCAATTTGAAGCTGTCCGTACTTTTTATTTTCAGCAATCAGTGTAACACCCTTCATATGCGTTTGCAGGCGGCGTACCAATAGCTCGCCATTAATCACTGCCACGATTACTTTTCCATTCACCGCCTTGATGCTGCGGTCTACGATCAGTACATCGCCGTGGTGAATGCCGGCGCCGATCATGGCATCGCTATTCATGCGGAAAAAGAAAGTAGCAGGCTTGTTTCGGATCAATTGCTCGTTTAGATCGATACCCCTTTCCATATAATCGTCGGCGGCTGCTCCGAAGCCCGTGGCATTGGCTGTGGGTACTTCCCATTGGTTGAAATTCTTGCTGCCTTTATAGGAGGCGCTACCCCATTCGTCGCTAAACATGATAAATAAATTTTAGTAATGCTAAATTATTTAGTAAATTTATACTAAAATAATTATCGTTTTAAAATTTTATTTATGGAAATGAGCAAATTACAGCAAAGCCGAAATGGCATTACGGGAGCCATTCATTTTAGTGAATATTTGCTGGTGGCGCATCCTGGGATGGATTTGCATGATAAAATTTTGGGCGAGCAGGAATACTTTTCACTGCATTATTTAGAGCGTACGGCTATTAAAATGAAACCCCATATTGAGTTGGCCTCTTTTCAGGCTCGTGAAGAAATGGAGCCCACGCTTATTAGATGGATGCATCGCATCATTAGCCAGCAGCAGGCATTTAGTTGTACCCTCAGTAATTTCAGCGGATTTCCGCCGGATACGCTTTATCTGCGCATACCAGAGCCGCAAGCCATACAGCGATTAGCCGCCGAGTTAGAGCAGTTGAACGATTATGTGAAGACAAATGATTGCCCCGCTATTCGCATCAATACGAAGCCAATAGTTTCTGTGGCTAAGAAACTCACGGAAAAGAATTATTTGCGTGCCATGCTAGATTTTTCGCAGCGGAGTTTTCACGAAATTTTCGAAGTGAAAGAGCTGCTTTTATTGAGACGCAACCATGCATTCGATGGATATAAGCAGGTAAATAAGTTTGTATTGCAGCCTGCATGAGCAGGCTGCTTAAATACTATTGTTTTGACTCGGTAACTTCTTTTACTTCCTGCAAAAATTGATCGGCACTCTCTTTGGGTAAACCATCCCAAGAACGAAGCACGTTTCCTTTTGCATCTAGAATAGCTGTGAATGGGAAACTTCCTTTTGAATTATATTTATCTGCTAACTGATCATTTTGTTTTTGCAAGTCCTTCGCTAACTGATTTTTTTTCTGCCTGGGAAAGTCGGCATTTACCATCACCAGCTTTTCACCAGCAAATTGTTTGAAAGACTCATTATCGAACAATTCCTTATGCATACGAATACAGGGGCCGCACCAATCAGAGCCTGAGAAATTAAGCAAAATGTATTTGTGATCCTTACTGGCAACGGACTTTGCTTTTTCAAAATTGGTTTCCCAATTACTGAACGACATCATTAAAAAACTAAGTAAAATAATTCCGGTGAATTTCATATTTGGGGGTTTGAAAATGAACAACGATAATCTGCGATAGAAATATTGCCCACTAAATTTGCAACCCAAAGCTGAATTATTTGCTGCAATTATTTTGTTAAAAAAGCTAATGGAACAATTCTTATATATGATGAATAAGGAAAACCTGGTCGATGCAATTATTAGGTCTTTCGATTCTTAAGATTAAATTCGCGCTAAATCAAGTACATGGAGGATGTGATTGCAGCAATTAATGCACTATTTGTTGAATTTAAAAAAGCAGCTGCGGAAAGAATTGAAAAATTACCCCAAAGTGGGGGCGACCGTGTGTATTTCAGGGTTTATTTCGGAACTGAAACGTATATAGCTACTTATAATTTACACGTAAAAGAAAACCAGACATTTATTGCGTTCAGTAAACACTTTAAGAGCAAAGGATTGCCTGTTCCAGAAGTATTGTTAGTGAATGAAGCTCAAACCATTTATTTGCAAGAAGATCTTGGAACTTCCTCTCTATTAAACGAACTGGAGCAAGACGAGCATGGTGATAGATCGTATGGTCTGTTTCAAAAAAGCTTGACAGCACTCGCAAGTGTGCAGATAAAAGGTGATGCGGGATTAGATTATAGCCTGTGTTTAACCGCGAAGGAATTTGGGAAGCAGGCTATTTTGAGCGACCTACTTTATTTCAAGTATTATTTTTTAGACACGCTTCAGCTGCCTTACGACAAGCAGGCGATGATGGACGATTTCGATGCGTTAAGTACTTATCTTACTCGTACAGAGAACAAATATTTTATGTTCCGCGACTTTCAGAGTCGCAATATTATTGTGAATCAGGAGCAGGTACATTTTATCGATTTTCAGGGAGGGATGAAAGGTGCTTTGCAATATGATGTAGCATCATTGCTTTGGCAAGCCAAGGCCGAACTGAGTGAAAAATGGAAAGATGATTTGCTAGCATTCTATATAGATGAAATAGATAAGTTGTTGGAGCGGCCGGTTGATAAAACAACTTTTGTAAGTCAGTATAATGGATATGTATTGATTCGTTTATTACAGGTAATGGGAGCTTATGGATTCAGAGGGCTCTTTGAAAGGAAAGCACATTTTTTAGCAAGTATTCCATTAGGTTTAAAAAATTTAAAATTCTTTTTGGAACATAAAAGCATAGGGATTCATACACCTGAGTTTGATAGGGTATTACGTATTGTTGTATCTGATGAAATAATGCAGCGCTTTGAGTCGCAGCAAGCTAATGAGGATACAGCTTTACTGATTGAAGTAAATAGTTTCAGCTATAAAAAGGGGATCCCTGTAGATGAAAGTACTAACGGAGGAGGTTTTGTTTTTGATATGCGCAGCATTTTAAATCCTGGACGGTTTGATGAATATAAAACCTTGAGCGGGAAAGATAAATCTGTGCAAGATTTTTTAGAGCAGCGCACAAAAATGAATAAGTATTTAAATAGCGTTTGGGACTTGGTTGATATCGCTGTTGAAGATTATTTGCAAAGAGGGTTTAGTCATTTGCAAATTAATTTTGGATGTACCGGTGGGCAGCATCGTAGTGTTTATGCTGCCGAACAAACTGCGCGACATTTAAGAAACAAATATAAAGTGAAGTTGGTGTTAGCACATACCAATACAGCTAATTGGTTTAAAGGATAAAATTTTTAACATGAAAGCAATGTTGTTTGCGGCAGGATTAGGTAGCAGGTTGAAACCCTTTACAGACAGCCATCCCAAGGCATTAGCTGAAGTGAATGGAAAATCTTTGTTAGAAAGAAATATTAAGTATCTGCAAAAATTTGGAATACATGATGTGATTGTAAACGTGCATCATTTTGCAGATCAAATTGTGGAAGCTATTCAAAAGAATGAAGGCTGGGGCTCGAAAATTACGATCTCTGATGAAAGAGAAGAAGTGTTAGAAACTGGAGGCGGTTTAAAAAAAGCGGCATGGTATTTTGAAGGTCAAAAGGAATTTGTGGTAATGAATGTAGATATTCTCACAGATTTGGATCTGAGTGAAATGATCATGCAACATCAGCAAGAAAGGCCTTTAGCAACATTAGCTGTTACACAAAGGAAAACATCCAGGTATTTTTTATTTGACTGGTACAGTCATTTATGTGGCTGGAGAAATGTAGAAACGGGAGAAGAAAAGCCTGCCGATTTACAGACGAGCGTTGAAGATTATGCAGATTTAAAAATGAAAGCCTTTAGTGGCATACATATCATTGACCCTTTCATTTTTTCATTGATTCATCAGGAAGGAAAATTTTCGATGGTGGATGTTTATCTGGATCTGATGAAGAAAAAAAAGATCAATAGTTTTGATCATACAGGTGGGGTGTTGGTAGATGTAGGAAAACCAGAAAGCCTTGTTTTGGCATCCGAAATATTTCATTAAGCAACAAATTTCGAAATGAATAAAATCAGATTCGCTATAATTGGTTGTGGCAGAATTGCGGAAAGGCATGCTACGCAAGCTAATGTCTATGGCGAGCTGATAGCGGTATGTGATATAGTTCCCGGGAGAGCAAATGCGCTTGCCAAACAATATAAAGCTTTGGCATTTTATCGGATCGAAGATTTTCTACAGCAGCAATTAGAATTGGATGTGGTAGTTATTTGTACTCCAAATGGACTGCATGCTACGCATAGTATTCAATCTCTACAAGCTGGCTATCATGTATTAGTAGAAAAGCCGATGGCTATTACAGTAGTTGATTGTGAAGCAATGATGCTGGCAGCATCTAAAGCGGGCAAACAATTATTTACGGTAAAGCAAAACAGATTTAATCCCCCGATTCAGGCTTTAAAAGAAGCAATAGATCAAAATCAGGTGGGACAGCTTTATTCATTTCAACTCAGTTGTTTTTGGAATCGGCCTGCGGCTTATTATCAAAATTCCTGGCATGGTACGGCATTGGACGGTGGTGTTTTATATACCCAGTTTAGTCATTTTATTGATCTGCTATATTGGCTGTTCGGAGAAGTTAAATCTGTGAATGCCATCACCAAAAACTTTATTCATGAGGAACTAATTCAAGGTGAAGATACTGGGGTAGTGATGCTTGAAATGCAGAGTGGAGCATTAGGTACCATTAATTATTCTGTTAATAGTATAGATAAAAATGTAGAAGGTTCACTTACAATAATTGCTGACAAGCTAACGTTAAAGATTGGTGGAGAATACTTGAATACCATCGCCTATCAACAAGGCAATGAAACTCAATTATTTAAAACTGTATCGGAGCAACTTCCCAATGAATATGGCAGTTATCAGGGTTCGATGAGTAATCATCATAAAGTGTATGAGAACTTGATTCAAACATTGCAGCAGAACAAACCCTTTTATGCAACTGCCTTCGAAGCGATGAAAACGGTGGAGCTAATAGAACGCATTTATAGATCTGCAAAAAAAGGGTCACATGGAATATCAACAGAAACAAGTTAGCATTCATGAAGTAAGGTTTGGCAAAAACGTAACTATCGTTCAGCCTTCCAATATTTATCAATGCCAATTAGGGGACGATTGTTTTGTGGGTCCATTTGTAGAAATCCAGAATGATGTTGTTATTGGCGACAATTGCAGGGTTCAATCACATAGTTTTATTTGCGCATTAGTAACCCTGGGAAACAACTGTTTTGTAGGGCATGGGGTTGTTTTTGTAAACGACTTATTTACAAACGGCGGTCCGTCTGGTAACCCTGCACTTTGGAAAAAAACAACAATTGGTAATCATGTATATTTTGGAAGCAATAGCACCATACTGCCGGTTAGTATCTGCGACAATGTAGTGATAGGTGCCGGTGCCGTAGTAACCAAGAATATTACAGTTCCAGGTGTTTACGCTGGTAATCCTGCTAAAAAATTACGTTAGTATTTAAACTTTAATATAGATTTTCTTTTTGTCTAACACATACACGATTGACCAATAAAAAGCAATCGTAATTAAAGCATACAACAATGAACCAACTCTTAGATCAGTTGCAATGTTTTTACAAACATTTTCATAGAACCATGGAAATGCAGAAGTATATACCTTCTTACCTGTTGTACCGTCTATATGGTCAACCCATCGTAATAAAGCCAATATTCTTGGTAGAAAACCGCTCAATACAAAGATGAACAAAGGGTTCTTTCCGAATACATCAAAGAACTTGCTCCAAACGCCTTTAACAGATTTGAATTCTATCAAATAAATCAAAGAGGAAAGGGTAAGGATGCCTAAACCACTGGTATAAAGAACATAACTACTGGTCCATATTTTCTTATTGATCGGGAAAACCATATCCCAGCAATAGCCGGTGAAAACTAAAACGAGTCCTGCTATCATTAAGCCAGAAAGCATTTCAAAATTCTTTCCTTTTTGTTGAATATACTGTCCCACTAAGAATCCAAAGATTACTTGTACAATAGCAGGCCCGGCACTTGCCAATCCCTCAGGATCAAAAGCTACGCCTTCGCCTTTATACATATGGGAGATACCTAAAATTTTAAGATCAATGGAAGTCCCAAACCATCCTGATAAACTGTAGGGATCTCCGGTGTTACCAAGTGTTAAACAGATAAACCAATAGAGTAATAAAATGATTGCCCCAATTACATAGGCACCTCGCGCTTTGGCATAGAATACGATGACTGAAGCAAAGAAATAAGCAATAGCAATTCTTTGAAGAACTCCTAGTATGCGTACGTTCTCCCAAATTTTAAATATCAGGTTCTCTCCATCCCATTTTACAAAAGGGCTCCAGTTTAGAAATAATCCTATGGCAAATATTAGTAGGGTTCTTTTGAGTACTTTTTTCCAGAAATGGGCTGGTCCGGCTTCTTCAAAACGCGGCATTACAAAAGCCATTGCATTTCCAACTGCAAAAAGAAAGAAGGGAAATACGAGGTCAGTTGGGGTACAACCATGCCAGGGAGCATGTTCCAATGGGTCGAAAATGTGTGCCCAGCTACCAGGGTTATTTACCAAAATCATCAGGGCAACTGTGGCACCCCTAAAAACGTCGAGCGAATAATAGCGTTCCTTCATAATGGCAATTGTTTCGGTATTGAAGATAAGGATTGCCGGGCTGAATAGAAAAATTGTTACCAATTCATTAATTAGTTGAATCCTAACCCAATTGTTCACTTTTTTCTAACGATTCCTTGGTATTATAAATAACATATATAGTTGTAACTTTGCCGTCTTTGAAATTATAAAACGCATGAAAAAAAATATTTTAATAACAGGGGGTGCTGGGTTTATCGGATCGCATGTGGTACGATTGTTTGTCACCAAGTATCCCGAGTATCAAATTTTTAATTTAGATGCCCTCACTTATGCGGGCAACTTAGAAAATCTAAAGGATATAGACCATCTTCCGAACTATCATTTTTTAAAAATAAATATTCTTGATGCCCCGGCATTGGAAGCTGCTTTTGAAGAACATGATATTACTGATGTGGTGCATTTAGCTGCAGAATCGCATGTAGATCGCTCTATTATTTCTCCATTGGATTTTGTATATACCAATGTCATAGGTACAGTGAATCTTTTAAATACAGCTCGAAATAAGTGGAAGGCAAATTATGCCGATCATTTATTCTATCATATATCAACAGATGAAGTGTATGGAAGTTTAGGTGCTGAAGGTTTCTTTTTAGAAACTACTGCATACGATCCGAACTCTCCTTATTCTGCAAGTAAAGCAGCATCTGATCATTTTGTAAGAGCTTATAGAGAGACGTATCATATGAGAACAGTGGTTTCGAATTGTTCTAATAATTACGGCCCATTTCATTTTCCAGAAAAATTAATTCCTTTATTCATCAATAATATCATTGAAGAAAAACCATTGCCTGTTTATGGGGATGGTTTATATACCAGGGATTGGTTGTTTGTGAAAGATCACGCAATTGCAATTGATACAATTTTTCATCAAGGAGTTGATGGTGAAACTTATAATATTGGCGGCTTTAATGAATGGAGAAATATTGATTTAGTAAAATTGCTATGTACTCAGATGGACGAAAAATTGGGTAGAGTAAAAGGCTATAGCGAAAAGTTGATTACATATGTGAAAGATAGACCAGGACACGATCGTAGGTATGCGATAGACGCTACAAAAATCAATCGGGAATTAGGATGGAAACCTTCCGTAACTTTCGAAGAAGGCTTAAGTGAGACTATTGATTGGTACCTCAATAATACTGAGTGGTTACAAAATGTAACCAGTGGCGCGTATCAGAATTATTATACTGGAATGTACGAAAACAGATAAATTTTTATGACAGTAGAGCAGACTAAATTAGCCGATTGCATTATTATTCATGATACTGTTTTTGGGGATAATAGAGGATATTTTTTTGAAAGTTTTAATAAAAAAACATTTCTGGATAAAACAGGAATGGATATCAATTTTATTCAGGATAATCAATCGAAATCGAGCAAAGGTGTTTTGCGTGGTTTACATTTTCAGCATGGAGAATATGCGCAAGCAAAATTGGTGCGTGTGTTGGAAGGAACTGTATTGGATATAGCTGTAGATTTAAGAAGAGAATCTCCCACTTTTAAGCAACATATTGCTGTGGAACTTTCTGCAGAAAGTCGCACCCAGTTTTTTGTGCCCCGTGGATTTGCACATGGATTTGTTGTGTTAAGTGAATCAGCTACTTTCTTTTACAAATGCGATAATTTGTACCATAAGTCTTCTGAAGGTGGCCTGATTTATAACGATCCCGAACTAAATATTGATTGGCAACTTTCTGCCGATCAATTATTGATTTCAGAAAAGGATCAGGTATTGCCCTTGATGAGCGAAATGGTTGATAGTTTACGATTCTAATATTTTATAAGCAATTACATAACAACCTAATTCATTTAATATGAAAGGAATTATTCTAGCAGGTGGTTCAGGAACAAGATTGTATCCTATTACACGTGGCATCAGTAAGCAGTTAATGCCAGTATATGATAAGCCAATGATTTTTTATCCCTTGTCTATATTGATGTTAGCGGGTATCAATGAAATTCTAATCATTACCACGCCAGAGGATTCTTCTCAGTTTCAACGCTTATTGGGAGACGGAAAAGATTTGGGTTGCAGATTTGAGTATGCTGTGCAAGCAGTTCCAAATGGACTAGCGCAAGCTTTTGTGATTGGAGAGCAATTTATTGGAGATGATAAAGTGGCTTTGATTTTAGGGGATAATATTTTTTATGGGGCTGGCTTTGGAAAGTTGGTGGAATCTTTCAATGATGTAAAAGGTGCGGCTGTGTTTGCCTATGAAGTGAATGATCCTGAGAGATATGGTGTAGTTGAATTTGATAAAGATAATATCGCTGTATCTATTGAAGAAAAACCTACAGACCCAAAATCAAATTTTGCAGTACCTGGTTTATATTTTTATGATAATACCGTAGTGGAAATAGCAAAAAATGTGAAACCATCACCACGTGGAGAATATGAGATCACTGATGTAAACAGAGCCTATCTTGAATCAGGTAAACTCCAGGTTGGAGTAATGAGTAGAGGAACCGCATGGTTAGATACTGGTACTTTCGACTCTTTTGCAGACGCTTGTGAGTTTGTTCGGGTTATTGAAAAAAGACAAAGTCAGAAAATTGGCTGTATCGAAGAAATTGCTTTTCGTAAGGGATTTATCAATCGGGAGCAGCTTTTAGTTATTGCCGATAAATACGCTAAGAGTGGTTATGGCGACTACTTACGTCGTTTAAAATAGCTTTTTGTAGAAATAATCCATATTTAATGGCAAAAAGTTAAACAAAATAGTATTATAACTGTTACAACAGTTATGAACTCCTTTACAATCAAAGATCTGGAAAATCTCTCTGGTATTAAGGCCCATACGATTCGTATTTGGGAGCAGCGTTATTCGTTTTTAAGTCCGAGTAGAACGGATACTAATATCCGGATTTATAGTAATGAAGAATTAAAAACGATTCTGAATATTGCACTTTTAAATAAGTACGGGTTTAAGATTTCTCATATCAATCAGATGAGTAAGGAGGAATTGGAATCCAGAATACGCGAGCTTACTAATGCTGATGCCCAGCAGGAGCGCATTGTGAATGCGATGATTAATAGTATGATTGATCTCGATTTTGAGCAATTTGAATCAATTTTAGATGATTATATCAGTAAAAGGGGATTCGAAAAATCAGTAACTAATATCATTTTTCCATTTTTAGAAAGAGTAGGTATCTTATGGGTTACAAACCATATCAATCCGGCCCAGGAACACTTGATTACCAATATTATCAGGCAAAAAATAATTTTAGGAATCGAAAATGTAACTAGTGTTTTTAGTTCCACTAAAGTATGTATACTTTTTTTACCTGAAGGCGAGCATCATGAAATAGGGCTATTGTTTATGCATTATTTGTTGAAATCGAAGGGAATTAAAGTAATCTACTTAGGTGCGAACGTACCGATTAAGGATATTGAATTTGTGTGTAAGATTAAATCACCCGACTTCATCTACTCTCACTTAACATCATTGGCTAGTAACTTTAATTTTGAGAAATTTCTCAGCTTTATAGGTCAAAAAATTCCTTATCAGAAAACTATTATTTCTGGCCATGTAACAAGCACCTATAAAAAGAAGGTCCCGGAAAATGTATATCTCAAAACATCACTTGCTCAAGTCATGGAATTTATGAGTGAATTGAACAAATAATGATGATTTCCCAGGTATTTAAAGAGTCAAAAATCCTTATTTCAACCTAACTAGTTGATTTTCTTTGTTTTAATATTAACATAGAATTATTAAACAAAAAATATTGAATTTGGACTTTATTTTGTTTAGCTTTACAAAGTAAAAAGTTAAACATTATTTATGTCAACAGCCGATTTCGATCAAATATTGATCAAGAACACAGAATTTTTAAGACCCTTCGCTTTTACCTTAACAAGGGATCAGGAGTCTGCAAAGGATCTTGTGCAAGAGACTTTATTCAGAGCTTTGGCAAACAAAGAAAAGTATAATATAGGTACCAATATAAAAGCGTGGATGTACACCATTATGCGCAATATTTTTATCAATAACTACCGCAGAAAAGCTAAGCAACAAACTATTTTCGACCACACTGCAAATGACTATTTATTAGATACTAATCAAGTAGCTGTCACCAATGAAGCCATTGCAACTTTGAATATGAAAGAAGTTCAAGAAGCCATTCATAAGCTCCCGGAAATATTTCGCAATCCTTTTCTGCTTTATTTTGATGGTTATAAATACCACGAAATTGCAGATATGCTTAAAGAACCTTTGGGTACCATTAAAAGTAGGATCCACTTTGCGCGTAAATTATTGAAATCACAAATTGAACGCCACTAATTAAAGCGTATCTTGTAATACACCTTTTTATTTATTAAGTGACTAAGAAAGCTATCGTTATAGGCAGTGGATTTGCAGGCCTTTCGGCTGCTTCATTTTTGGCAAAAGCCGGATGGGATGTAACGGTATTGGAAAAACACAATCAGCCAGGTGGTAGAGCCAGACAATTTAAAGTTGATGGATTTACATTTGATATGGGACCAAGCTGGTATTGGATGCCGGACGTCTTTGAACGATATTTTAAACAGTTCGGAAGAAAAGTTTCTGATTATTATCAATTGATCAGATTGGATCCTTCCTATAGAATTGTCTGGAATGATGGTCCTATGGATATTCCCGCAGATTATAATGCTTTCAGAAATCTTTTTGATAGTATTGAGCCAGGAAGTGGTGATAAATTAGACCAATATATTGGAGAAGCCGCTTATAAATATCAAGTAGGGATTAATAAGCTGGTTTTCAAACCAGGTCAATCCCTCACAGAATTTTTGGATAAAGAATTAGTGAGTGGAATATTTCGTTTAGATGTTTTTAATTCTATCAAAACGCATGTAGCAAAGCATTTCAGCAATCCTAAGTTAAAAGAACTGATGGAATTCCCTGTTTTATTTTTGGGGGCATTACCAGAAGATACTCCTGCATTATATAGTTTGATGAACTATGCAGACATAAAAGGCGGTACCTGGTATCCCGAAAAAGGAATGTATCAGATTGTAGAAGCCATGTATCTATTGGCGGTGGAACTTGGTGTGAAATTTAAGTTCGAACAAGAAGTTACCAATGTAACGATTCATGATAAATCGATCAGTACAGTTATTGCAAATACAACCGAGGATGGAATAAAAGTTCCAAAAATGTATAAAGCAGATGTGGTTGTTGCTGGCGCTGATTATCACCATGTAGAAACGCAAATTTTACCAAAAGAATTTCGATCTTATTCAGATGCATATTGGAATAAGAGGGTGATGGCACCTGGATGCCTGATCTATTATATAGGGTTAAATAAAAAGATAGAGGGCATTTTACATCATACATTGTTTTTTGATACTTCATTTTCAGTACATGGAGATGAAATATATAAAACAAAAAAATGGCCTACAAACCCCTTGTTTTATGTGAGTGCAGTATCAGTAACCGATCCGGATTCTGCACCAGAGGGAGGTGAAAATTTATTTTTATTAATTCCTGTGGCTGCGGGATTAAAAAACGATGATGAAACTTTAAGAGAACATTATTTAGATTTGATCATCAGTAGAATGGAAAAACACTACGGTCAATCGATCAGTGATAGTATTGTGTATAAAAGAACGTATTCGAATAGTGATTTTATTAACGATTATCATTCATTTAAGGGAAATGCATACGGGTTAGCGAATACTTTGCTACAAACAGCAATCCTTAAACCAGCATGCAGGAGTAAAAAGCTAAAGAACCTTTTTTATACCGGCCAACTTACCGTTCCAGGCCCCGGTGTACCGCCAAGTTTAATTAGCGGCGAAGTGGTGGCAGGAGAAGTAATCAAGGCTTTTGGAAATACCATTTAGATTTTAAACAAATTCTTTTATTTTCTGTTTTATGTACAAACCAATACAAAAAACTAAGAAGTATGATGGACCTGTTTCATGAAGTGAGTCAGGATTGCAGTAGAATTACTACCGAAAAGTATAGTACCAGCTTTTTTTCGGCAATCAAACTATTGCATAAAGATTTCAGAGCGCCAATTTGCAATATTTACGGATTTGTAAGATTTGCTGACGAAATAGTGGACAGCTTTCACGAGCATCCAAAAGCAGATTTATTGGCTGATTTTAAGAAATCTACATATGAAGCCATAGAGAAAAAAATCAGTTTAAATCCCATTCTCAATAGTTTTCAAATTACAGTTAACGAATATCAAATCGATCATCATTTGATTGAAGCCTTTTTGTACAGCATGGAATTGGATTTGGAGAAACGCGAGTACGATAAATTAGGATATGAAGAATATATCTATGGAAGTGCAGAGGTAGTTGGTTTGATGTGTCTTCATGTATTTTGTGCAGGTCACAAAGAAGAATACGAAACATTAAAGCCCTATGCAAGAAGTTTAGGTGCTGCCTTTCAGAAAGTAAACTTTTTACGCGACCTCCGTGCAGATTTTGAAGGTCTGGATAGGGTTTATTTCCCCGGATGTAATTTCAATAATTTTACTGAAAAAGATAAACTCGAAATTGAAAGAGATATTCAAAAAGATTTCGATCATGCATTTGAAGGAATTCAAAAATTGCCAATAAAAGCCAGGTTTGGTGTATATGTTGCCTTCAAATATTATTTATCCCTTTTCAAGAAAATTAAAAAAATCCAACCACAAAAAATTATGCAACAAAGGATTAGAATTCCTGATTATGGCAAATTTTTTATCCTTGCAAAAGCCGGTATTCGTAGTCAAATGAATATGTTGTAAATTCACTTTTATAGTTGACACTTTTATATGGAACAGGTAGTATTAGTTAATGACCGAGATGAGGAACTGGGTGTGATGGAGAAAATGGAAGCGCACGAAAAAGCTTTATTGCATAGGGCATTCAGCGTTTTTGTTTTTAATCAGTCCGGCGAATTATTGCTGCAACAAAGAGCACTTGATAAATACCATAGTGGCGGCTTGTGGACCAACACCTGTTGTAGTCACCCCCGACCTAATGAAACCGTTTCAGCCGCGGCGAGTAGAAGACTCAGAGAAGAAATGGGGTTTGAAGTTCCTTTAGAAAAAATATTTGATTTTGTTTATCAGGCCAGTTTCGACAATGGCCTTACGGAACATGAATTTGATCATGTCTTTGTAGGATATTATGATGGTCCAATTGATGTAAATCCTGTAGAAGTAAACGATTATGTTTTTCGCTCCATGGAAAGCATTCAACATTCACTGGAATCTCATGACGGTTTATTTACTGCATGGTTCGAAATTATCTTTCCCAAAATGATGCAGTGGTGGCAGATGAATGATGCTCATAAATTAGCTTAAACTTCAACCAACACATTCATGAGTCATTCTAAAAAAGCGATCGTTATAGGTGCAGGTACTGCTGGCCTTGCTTCTGCTATCAGATTGGCTGTACAAGGGTTTGAGGTTTCTGTGTACGAAAAAAATAATTATCCCGGAGGTAAAATCAGTGAGTTTAATGTAGAGGGATATCAATTTGATGCGGGTCCTAGCTTATTTACGCAGCCTGAAAACATTGAAGAACTTTTTTCACTTGCTGGCGAACCCATTGAAGATTATTTTCAATTCCAATCCCTTCCCATTTCTTTCAAATATTTTTACGATGACGGTACCGTTATCAATGCGTATACTAATAATCAGGCTTTTGCCCAGGAGCTTGAAAATAAAACAGGAGAGAAACAAGAACGGCTCTTATCGTATTTAGAAGGATCAAAGAAAGTGTATCAAAATATCGCGGGTCTATTTTTAAATAATTCTTTGCATCAATTCAAGACATTATTTTCTCCAGGTGTATTAAAGGCAATTACAACACTAAGATGGAAATACCTTTTCAAATCAATGCATGATTTGAATGCTAGTCATTTTACGAAACCACACACGATTCAATTATTTAACCGCTTCGCCACTTATAATGGAAGCAACCCTTATCAGGCACCTGGAATGTTAAGCTTGATACCTCATCTTGAATTAAATCAGGGCACTTTTTATCCCAAGGGTGGGATGATCAGTATCAGTAATGCCTTGTATCAATTGGCTTTGAAGAAGGGAGTACAGTTTCATTTTTCAAAACCAGTAGAGCGCATCATAGTAAATGAAAATAAAGCTGGAGGTGTAGTGGTAGACGCGAAAAATATTTTCGCGGACATAGTTGTGAGCAACATGGATGTGTATTTTACGTATCAAAGACTATTATTAGACCATTCCATGGCTACCAAAGTTTTAAAACAAGAAAGAAGTAGTAGTGCATTGATTTTTTACTGGGGTATTGATCATTCTTTTCCTGAGTTAGAATTACACAATATCTTTTTTACAAAAAACTATAAAGCAGAGTTTGACTCGTTATTCAGGACTAAAGATGCGTATGCTGACCCAACAATTTATGTAAATATTACCAGTAAAATAGAGCCAGGATTACAAGCGCCATTGGGAAAAGAAAACTGGTTTGTAATGGTTAATGCCCCGGCAAATATGGGGCAGGATTGGTTGAAATTCAGAGAACATTATAGAGCTGCTGTTATTGAGAAGTTGAGTAAAATACTGGGGGTAGATCTGGGTGCTATAATACAAGTTGAAGAAGTCCTTGACCCTGTTATTATTGAGAGTAGAACTGAATCTTATATGGGTTCTTTATATGGCACTAGTTCAAATTCAAAAATGGCCGCCTTTTTAAGGCATCCGAATTTTTCGAAGAAAATAAAAAATTTATATTTTGTTGGAGGAAGTGTGCATCCCGGTGGAGGCATACCTTTGTGTTTAAAGAGTGCCGCCATAATGAGTAAAATGGTGGGGAAGGATTTTAAAGAAAAGTAAAATGGGAATCAGCTGATTGGGAATTTAAAAATATCGAAACATAATATCGCCACTTTTCTAGCGATCCTTTTTCATTTTAGTGGACTCATTGGCATTGTTTTCTCTGATCAGAAGGAATGGTTTATTCAAAATACAAGTTTGAATCTGGTTTTAATGGCAGTATTGCTTTTATGGAATCAGCCTGAAAAGAACAAATCTTTTTATAGTTTCTTACTCATCAGTTTTTTAATTGGGATGGGTGTAGAAATGATTGGAGTAAATACGGGACGTCTATTCGGCAGCTATCATTATGGGATTAAAATGGGAGCTTCTTTTAATGGAGTACCTTGGGTGATTGGTTTAAACTGGTTTGTCTTGATGTTTTGTTGTGGAATTGTAATGACCAAATTACACTATTGGATCAAGACCCAGTATGAAGCCTCTGGAATTGCAATGACACCTGTAATAGAGAAGCTTTCGCTGGTTTTTGATGGTGCATCCATTGCATTATTTTTCGATTGGGTAATGGAACCAGTAGCTGTTAAAATGGGTTTTTGGAAATGGGAAGACGGTGTAATACCTATATACAATTACGTTTGTTGGTTTTTGATCAGCATGTTTTTGCTTTGGATATTTAGCAAGTTAAAATTTAGTAGAGACAATCATTTTGCAGTAGATTTATTAATCATACAAGTATTATTTTTCTTAACACTTAGATTTTTTTTATGATGAACTATGTATTTATTACGCTCCTCACATTTTGCATCATGGAAGGCGTTACATGGCTCACACATCGTTTTGTGATGCATGGATTTTTATGGTATCTCCATGAAGACCATCATAAAAAAGGAACGGGTTTCTTTGAAAAGAACGACGCCTTTTTTATCATCTTCGCTATACCTAGCTGGCTTTGCATTATGTTGGGTAGTATGAATCAGGTTTATTGGGTGGTTGCTATTGGTGCAGGTATTGCGCTTTACGGGTTTGCTTATTTTCTGGTACACGAGATTATTATACATCAGAGATTCAAATTATTTACAAGGTCGAATAGTAGATATATTAAAGCCATTCGTTGGGCACATAAAATGCATCATAAACATATCAATAAAGAAGAAGGCGAAAGCTTTGGTATGTTATTGGTGGCAAAAAAATATTGGGAAAAAATTCGAAAAGACGAAGCCATACAACATAATCCTCAATAAATTCTACCCGCTAAAATGGCAACCAAACACTACGACTATATCATTGCCGGTGCCGGTTGCGCAGGATTAAGTTTGCTGATGCGTATGATGAACGATGCGTATTTTCTCGAAAAAAAAATTCTTGTTATTGATCGGGAGATCAAAAATAAAAACGATCGTACCTGGTGTTTTTGGGAGAAGGGACAGGGACTTTTCGAACCCATTGTACATCATCAGTGGCAGCATGTTAATTTTTATACCAAAGACTTTTTTACAAAGCTTCATTTGAACCCTTATCATTATAAAATGATTCAAGGGCTTGATTTGTATAATTCTGTTCTTGATAAAGCTAAAAATTTTCCCAATATTGAATTTCGATATGAGGAAGTATTGTCAATTCATACAAATTCATTGCATGCAGAACTGCATTTGAAAAACGAATCGCTAACTGCAGAATATCTGTTCAATAGTATTCTATTTGAGAAACATAAAACTGCTCTTTCCAAAAATGTATATCAATTGTTGCAGCATTTTAAAGGGTGGGTGATAGAAACAAGCGAAGCCAGTTTCGATCCCTTAGTTGCCACATTAATGGATTTTAGAGTTAGTCAGGCAGAAGGAACAACCTTCTTTTATGTAATGCCCATTTCTACAACAACTGCTTTAGTGGAGTACACATTGTTTTCTGAGTCTTTGTTGTTACATGAAGCGTATGATGCTGCGCTTAAGAATTATATCAGTGAGCAGCTTGGAATTAAGGATTATAACATATTGCATGAGGAATTTGGAATCATCCCTATGACAAACCAATCCTTTCCTTTGCAGGACCAACGCATTATTCAAATGGGTGTTGCGGGTGGCCAGGTGAAGGGCAGCAGTGGGTATGCATTTCAGTTTATTCAAAAAAGAACTGCCGCAATTGTGGATGGATTAAAAAAAGGGAAACCACGGTTCGATAATATTGCTTTTCAGCAAAAAAAAGGAAATTTGTATGATGCAGTATTATTAAATGTTTTGCATCATCAAAAAATGAGTGGCGACGAAATTTTCAAATCCATCTTTTCGAAAAATAAAACAGAAACGGTTTTACGTTTTTTAGATAACGAATCGAGTATTGTAGAAGATGTAAAAATCATGAATTCAGTACCTACTAATATTTTTTTACCTGCTGCTATGTTCGAACTCAGCCATTAAAGTAATTTTATGAGAAAGATCATTACTATCACATTGAATCCTGCGTTAGATAAAAGCATTATAATACATGGCTTAGTGCCAGAAAAAAAATTAAGATGTTCCGATGCAGTTTTAGAGCCAGGAGGTGGTGGCATCAATGTTACGCGTGCCATACATAAGCTGGGAGGCGCTTCCAGGGCGATGTTTTTAGCAGGTGGATATACAGGTGAAAAATTTATTGAACTTATTAAGACAGAAAAGATTCAATATAAAGTCTTTGCAATAAAAGAGGATACACGGGAAAATTTTATTGCAGTTGATGCGAATACAAATTTGCAATATCGTTTTGGAATGGAGGGGCCAAAAGTCTCAGAAGATGAATGGATGGCTGTTTTAAATGCGGTACAAAAAGAACAGGATTTAGAATTTATTGTAGCCAGTGGAAGTTTACCACCCGGAGTGCCATTGGATTTTTTTGGGAGGCTCGCCAAAATTGCTAAAGAAAAAAATGCAAAATTGGTGATCGATACTTCTGGAGAACCATTAAAGCATGCAGTAGCGGAAGGCATTTTTTTATGCAAGCCAAATTTAGGTGAGTTGAGTAATTTGTTAGGTAGAGAAAGATTAAAACCCGAAGAGGTAGTGCCAGCCGCCAGAGCGATTATTGAAAAAGGGGGTTGTGAGCTAATGGCTGTTTCGATGGGTGCAGATGGTGCTATGTTAATTTCAGCTACTGAGGATTTTGCAGTAAAAGCACCTAAAGTTACAGTGAATAGCACGGTGGGTGCGGGCGATTCTATGTTAGCAGGAATGTTGATGGGAATGGCACACCACGAATGGGGGATGAGGGATATACTTTGTTATGGTGTAGCAGCGGGTACTTCAGCCACGATGGGTCATGGTACAGAACTATGCAATCTGGAAACCACCAAGCAAATTTTCGAGCAATTGCGGTATTAATATCCTGCATCTATTACATTTGCAGCCTGGCCTCGTAGTACAACGGATAGTATGCGAGTTTCCGAAGCTCTTGATTCAGGTTCGATTCCTGACGAGGCCACCAATCATTTTTAGAACCCTTACCCAGTAAGGGTTTTATTTTTTGAAAAGGGGTTGGTGGTGGTTTGGGTGGTGGTTTTAAGAATTCAATAAATTTTGATAATACTGCAGAATAGTCATTCTTACCTGATTCAATGTTTTCGAATTATTGATTTCTAATCTCATGGTAACGAGACACAAATGCGCCAATAATTAATGTAATATTTATGAACATAATAATAATTGAATAAATATATCCATGATTAATTCCGCCAAAATAATCAAGTATAGGAATTAAACTAACATTACAATAAGTTAGCAAGAAGAATACGACTTCGAAAAAACGTTTTCCGCCCGAAAGTATGCCTGTAAATACAGATAATGCTATTATAAATATTGATCCTTGAATGATATTATACACAGATTGGAAATTTCCATTTAGAGCATATCGAAAAATCAGTGGAGAAGCTAATGATAGGGATAGGATAACCCCTGCAATCATTTGTGCTGTTAACAAACGCTTCAATGGCTGATAGGCAGCATAAGTAAAATAGTGCGTACGATTGATTTTTTCTTTAGTAGCAATGTCTGCCCACCTGTTAATTTGTATGAACCATAAAACGGGTAAAACAATTTGATGAGCGGAATTGATTGGAACAAAAAACAATGCAATAAAGCCCCCGAAATTGATGAACCAAAACCATTTAGGTCCCATTCTAATCAGCATCAAGAGCTCAGTTTTCACAAAGGGCCAAATTCCAAAAGTTGGCGTGGCAACTGGCAATTGAGAAAGTTGTATTTGTTTAACATTATTGGGAACTTGTAATTCAATTTTTTTTGCACGCTTTTTTTTGATATCTAGTTTTTCTTTGAAGTCAAAACGGTTAAAGATTTTGGCACTAATAAAAAGTATGATAAATGCGATTCCAATCCATAAAAAACGACTTACTATATAGATGATTGACCAATTCGTTCCTTCAAATAAAAAATATTTAATACTGTTATTATTGCCAAATAAATAGCCCGATGATACGGTAATGATGTTTTCTTTAAACTGATGATTTACAAGGCTGATTAATTCATCTGAAACATATTTAGTGCCCAACACATCAACCCAAAAAATTTTAGAATTGTTATTCAAATTTAAAATCCCAATTAAAACGGGGAATAAAAAAAAGAATGCTACATTTTGTATGATCACATTTCTGCCAAGTATAATTTCTGCAAATACAGCAAGTGCAGAAACACAGAATATACTCGGAATAGTAATAAAAAGATAAGGTAAAATAAATTGTAACAGATTAATTGGATAACCTGTTCCTCGAATCAAAACGAGGCTGAAAGACATCAGTATAATAATGATGGTAATTGTTAACAATACAAAGAAATTACTCAAAGCCTTAGCTAAGAGGTATTTGAAATTACTTATAGCTGTAGTAGCAATAATTTGACCAACACCAGTTTCTTTGTCCTTTTTTATCCCATCATTAACCAGGTAAAAACCAATAAGCCATAAAAATACGCTAGCCATGATAGCTGTGTTATGGCCGATCCATGCAGCATTACTATACCCTACATAATTGCCTATCCTTAATGTAGAATAGCTTGAAGTAGGCGTAGGTATAAAAGTATAAGCAATAACTATGCTTGCTAATAATGTAACTAAAAATGCATAGCTGCGGGTTCTTTGTAAATAGTCGGCCCGAATGATATTTTTTAAAGAGGTCATAAATATTATATCATTTAGTTAGGTATAAATAAGCATCTTCCAAAGAAGCTGGGCAACTAATGGCGTTATTAATTGGAACTTCTGCAATATACCTGACAAGAAAATTGTCTTTTTTACGGGTGACATTTACTGCCAGGAATTTTGCTTTAAAAGCAGTCAAAGCAGTTGAATCAATTACAGACTCAAAAACTTTATCTCTGACAGTTTCAATGATAAAATCGGGAAATCCATGTTGAATCAAATGACCCTTTTTCATTAGGGCTACTTTGTCTGCAATAGTTTCAATATCAGATACAATATGTGAGGATAATATAACAATACTATCATTGGCTAAATCTGAAATGAGGTTTCTAAATCTTACTCTTTCTTCAGGGTCAAGGCCAACAGTAGGTTCATCAAAAATGACAATTTTAGGATTATTGAGTAATGCTTGTGCAATACCAATTCGCTGTTTCATTCCACCAGAGTATGTTCCAATAGGTTTTTTTGCAACTTCTATTAAATTCACTCCTTCAAGTAATTCTTCAATTCTGGGGCGGAGATTGGCTCCCCCTACTCCTTTCATGGCAGCAATATATTCAAGAAACTCAAAGGCATTTAGATTGGGATAAACTCCAAAATCCTGCGGCAGATATCCTAAAATTTTTCTGATCACATTTGGATCTTTTGAAAGATCAACACCATCAAATAAAATTGTTCCACTTGTTGGCTGAGAAATGGTGGCAATAATTTTCATTAATGTTGATTTACCTGCACCATTAGGGCCAAGTAGACCAAGAATACCATTTTCGATGGTTATTGAAAAATCATTCAGTCCATATTTATCTTTATTGAATTTTTTGGACAAGTTTTTTATTTCTAATTGCATACTGTATTCATTTGTATAATTTTTGATTCTTTTCATTCCAACTAAGAAAGAAATAGATTATTTAAAATGAAACTTAGTATTTCTATAAATTATAAAATAACAAAATAGGGTAATCGGTAATTAGTGGCCTCTAAAGGGTTTGGCGCTGGTGGAAACCAATACCCCCTTGGGTAAAGTGGTTTGTAAAAGAATTTAAGCGCTATTGATTTTCCTTCTAGATATATCTATTCAAACTTACTTTGGCAGGGGTAGTTCAAAAGCATGCCGGGAAACTTGAACTTATTTTCAAGTTTCCCGGCATTAAATTAGAATAAGATTTTGGTATTGATGACTATGTATTATGCCATTTTATTTTCTTTCTTTCCAAATACAAAGAAAAAACCGCTTGCAATTAAAGCATAAATAGATACAGCAGTTCCAAACTTATAAAGGATTGATTCGTTACTTAGGTTAATATTAATTAAAACAAATCCTAAGGCAGAGATTACCAGGGTTAAAAAGATGAGAGTTCTAGGCTTCATAAATTTATTTTTATTGTTTTTTAATTCTTATACAAAGCAATCTTTTATATTCTCTCTATCCTATACCATGTTTTTTGTATAAGTAAGATTTTTTAAAAATTAAAAAGTGGTGGTATGGGTGGTGGTTTTAATGAATAAGAATCATTAAGAACAGAACAAGTTGCTGCATATGTTGTGCATGTTTATAAGCGTCAGGCAAATAAAAATTATTATGAAAATTGGATTACAGCAATGCCTTATGTAATCAAGTAAAGGGAAGATGAAATTATCGTGTTATTCTACACTTTGATAATAAAATAAAATGCACCTTAATCTAATAGCATTTATTATTGAATGTAGTTTGAACTAAAAAATACGAATTTCTCTAATTTCAACCATCCATATAAAATTTTTAGATTCAGAGTTACTTTTCCATACTTTTAAAGTAGAAAATTCATATAATGACTTCTTGCAGTAGACTATTATTGTTAAGTTTATTATTTTTCACCTTTGGAGATTTATCCGCTCAAACTTTATTCAACGAAGTTGATACTATTTCTGGCCAGTTAATTAAGTCGATCCGAAAAGACAAGTCAGAAAAAGTTATTGTGCAAACAAATAAATGGTATTACGCTGCCGGAGAAGATCTTTGGTTAAAAGCATGGGTGATAAATAATGTATCAAATAAATTTTATTCTCATAGTCAAAATTTATATGTTGATATTGTGGATGAAAGAGATACTGCGGTTGCTCAATTGTTATTGCATATTCCATCAGAACATACCGAAGGTTATATCAGATTATCCGATTCGATTCCAGAAGGACATTATTGGTTAAGAGCATATACGAGTACCATGTTAAAATCCGACATTAATGCTATTTATGTAAAACCACTATATATTGTCAATCCAAAATATACTTCAAAACTTAACTTTGAAAATAACTTATCTAAAGAAAATGTATCGATTATTAATGATACACTAGTCTCGTTTTATCCAGAAGGAGCATCAGTTATTACAGGCATCAATTCGGTTTTCGGTATAAAAGCAGTAAATCAAAATGGAAGGCCAATAAGTGTAAAAGGTTATATAACAAGTAACACGGATAGTTCTGTAATAACAATGTTTAATACCAATTCAATTACCGGACTTGCCAAGTTTGGTTTTTATGTTTGGAAAAACCAAAAATACATCGCTCATATTCAATTAGCCAATAAGACTTTATATTATACACTGCCTAATAGTGACCATTATGGAAGTCAAATTGCAATTAAACAAGAATCGCCCACTCATTTTAGAGTAATAGTATCTCAAGGGGATTCATTGTACAAAAATGGAATCGTTTCCTATTTGCTTGGCATTAGTAAGGATAGTATCTGTTTTGCTGGTGTTGGTAAGGATATGTATGAATTAAGTGTTCCAAAAAAGTATTTCCCTGCCGGTGAAGCCAAGCTGCTTCTTTTAAATAATGAGCGGAAAATTTTGAGTGAGCGGAGTATTTATATTACCAAACCCAATGAAAATGTAAAACTCTTTACAGATAAAAAAAATTATGCAGCACGCGAAAAAGTGACCATGAATTTATTTGTAGGTGATTCTGTTTTGCATCCAATGTTTGCTGCCATTTCTGTGGCTGTTACTGATGATAATATAGTGAAAGATCCAATTTACGAAGACGGACCAATAGTCAGCCTATCCGATACAAGTTCTGAATTGAATGATCTGATAATGCTTACAAAGCAACCTATATATGCAGGAAAAACGATTGATAAAATAAATCAACAAATTAACTCTGAATCGTTTTCAACCAACAATGAAATTGACTATGAGAATATCGTGGGTAAAGTTTTAAACAGAAAAAAAATCCCCGTTCCTAAACGTATCATCACCTTGTATTCCAATAAAAAGATTAATATTTTTGATACGGATACCACCAATTCAGAAGGCAAGTTTAGTTTTAAAATCCCATTACATTATGATACAATCCCATTTACCTTACAGGTTAGTAATTTAAAAGGAAAAATAGTTGATGAAAAAATTATAATTGATTTACAATCTAAATTTCCAAACATTTCTACACCGAAACAGTTGAAACATAAAATCACTCCACAGCAATCCAATATAGTTGCAAAATTTAGGACTGTAAAATTTGATAGCGCATTTGTAAGAAATGGAAAGGAATGGTTAAAAGATGTTATTGTTAAAACAACTATCAAAGGCAATAGTTATAATACAAATAAGAGAATAAGTAATTTTTCACAAGTAATTACAGGTGAAGCGATCCAGAAAATGACAAATACGGATGCAGGAACTGCTTTGCTAATGATACCTGGACTTCATCTTCGAAGTGGCTTTTTAACATTGGGAGGAGTTACTTCTTTTAAGGTTTCTGCCAAAGATGAACCTTTGTTGATTGTTGATGGAGTAATGGCAGGGGGAGGAAATGATCCTGCTACGGATACAGTGTCCGATAATCTTTTTTCAAGCGGTCTTTTAGCAGAACTTAATAAAATTCCTGTAGACATCATCGATTTTATAGAAGTGTTAAAAGGACCTGAAGCTGCAATTTATGGAACAAGGTCTAGTAATGGAGTGATCATAGTAAATACCCATCGAGTTTCAAATTTCAGGAATCATCTTGAAAATTATGGGATTATACAGTACAATTCGAAGTCGTATCATTTGGCTCCGAATTTTACAGCCCCTGACTATGATGACCTTTTTGTAAAATCAAGTGTTAAACATGATAATAGATCTACCATTTATTGGAATGGTCATTTATATACCAATCCAAATGGAAAAGCTTCAGTTAGCTTCTATACATCAGATAGCCAAAGTAAGTATACAGTAACAATAACTGGTGTAACTGTATCGGGAGAATTAATAGATAAACAAATAAAAATAGAAAGGTTTTAATTTTCTCTTTAAATCATCAACATTCATTTATTAAATAGTTGTTTATTATAAAAATAATTGTATAACGTCAAAAGTAAGTCTACTAATTCTTATTTTTTGCTTGTTTCATGTCTACCGGGAAACATGAACTATTTTCAAGTTTCCCGGCATTGAATTAAACTAAATTTAGGTGTTGAGGACTCTGAATTATGCTATTTTGTTTTCTTTCTTTCCAAATGCAAAGAAAAAACTACTCGCTATTAAAGCATAAATAGATACTGCTGTTCCTAACTTATAAAGGGTGGAATCGTTACTTAGGTTAATATTAAGTAAAACAAATCCTAAGGCAGAAATTACCAAAGCTAAAGAGATGAGGTTTCTAAGTTTCATAAAATTATTTTTATTGTTTTTAAATTCTTATACAAAGCAAAGACAAAACCCCAAGAAAAAACCCCGTGAAAACACCGAAATTTTGTAGTGGTAAACCCCAGAATTCTGTAGCAGAAGTATTGACAAAATCCTGATTCTATCTATGAGCCAAATTTCCCTCATGGAAAAATGAAGTTTGATCACCTGTCATTATTGAGGGTACATTTCCTATATTTATAAAAGACAAAAAAGCTGTATGAAAAACGATAGAAGGAAATTTCTTAGAAATATTAGTGGCTCAATGGCATTACTTGCCATAGGTTCTAAATCTGTTGCTGCCAGTTCAGATACAAATACACTATTATCATCCATCAAAGTAAGTTCCAATGATGCCATTAAAATCGGATTGATCGGCTCTGGTATCATCGGGCATTATGATACCGATACTGCATTGAAAGTTCCAGGTGTAGAGCTTGTTGCTGTTTGCGATCTTTATACTGGTCGATTAGATAGAGCCAAAGAAAAATGGGGGAATCATATTTTTACTACCAGAGATTATAGAGAGCTATTAGCTAAAAAAGAAATTGATGCTGTACTGATTTGCACCCCTGATCATTGGCATCAGAAAATTTCAATCGATGCCATGAATGCTGGCA
>JBAXHC010000041.1:0-26399 GCA_037139075.1 Bacteroidota bacterium
CATAAATGGGTTGAGAGAGGTTGAGCTATTCTTTATTTTTCTTTGCATTAAAAAATTCAAAAAAGGCTATTACTTCTTTTTCGCTTCGCAATTTATTATGGGAACTGTCTAACCAATCTTCATCAACATGGTGAGATTTTAGTAAAGCTAATATGTTATTTCGATCAAGTATTTTTAAAGGGCTAAATGCACCTGCATTAGTAAGGGCGTAAAACTTTTTTGTATAAAAACTTTTAGGGTCCTTTCCGATCAAAGGATCATAAGCCCCTGTTTTTAAAATGGTTTTTTCAAAAGCATATAATTGTACTGTTCCTCCGTTTAATACACGGTAAAAAGATTCTCCCTTACTAGGATCAACCATGTCAGGGTAACATTCAAAAATTGCAGCGATATGACTGGTGTCTTCCTGCTTCATTATTATAATCCTCTTAAAATTAGCTGCTTCTAATACCATTTCAACATGATTGTTATTGATATAATCAACTTCGTTAGTATACATATTCAACTTTACTTGGTCAATTTTTACTAAGTTTCCGTTTTTTAAATATAGAAAGGCCTTACTCCATTTTTGACTATAAAAGGGGCTACCCTCAATGTCGCTATAATTGATCAGCTCAATTTTCTGTTTACCGATTGTTGAAGGATCTACTACATTAACATAGCCATAATTTCCACCTGTTGCACTAGGGTCGCTAAAAGACATAGTTATTTGCGCTTTTGTATTTGTAGTAAATACTATAAATAGGAGAATTAATATAAATGAAAACTTATTCATGATTGATGTTTATTGTTTCAGGTACCTGTACAATTTAAGTGTAACTTATTAAAATGAATTGATCGGTTTGCATATTAAACTTATTTTAACTTGTTTAATGCAGTTTTCAATTGTTTCAACATTTCAGGAATTTCCTCTTTTATACATGTGCCAACACTTAAACGATACCAGGGACTATTTGACGCTCCTCCAAATGCAGAAAAAGGAACAACAGCAATTTTAGCTTCACTTAAAATATAGGAAGTAACATCTGCCTGACTCGAAAGTATATTCCCAGATTCATCAGTTTTTCCTACAAGATCTATTTTAATAGTAAGGTAGATCGCTGCTTGTGGGGATACCGCATCTACATTATATCCTTTTCCTTTCAAAGCAATAAAGCCATCATATATATTGTGTAAGCGTAATTCTATTTCAGATTTGAAATGTTTAAGATATGCAGCAATATCATCTTTTTCGTATAGATATTTAGCTAGAGCTTTCTGTTCTGCCATAGGAGCCCAAGCACCTAAATGACTTAAAATAGCTTTCATTTTAGAAATTACTAATTCTGGTCCCATCGACCAACCCACTCTCACACCAGTACTAGCAAATGCTTTACTAATACCATCAACAAAGACAGTGAACTCTTTCATTGCTGGCCTTAATGCAATGGGATTATAGTGTTCCGTATTGCCATAGGTAAGTGTCCAATACATTTGGTCAAACAATAAATAGCACTTTTTTTCGCCCTCTTTACGAGTTGCATTTTCTGCAATGATCAGGTCGCATATCTCAGAAAGATCGTGCTTTGTAAGTGTTGTGCCAGTTGGGTTCTGCGGAGTACACAAACAGATTAAAGTAGCGCCTTTTACATGTTCACGAACATCTTCAACTGTGGGCATGAAATTGTTTTCAACCTTGCACTCAACCAAACAGTGTTCCCCATCTGTCATGTGCACATAATGATTGTTGTTCCAGGATGGTACACCATATACCACTTTATCTCCTTTGTCAACAATGGCTTTAAATATTGTGTAAATCAATGGCCTTCCCCCTGAAGCAATTTGAATTTCGTTGGGCGCATAGTCAAGTCCTTCCCAATCTTTTAAAAATTGTGATACTGCTTTTCGAAGATCTAAAACGCCTTCAGCAGCAGGGTAACTCGTATTGCGGGCCTGATAAGATTCGATGATTAGTTTCTCAAGTTCCGCAGGAATAGGAAATATTTTTGGATCGAAATCTCCGATGGTGAAATTGTAAATTTTTTCACCTGCTCGAATGCGCTCACTAATCATATTTCCAAGTTTCACAATCTCACTTCCAATCAATGTTTCAGAAAGATGACTCAGTTTTGTAGTACTCATAAGATATTTTTTAGCATCCCAAAATTACGGAATGCATTTTAGGGCGTCTAATTATTCGATAAATGGAAAAAAAATACCCTCACCGTATTGTGGAGAGGGTATTTTAAAGAATAATGTAAGACTATTCAATAGCCTTATAATCTTTAAAAAGCTTCACAGGTGTTGTTTCAGCTAGTGTTCTAAAACCTTTCCAGGCACCATCGAAGAAATTATTAGATCTTTTAAGAACTTCGCTCACCATATTTTCAGCGTCTATAATTAATCTTTCCTCTTGAGCACCAGGTAAAGTAGATTTTCCGAGAACAGTGAATCGAGCTTCTCCAAGAATTCCATTAACAGTTGTTTGCGGAACATTACCATAACCCTGTTTATCCTGAGTTTTACCATTCAATTGTTCGCGAATTACTTTAATGCTATCCTGCATAGATTTTACAACTTTCTTTAAAGTATCAGATTGCTTTTGCTCCATATTAGAATAACCAGCTTCAATTTTTTTAATGATTTCATCAGCTTCAGTTAGACGGTCAGTTAAATCAACCAATTTCAAAGCACTTTTATCTAATCTTGTATTTGCGGTACGTAATGCATCTCTCAACTCTTTTGATCTTGGTGCATTGGGATCATCATTTACTACTACCATCATACTATCTGATAGATCTTTACCAAGATCCAATACTACTTTATAAGTACCCGGATCAACAGGTAATCCACCTGGTTCATCTAAGTTATTACGAGTAGCACCACGTCCGCCGCCGCCGCGACCACCTTGCCCTGATGCACGAATTCCTTTCCCTTCCATGCCCCAATAAAAACGATTGAAACTACTATCAACCTTTATTCGTAATGTTCTTACCTGCTCATTTTTAGAATTATAGATTTTAACGGTTGCTGTATCCACTATTTTATTCTTACCGGTATCTGCTGCTGTTTTGTTTACATAAAAACTCAATGCAGCACCACGTTTTCTATTTTCACCTTCGTAAGTGCCATATGTACTATACTCAATTCCAGGTGAGTTCTTGATGATTGCCTGATAAGCAGTTGGTGCATCAAAGGCAGTTAGTTTCTTTGTAAATAATTGTCCTTTATTTGCTGCCAATTTTCTTAATGGTCTGATATCATCGAAAACCCATAAAGCTCTTCCAAAAGTTGCCACTACTAAATCGGCTTCTCTTTCCTGGATTGCAAAATCATAGGTAGATACAGATGGGTAACCATTCTTAAATTGTTGGAATGTGGCCGCATTATCTAAACTGATCCATAAACCTTGTTCTGTGCCAACAAAGATTAAATTAGGTTCTGTGGGATCTTGAATAATTGTTAATGCATATCCAGTAACTTTTTTCTCATCCACAATTCTCGTCCATGTTTTACCATAATCAGTTGTACGAAAAATATAGGGTTTCATATCTCCACGGCGATAATCATTCACAACTACAAAAGCTTCAGCAGCATTGTATTTACTTGCGCGTATTTGTGGTATCCAGCCACCTGTAGGAAATCCTGGAATTTTACCTTTGAAATTTGTCCAGGTCTTTCCACCATCTCTCGTTAACTGAACATTACCATCATCAGTGCCTGCCCATATAACGTCCTGTTCTTTTGAAGAAGGTTCGATACATAAAATTGTACAATAATTTTCAGCACCAGTAATATCGATGGAAATACCACCATTAGAACTTTGATCAATCTTTGCACTATCATTCGTACTTAAGTCCGGAGAAATAATACTCCAGCTTGCACCTTTATCTGTACTCTTATTAATAAACTGACTACCATAATAAATAGTCTTCTTATCAAATGGATCTTGTGCGATACCTGAGTTCCAATTGAATCTTTGTTTGGTTTTCATATCAGGTCTTGGTGGACGGATACTCCATTCTTCACCAGTTCCCATATTGTAGCGACTCAAACTTCCACCCTGGCTCATGGCATATACCCAATTTGGATCTTCGGGGTCTGGAACTACATCAAAGCCATCACCGCCGCTCACACCTTGCCAATAAGCGTTGCGAATTCCACTTTGAATCCATACATAAGCGGGACCATTCCAGCTTCCATTATCCTGTAATCCACCCATCACATGATAAGGTAATTGGTTATCTGTGTTGATATGATAAAATTGACCAAGAGCCAATTTCTCATCAAACTGCCAGGTCTTACCTCTGTCTCTTGAAATACCTATGCCGCCATCGTTACCGTCAATGATAAAGTTGGCATCATATGGATGGATCCACCAGGCATGGTGATCGGGGTGAATGCCACTATAAGGGATTACATTTTTGAAAGTCTTTCCACCATCTTCACTCACACTGATCATTTGATTGATATTATACAACCTGTTTTCGTTGATAGGATCACAAGAAATGTCCTGGAAATAAAATGCACGATTAGTAACTACAGCTGGATCACTGTTTACTAATTCCCATTTTGCTCCACCATCATCAGATCTGTACAAACCATTTTTTGTAGCCTCCACTAAAGCATACACACGATTAGGTTGTGATCTGCTGATGCTGATTCCGATTCTGCCAAATTCACCTGCTGGTAATCCTTCCTCTTTCGTTAATTTTTTAAATGATTTACCCGCATCATAAGTAACATATAAACCACTACCACTACCGCCACCCTTTAAACTCCATGGTGTGCGGATATGTTGATACATATTTACAAAAAGTTTATTAGGGTTTGATGGATCCATTACCATATCGCCTACACCACTGGTATCATTGGTATGTAAAATCAATTTCCAATTTTCTCCACCATCAGTTGTTTTATAAACACCACGTTCAGCATGTTCTGCAAATGGGTTACCCATTACACCAGCATAAACAATATCTGGATTATTCGGATCAATAATGATGCGGTGAATATTGCGGGTCTTTTGCAAGCCCATGCATTTCCATGTTTTACCGCCATCTAAACTTTTATAAATACCCTCACCTAAACTCACTGAATTTCTCGGATTGCCTTCGCCTGTGCCTGCCCAAACCACACTGGGATTAGATTGTGTGATTGCCACAGAACCAATATTCTGTATAGGTTGTTCATCAAAGACAGGAGTCCATGATGCACCACCATTCTCGGTTTTCCAAACACCCCCACTCGCTGTTCCCAGATAAATAGTGGTAGGATTATTGTAAACTGCATCAATAGAGGTAACCCTTCCACTCATTCCCGCTGGTCCGATATTTCTTGGTTTGAAAGATTTAAACTGCTTATTGATATCAACTGTTTGTGCATGTAAAGCAATGGTAAGTACCATGGCCATCAGAAAGAAAATCTGTTTGCTCATCTTATTAATTTTGGTAGCAGCAATATCGACCATTAAAAATTATTCGACAAAAAAGAGTGAGGAACGGATGTAAGTGAAGAGATAAGAGATAAATTGAATTAAAGCTAAAATTAAAATTAAAATTTGGTTTCCCCTCCATCGCATGCGATGGAGGGGTGGCTGGAGCGGCTTAGCGATCAGACGGGGTGGTTGCACCTCGCTAAGAAAATATTAAACTCTGAAGTAAATCATAAAAACTTTCACTCTAGTCTTGCGCTTATATTTTTTTAAATCATCTACCACCCCAGCTGTATGCCGAGTCCGGCATCAGCATCCCCTCCATCGCATGCGATGGAGGGGAAACCTTTTTTTAAACCTTTTTTTACCCGTATTTATCACATTTTTTTACCACTATTTATCAACTTTATTTCTATCTCACTTTAATAGAATTCAATTTATTTAAACTCAATACATGACCTTTTAAAATAGAAATTGATTATTATATTATCACACTTATCTCTTATCTAATGAAGCACTTAAAATATTCATAAATTAGATACAATTGATTCATTGGAAGAATTAGTAAACTATACAACTGTTAGGGGCCATTAATTTTTTCAATCATTCATCAAAAATTCTTTGTTTCATTCCTTTTCTTCCATTATTGATAGTATCTTGTTTGATATTAATTTATCAATATGAAGATATTTATTTATGCATTGGCAGTGCTCTCTTGCACTTCAGTTTTTAGTCAGAAAAAAAAGGACGAAAAAAAAACAGTAACAACAACTACTGTTGCTTCAGTTAGTCTTGACAGTCTTTTTAAACAAGTTCGTTTCCGTTCGATCGGACCCTTTCGTGGCGGTCGCTCCGTTACTTCAACTGGAGTGGTACAAAACCAGTTAGTATATTATATGGGCAGCACTAGTGGGGGTGTCTGGAAAACTGAAGATGCGGGTCAAAGCTGGCGTAATATCTCAGACAACTATTTTAAAACAGGATCCGTAGGCGCCATAGCAGTTGCAGAAAGCGATCAGAATGTAGTGTATGTGGGTATGGGTGAACACGCTCCACGTGGTGTGATGAGTAGTTATGGTGATGGCATCTATAAATCTACAGATGCAGGTAAAACATGGTTGCATCTTGGTTTAGAAAAAACGCGCAGTGTATCCTATATCAGAGTAGATCCCAAAAATCCAGATATCGTTTATGTGGCAGCCCAGGGTGCCATGCATGGGGCTACTCCCGATCGCGGAGTTTATAAATCTGTTGATGGCGGTAAAACATGGAAGAAGACATTATATGTGGATGAAAATACGGGTTGTGCTGATTTAACGATGGACATGAATAATCCTCGCATACTCTATGCAGCAATGTGGGATTATCGAAGACTGCCTTGGGAAATGCGCAGCGGAGGTAAAGGAAGCGGTTTGTATAAAAGTGTAGATGCAGGTGAAACCTGGACAAAAATGGAGAAAGGCCTTCCAAAAGAAATGGGTAAAATGAGTATCAGCGTTTCAAGAGCTAATAGCGAAAAAGTATATGCATTAATTGAAAGTGATACACAAAAAGAAACAGGTGGTTTATTTGTGAGTGAAGATGCAGGTAAAAGTTGGAACCGCGTAAGCAAAGACCATCGTCTCACACAACGTGCATGGTATTATATAGAAACATTTGCAGATCCAAAAGATGAGAATACGGTGTATGTATTGAATTCACCGGGATTGAAGAGTACTGATGGTGGTCGCACATGGAATTATATTGGCGGCATTCATGGAGATTTTCATCAGTTATGGATCAACCCTAATAATAATAAAAACATCATCATCTCTAACGATGGTGGTGCTGGTGTAACTTTTAATGGCGGTAAAGTTTGGAGTACTGAAAACAATCAACCTACTGCTCAGTTCTACAGAATTAGCGTAGACAATTTATTTCCCTATAATATTTATGCAGGTCAGCAAGACAACTCTTCTGTAAAAATTAAAAGTTGGAACCCTAGTGGATGGCAGATTGATCAGTCCGACTGGACTTACACAGCTGGCGGCGAAAGCGCATTTGTTGCATTCGATCCTAATAATCCAAAATTGTCGATGGGTGGAAGTTATCAAGGAACCATCAGCTTGTTTGATAATGAAATAATGGAGAGCAAAAATATCATGGAGGCACCGATACAATATCAGTCTTTACAACCTAAAGACATGAAGTACCGGTTTAACTGGAATGCACCTATAACTTATAGTGAGCACGAACCCAATACTTTTTATCACGCTGGAAATGTATTATTTAAAACTTCAGATTATGGTAAGAACTGGGTTGCCATATCACCAGATCTAACCAAACATGACAGTACCAAAATGGGTATGAGTGGTACTCCATATACGAATGAAGGTGCGGGTGGTGAAAACTATTGTACCATCATGTATGTAAAAGAATCACCCATAGAAAAAGGAGTAATCTATACTGGTAGTGATGATGGTGTGGTAAGTGTAACAAGAGATAACGGAACAACATGGAATACAATTACGCCTCCAGATCTTGGGGAAGCAATTGTAAACTGTATCGATGTTTCTCCTTTCGATAAAGCCACAGCTTATATCGCAACCACTAGATATAAATTTAACGACTTCACACCATCATTATATAAGACAACAGATTATGGTAAAACATGGAAGAAAATTGTAAACGGAATTCCAGAAGGAGCTTATACCAGATGTATCAGAGAAGATCAAAATAGAAAAGGATTATTGTTTGCTGGTACTGAAACCGGATTATATATTTCATTTAATGATGGAGAAAACTGGCAGCAATTACAATTGGGTTTACCTATTGTTCCAATCACTGATTTAAAAGTACATAAAGGAAATTTGATCGCATCTACCATGGGAAGAGCGTTTTGGATCTTAGACGACTTATCGGTATTACGTCAATACGATATTGCAAAAAATGATCAGTTTGTTTTATTTCAACCAAGTGATGCCTATCGTGTCTCTGGTGCAAGTATGCTGGATAAAGTGTATACTGATGAAGACCTTGAAACTCCATTGCAATCTGGTACAGGAATAAATGCTGCAACAGGGTTGGTTCTGTTTTATCAGTTACCTGCAAAAAAAGATTCAGCAGCAAAATATAGCCTAGAGATCAAAGACAATAAAGGCAATCTTGTTCGTAAATATTCATCAGAAGCCGACAAGGATTTTGTGGGAGGTTATCCAGGTGGACCTTCGGCAGATCCTTTACTGCCAACGATTTCAGGGCTTAACCGTTTTGTATGGGATCAAAGATATGCTCCACAAACAGGTGTGATGAATGTTTTTATTGAAGGTGGTTACGATGGTCATAAAGTAATGCCAGGCGACTATTCAGCAACACTGAATTTTGGAAAAGAAAGCAAAACGGTTTCTTTTAAAATTTTAGCTGATCCACGTATAACTGGAACTGCTGCAGAGTATGAAGCCCAGCATTTATTGCAATCAAAAGTAGAAGCCGGTATCGTAGATATTCATAGTTCAGTGAATAAAATGCGCAAGGCAAATAAACAAATTGCTGACCTGACAGAACAATTAGAAGCAGGCGATACTACTGCTAATAAATCCATTCGCGATAAAGCAGCGGCCATCACAAAAAACTTAGCTAAATGGGAAGAAGCATTGGTGCAAACAAAAGCACAAAGCAATGACGATATCATTAATTATATCAATAAGCTAAGTGCCGATTATATATTTTTAAAAGGTGATTTAGATTCAAATATTCCTTTTACAACGAAGGGTCAAGAAGATCAATACAAATACCTCGATGTTCAATGGAAAGCTTTGAAAAAACAAATGCAGGATTTAGTAAACAATGACATTGCAGAATTGAATAAACTCTGTAAAGAAAAAGATATAGCAAAAATAATCGTAGGATTATAAAACAAAAAGGCCGACAATTATTGTCGGCCTTTTTTTATTGTTGGTTGTATTTTTTTTCTGCATCTTTTGCTTTATCAAAATCTAACACAACTCCATTAATGCAATAACGAAGCCCGGTTGGAGGGGGCCCATCCTCAAACACATGACCAAGGTGCGATTTACACCTGCCACATTCAACCTCGGTTCTTTTCATACCCAGCGTATTATCGGGAAGATAAATAATGGAACTTTTACTAATGGGTTCATAAAAACTTGGCCAGCCACATCCACTTTCAAATTTGGTATCGCTTTTAAATAATGCATTACCACAGGCAGCACAATAATAAGTTCCAGCTTCCTTAAAACTTTCGAATTTGCTCGTATAAGGTCTTTCAGTTCCTTTTTGTCGAGCGATATTGTAAACTTCGGGAGAAAGGATATTTTTCCATTCTTCATCTTTCAGCACAACCTTACTGTTATCAGTACGGGAATAGGCTGGATTATTTTTGTTTTCCATCTTGGTTTCTTTTTTTGAATCGTTTTGAGAAAAGCAGCTTTGTAAGCACAAAAGCGAAACTAAAACTGCGAAAATTGATTTCATTTATTTTTATTTAATTGGTGGGAAGTTGAAGTTCCTATTTAGAATTTCGGGTTCCTATTTTGTCATGTTAAAATATATTTAATATGAACGATTTAATAGATTTAACATAAAATCCTATTAATTCTAACAGATTTGGACATGAAAAAGTTCAAGATTGTAACAATTTTAAACGATTTAATCAACTGTTAAATGATATTTAAGGTACAGACCTTATCTTTGCACTTCATTTAAGGTTAGCAAGTACATGTTTAATATTATCCTGTTTGGCCCTCCCGGAAGTGGAAAAGGTACACAAAGTGAAAAGCTCATCGAATCTTATGGATTAATACATTTGTCTACGGGCGATATTTTAAGACGAGAAATTACTGCTGCAACAGCCTTAGGTTTAGAAGCCAAAAGTCTGATGGACAAAGGTATTTTAGTGCCAGATGAAGTTGTGGTAGGAATGATAAGTTCTGCATTGGACAGTAACCCACAAGCCAAGGGATTTTTATTTGATGGGTTTCCCCGCACAGAAGCACAAAGTGTTGCATTAGATAAATTATTAGCGGAAAAAAATACAGAGATCGGTGTAGTTTTGGCCTTGGAAGTTAGTCGCGACGAATTAGTAAAACGTCTATTACAAAGAGGTTTAACCAGTGGAAGAAGCGATGATACAAACGAAACCATTATCAGCAATAGAATTGTTGAATACCAGACTAAGACAACCGTTGTTGCAAACTATTATAGTAAGTTCGATAAGGTAGTTCACGTTAAGGGTGAAGGAACTGTAGATGATATTTTCAAATCTCTTTGCAGCGAAATCGATAAAAGATTGTCTAAATAGTAGAAGATTTTCAACCAATACCAACTGCGGTCCCGCTCTAACTAAGCGGGACCATTTTTTTTCCAACCTATCAAGCATTAGCTTTGTTTTAAACGAATGCAATGATGCAATTGGAAAACTATATTCTTGGCAAATGGATAAAAGGAGATGGGGAAGGCCAAACTTTATACCACGCAGTCACTGGCGAATCAATCGCTACTGTTAGTACGAAGGGAATTGATTTTTCAACTGTGTTACATTTCGCGAGGCAAAAGGGCAACCCTGCTTTAAGGAAAATGACTTTTCAAGAAAGGGGCTTGATGTTGCGGGCTCTTGCTTTACACTTGCGAGAGCGGCTTCCCAAATTTTATCAGATCAGTTATCAGACTGGTGCTACAAAAGCAGATAGTTGGGTGGATATTGAAGGAGGTATCGGCAATTTATTTGCCTATGCATCTTTGCGTAAAAAATTTTCGAATCAACCTTATTGCTTGGATGGAGAATATCTAGCACTCGGAAAATCTAATACATTTATCGGACAACATTTATTGATTCCCAAAGAAGGGGTTGCTATTCATATCAATGCTTATAATTTTCCTGTCTGGGGAATGCTAGAAAAAATAGCAGTGAATTTATTAGCTGGGATGCCGGCAATAGTAAAGCCTGCAACGGTTACTTCCTATTTAACTGAATCTGTTTTTCGAGAAATTATTGAATCTAAAATATTGCCAGAAGGCTCATTGCAATTGATTTGTGGCAGTGCATCTGGTATTTTAGATTCGATAGATTCTCAAGACGTGATTACTTTTACTGGTTCAGCAAGTACTGGACAGAAATTGAAATCGCATACAAGAGTATTATCAGAAAATGTTCCTTTTACTATGGAGGCAGATTCTTTGAACGCAATTGTATTAGGGGAAGATGTGCATCCAGATATGCCAGAATGGGATCTGTTTATAAGAGAAGTGAAGAAAGAAATGATTAGTAAATGCGGACAAAAATGTACCGCCATCCGACGAATATTTGTTCCTGAAAATAAAATTGAAGACATACAAATTGCTCTCAGAAAAACTCTTAATGATGTGATCATCGGAAACCCTTTGAACGAAACTGTTCGGATGGGTTCCCTTGCAGGATTAGCACAACGTAAAGAGGTAAAAGATCAATTACAAAAGTTATTAGCATCCTCTCAAATTGTGTACGGCTCATTAGATAGTGTTTCTGTTATAGATGCAGATGCAAATAAAGGGGCATTTATGAGTCCAATTCTTTTATTGAATCAACAACCAATGAGTAGCACAGAAGTTCATGATGTGGAAGCTTTTGGCCCTGTTTCTACTCTGATGCCGTATAGTAGTTTGCAAGAAGCAATTGCACTTGTAAAACTTGGGAAAGGATCTCTAGTAAGTACCATTGTAACAAATAACACAAATATTGCCACTGATTATGCTATAGGTGCCGGACCTTACCATGGAAGGATTTTGGTATTGAATAGAGCCTGTGGCAAAGAAAACACTGGGCATGGATCTCCCTTGCCAGTTTTGGTGCATGGTGGCCCTGGCAGAGCGGGTGGTGGAGAAGAAATGGGTGGAATAAGAGGCGTAAAACATTATATGCAACGTGTAGCAATACAAGGATCTCCAGATATGATCTCAGCCATTAGTAAAGTGTATCAACCAGGCGCTACTGGAATAACGGATGGAATACATCCTTTCAAAAAATATTTTGAAGAACTGGAAATTGGAGACCAAATCATTACGCAGAAAAGAACAATTACTAAAGCTGATGTTGATGCATTTGCAGATCTGAGTGGCGACCATTTTTATGCGCATTTATCAGAGACTGATTTTAATGGAACAATGTTCGATAAACAAGTGGCTCATGGATATTTTATCATGAGTGCTGCGGCTGGTTTATTTGTAGATAGCTATGAAAAAAATCCAGTGCTTTTAAATTATGGGATTGATGAATTAAGATTTACAAAACCAGTATATATTGGAACTAGTATTCAAGTGCGATTTACATGCAAAGAAAAAATTCCACAATCGAAAAAAGATATTTCTGACATTGATAAAGGAATTGTAAAATGGTTGGTTGAGATTTTGGATAATGAAAATGAAATGGTAGGTATCGCCACCATTTTAACAATGGTAGCAAAGTTGAACCAAGAATAAATTTTAAACATGCAACAGATTCAAACTCCCTATGTTAGTTATCAGGTATTGAATAAGGTAGGCACAATCGAATTTTTTACGCCACAACACAACTCTATGCCTGCAGATATCCTGACTCAATTAGCAGTAACAATTGAGAAGGCTGGTGCTGACCAACATAGTACCGTACTTATTTTAAAAACTGCGGGCGACAAAACCTTTTGTGCTGGTGCATCTTTTGATGAATTATTATTGATTCAAAATGAAGAGGAAGGTCTTATTTTTTTCAGTGGCTTTGCAAAAGTGATTAATGCGATGCGTAAATGTCCCAAGTTTATCATCGGCCGCATTCAAGGCAAAGCTATTGGAGGTGGCGTTGGATTAGCTGCTGGTTGTGATTATACTTATGCCACAACGGAAGCATCAATTAAACTTTCTGAATTAGCAGTTGGAATTGGCCCTTTTGTGGTAGCCCCTGTCATTGAGCGGAAAATAGGGAAATCTGCAACATATGAATTGGCCATCGACGCTACCAATTTTCGATCAGCAGAATGGGCAAAAGAGAAAGGGTTATATACACAAATTTATTCCAGTATACATTTAATGGATCAGGCAATTGAGAAAATAACGTTTACACTTTCTGCATCGAGTACAAAAGCTATGAGCGAAATTAAAAAAGCTTTTTGGCAGGGTACAGAAAACTGGGATCAATTATTATTTGATCGTGCTGCAATTAGTGGAAAGCTGATTGTTACAGACGAAGCAAAATCTTATCTTACCGCATTTAAAAAGTGGAAATAGATAGCACATATAAATTTCTATTGCATTAATATTCACAAACTATTTGGCTCACGATTATTCTATATTTACCTCTCAATTGCCTGCCATGAAAACATTAAAACGCATATTATTAGCACTACTAGTAATTATAATCCTGCTTGTTGGAACTGTATATTACTATTTACATACACTACAACCAAGATATGAAGCCAACTTGCAACTTCCCGGATTAAAATCAGAGGTAGAAGTATTATACGATAACTATGCAATCCCACATATCTATGCTCAAAACGAGGAGGACTTATTTTATGCATTTGGTTATGTGCATGCGCAAGACCGTTTATTTCAAATGGAAGTGTTGCGACGTTTAGCTGATGGAAGATTGTCTGAAGTGTTTGGCGAAAAAGCATTGCAGAGCGATAAATTTTTTCGAATGCTTAGTTTTAGAGAACAAGCAAAACTAACTCTAGCAACTGTTTACAAAGATCCCAATGCTCCTTTTGTAAAAGCAGCAAAAGCATATTTAAAAGGAATCAATCAATATATTAAAGTTGGAAAGACGCCAATTGAATTTACAATTGCTGGTATTCCTAAAACAGAATTCACCATGGAAGACATGGAAATTATTGTTGGATATATGGGATACACTTTTGTAGGTGCTTTCAGGGCTGAGGCTGTTGCCACACAAATTGCAAGTAAATACGGTATGGATTATTTTAATGATGTATTGAATGGTTGGCCTGATTCATTACATAAAACTCCGGTTCAGGCTGGAGAAAATAAGTCTTTACAAAATGCTTCAAATACATTGAATACAATGGCAAAAGAAGTAACCGCCATGCAAAACAATTTAATGTATCCCCCTTTCTTTGGCTCCAATGGTTGGGTGATTGCTGGCAGCAAAACAAAATCTGGAAAGCCTATTTTATCAAACGATACACATATCGCTTTTTCTCAGCCTTCGGTATGGTATGAAGCTGAATTAGTTTGTCCAGGTTTTAATATATATGGAAATTTTCTGGCTGGCACTCCTGTTCCAGCTTTGGGACATTCTGATAAAGGTGGATGGGGCCTTACCATGTTTGAAAATGATGATGCTGATTTTTTCCGGGAAAAAACCAACCCGGCAAATTTGAATCAGGTTTGGTATAAAGATCACTGGGAAGATTTATTAGTTCGAAAGGAAACCATTAAAGTAAAGGGTAAACCTGCAATTGATTTTGATGTTAAAAAATCGAGACATGGATTTATCATGAATGGTGCATTTGATGGCGTAAAAGATATTGAAGATCCCATCGCTTTGTGGTGGGTATACCATCAATTTCCATGCAGACATTTACAAGTGTTTTATAATCTTAGTCATGCTACAAATGCTGCAGAAGCTGCAATAGCTGTTGAACCTCTAACTGCCCCAGGACTCAACTTTATGTGGGCAGACACTGCGGGCAATATTGCCTGGTGGGCGGCAGGAAAAATACCTATTCGTCCAAAACATGTAAACCCTCAATTGATATTAGATGGATCTACCGGACTGGATGATCCAGAAGGATGGTTAGATTTTAAACAGAATCCACAAATTTTAAATCCTGCACGTGGCGTTTTATATACAGCCAATAATCAGCCCATGGATATGGGTACAGGTTTAGTTGCTGGTTATTATGTTCCTGCAAATCGCGCTACAAGAATTGAAGAATTAGTTTTTACCAATAAAAAAGATTGGGATGAAGCATCTATTAGATCAGTGATCAATGATGTGCAATCAACAAATTTTCCAAGATTGCTTGCTAAAATATTGCCAGTAATTAATAAAGAAAAATTAAGTGGAGCTGCACAAAATAGTTATCAGATCTTGAGTAAGTGGGATGGAATGCATGGACTCGAAAATATTGAGCCTACTATTTTTTATAAGTTTTTACACTTGATTAATGAATATGCATTAGAAGATGAATTAGGAAAGGAGGCTTTTCAATCTTTTGAAAATCAAGCGAGTTTAAAAAGAAATATGGAAAGCTTTTTCCAAAATGATAGTTCAAAATGGTGGGATAATATTCATACTACTGTTAAAGAAACGAGAGCTGAAATTTTTACAAAATCATTAAATGATGCAACAGAAGCATTGAACAAACAATTAGGCGAAAACACGGCTAACTGGCAATGGAAAAAAGTACATAGCATCGAACATAAACATCCATTAGGCATTGTTCCTGGCATAGGTAAATGGTTCAATGTAGGTCCAATTGCAGTGAATGGTGGAAAGGAAACCATTAATAATCTTGACTTTAATTTAGATAGCAGTGGTTTATATAAAGTTTTATATGGCCCAGCACTTCGCCGCATTATCGACTTCGGACAAACATCTAAAGCAATGAGTGTAAACCCTACTGGTCAATCCGGTTTCTTTATGAATAGCCACTATGATGATCAGGCAAAAATGTTTGCAGAGGGAGGAAAGAGACCAGAGCTTTCTAATCGGGAAGACGTGGAGAAAGTGATGATTGGGAAAACGGTTTTTAAAAGTGAAAAGTGAAAAGTGAAATTGTTAACCCCGCCCTTTAGGGTGGGGCTTGAATGATATAATGCAAGTTGGGCTTTAGCCCTAATGTTATATTACATTAAGGAGTTTGAAATTATAATTTTGAAAGAGCAGAACGTAAGGGCTAAAGCCCAAATCTTTCTGACAGTATAATCCCTAGGCTGAAGCCTAGGGTTAACATTATTTTATTTATTACGCTTTAATTTACCAGCCAATCCCATAGTCCTCCCCATTATTAGAGCTTCCTCCCCAAATGGTATTGTGTTTTTGATCCAGATAAATGGCATTGATTGGTCCAGAAGTTCTGTTACCAAAACTAATATTGTAACCCATCTTTTTCAAAGCATCACTAATAGCTGGTTTTGTAGTATTTGATAAAAGTATACTTCCCGCTTTCGGTTTTCTATCATTCAATTTTGTGCCACCTAATGATAACCACAATTGATTGGTATTAAAATTCGGTGCCTCAGTTGCTTCTTGTACGGTCATATTAAATTCAACCATATTCAAAAAGAATTGCAATAAGTTTTGATCCTGTGTATCACCACCTTGAACACCAAAACTAATAAGTGGTTTACCATCTTTTAATGCAAGTGAGGGTGTTAATGTAACACGTGGTCTTTTGCCAGGTGCAACAACATTAAATGGATCGATGGTACTATCTAATACAAAACTCTGCATACGCTGACTCATGCCAATCCCTGTTTTACCCGCTACACAAGCCGGTAACCATCCACCACTAGGGGTGATAGAAACTACCCATCCTGAAGTATCAGCAGCTTCAACTGATGTAGTGCCTCGCCATAATCTATCGTGATAGGCTTCATCGCTTGATGCGATACTATTTTTAAGATCTTCGATACTGATAGAACTTGTTTGATCATGCTTTGGAATGGCAGAACCCTGAATAGCATTCGTATCAGTAAGTAATTTTCTTTTTTGAAGAAGTGATAAGTATGGATTTGTTTTTCCTTCATAGGGATAAGGATCGCCAGGCGCAATATTTGGATCATTTTTATCAAGCAAAATTTGCTTGGCTCTATCTTTTGCATAGGCCTTGCTTAATAAACCCTGCATAGGAATATTAGGAGAGAACGCCGGATCGCCATAATAAAAATCACGATCAGCAAAACTCATACTCATTGCTTGAAATACGGTATGAATATATTGTGGACTATTATAGCCCATTGTTTTGAGGTCGATATTTTCTAAAATGTTTAAACCTTGCAGAAGCATTGGTCCTTGAGTCCATTGTTGTAATTTATAAACTTCAATGCCTTTATAATTTACATGTAATGGCTCCTCAATTTTAGGCTTCCAATTTGCTAGGTCTTTCAAAGTAATCAAACCACCTTGTTCATTATTACCTCGAACAAATTCTTTAGCAACATCGCCTGTATAGAAACGTTCGTAGGCAGCCATGATTGCGGCTTTACGGCTTTTTTTATTTTTTAATGCATTCTGTTCTGCTTCCACAAGTTTTGTCAATGTTTCTAACAGATCTTTTTGTACAAATATTTCTCCAGCTTCAGGAGCTTCTCTTTTTTGCCCAAGATGTGGAAGGAAGATCGCTTTAGAATAAGGCCAGCCCTTCAACATTTCTTTTCCACGTTCCATGCTATTGGCAGTTTGTGCTTCTATAGGATATCCGGCAGCCAATTGCATAGCAGGTGCTAAAACTTCTTTTAAACTCATGGTTCCAAATTCACTTAACATTAAGCAAAGACCACCAAATGTTCCTGGTGTAACAGCTGCTAAGGGTCCGTATTCTGGAGGGAATTCATATCCCTTGCTTCTAAAAAATTCAACTGTAGCTCCTGTAGGGGCAACACCTAAGGCATTAATGGCAATCACTTTTTTGGTCTTTGGATTATAAATCAGGGCTTGTGTTTCCCCACCCCAACTTAAAACATCCCACATAGTGCAGGTTGCAGCCAACATCGAGCAAGCTGCATCTACTGCGTTACCGCCTTTCTGGAAGATCATGGAACCTGCAGTAGCAGCAAGGGGCTTTCCAGTAACTGCCATCCAATTCTTACCATGTAATGGTGGCTTCTGTGTGGGTTGAGCCATAACCCCAATACAAATAAGTGTAGAAAAAGCAAATGCAAAATATTTTCTCATGTTCTGGATTTTTTTGGATGCTATAATTGATAATATTACAAATTAAAATTGAGCTGTGGTTCAATAAAATAAATAGACCTTACATTTGATCTTATTATTGAAAAGATTCATAAATGAAAGTTTCGTTTTTACTGAATAAGGAAAATAACAATTTGAATCTCATTCGATTGTTTCTGGCATCAATGGTAATTGTTGGACATTCACCAATACTTAATGGGGCTACTAATTATTGGGTTGATCCCGTCAGTTATTTTTTCCCATTTGCTGCATCAGGTCCCTGGGCTGTAAATATTTTTTTCTTTATTAGTGGTTTAGTAGTTACCAATAGTTTATTGTTTAGTAGAAAACCACTTCGATTTATTACAGCAAGATTTTTTAGAATCATGCCCGCATTTGCTTTTGTTGTTTTGATTTCAGCAATGATAATCGGACCCATTGTTAGTGCAATCCCAGCAAAACAATATTTTAATAGTGATATTCCTTATACATATGTTACAGACAATTTACTTTTTCAAGTTTATTATAATTTACCTGGTGTATTCCTAACTAATATTTACCCAACTGCCGTGAATGGCTCTCTTTGGACACTTGCTTATGAAATGAGTTGTTATGTGATATTATTGGGCGTTTTTTTGATCCTCCGAAATAAAGGGAAAATATTTTACAATACTATTTTAGGGCTGATCATATTTGAAAGCTTTTTACCGTATAGACCCATTTTTAATTGGCTTGGATCTAATCCTCAAATTAATTTATTGCCAGCGGCTTTTGCGCTTGGTTCTTTTTTTGCAGTTAATGCTGAAGAAATTATGATTGATAAATTTTCAGTACTAGGAGTATGCCTGGTTTATTTTTTCTTTCGAACCTCCGGATATGCGAATCTCTTTTTCAATATTGCTTGCAGTGTAACCTTTTTATATATTTCTTCTACTAATTTCTTTAATCGATTCAGACCCAAATACGATATTTCATTTGGCGTTTACCTCTGGGGATTTGTAGTACAACAAACCCTGTATCACTATGTAGGTAAAATGTATGTAGGTTGGCATTGTTTGATTTCTCTATTCATTACAATCGTGTTAGCCTACATCACTCACTTATTAATTGAGAAGCCGGGGATAGAACTTGGGAAAGAACTAAATCCATATACAGAGGCAATAGTATAAAACACTATTTTCTTTGCAAGTGCGACTTCAATTTTAAATAGTCAATAAAATATAAAATTTTAAAAGATAGATTATTGTTCTGTGGCGATTGAAGTGTATGATTTAAATTATTCAGATAGCCATCTGTTACATTTGTACCAGAAGCATAAACCGCATTTTTCCATACGATATTCATAAAACTCCCTGGAGAAAATTCCCAACTGAAAACCGCATCAATATTGAAAGAATTGAAACTGCTATTTGCATTTCCAGTATAGCTATTATTTTTACCTAAATCTCCATTTTGTAAAAGTGTAAAATATTCTAAGTATTCTACTTTACTCCAGTAATGACGAATGCGCGTTGTTATTCCAATTTTTTTATTGAAATTATATTTGATATTCAAGCCATTTTCTACTGTGTTTAGGTTCCTTCTACCGAAAATAATTTCTGATCCGTCATTAGCAGCAAAACCTACACTGTTATGAATATATTGATAAAATAAATCATTGCCAATTGACAATCTGTTGTTGAACTGGTATTTGTTTGATAGTCGAATATCGTATCGTCTGCCATCTTCTAAAGTTCGGATTCCATGCAATAAATCAATTGTGTAAGTATACTTTTTTGCCTGATTACCAACATACCCAATTTCAAAACCCTTGGCTTCAGTAGAATGAAATACCCTGCCTGATGTTCTTGGCTCATAAAAATCATTACCAGGCGGTTCATACCAAATAGACATAAACGCATAACCAAGATTCTTTAATTGTCCGTTTATGTTCATATTAATATTGGCATTCTGAAAATCACCTGGTTTGTATCTTCTAGAATAATTCACATTGAAATTATAATAAAGACTATTGTACCATTTTGTTGGCTTGGTCCATTTATATCCCAAGTATGCAAAATGATCGATATAGTTATTCATAAATAAAATCCCAAGATCATTGATATCATATTTTTCATTTGTCAATTCCTGTCCCACTTGAAAATTGAATTGACCACCGGTTTTACCAAAAGAAAATCTATGAGAATAGCCATTAATGTTTTTTCCATCTATTCCAAATTGGGAACTGTTTGCAATTTTACCCTGCCATTCGTAAGTATTCTTTTTATTGTTGAAATCAAATAAGAACGCACTTACATTGGCATCATAATCCGAACCACTCCTCATGGTATTGGTATTAATGAATGAAATTGAGGAATTATATTTTAGACTTTGATCTAACACCATGATATTATAATTGGTTAAAGGTGCAGTTTGAATTTTCCTCAATCTATTTTTATCGTCTGCAATGGTGGCATACATTGGGTTGGTAACAGCATTAAAAAAACCAATTCCTAATTGACTCTCAGTTCGTCCAGAAATTTTAAAGGCATTAATAAGTCTGGATTCAGTTGGATTATCTACAATATGTTCGTTAGAAGCTATTTGACCATACACATCATCGTGGTGCATTGGTGTTCCACCAACTCTTCTGGAATAAAATAAATTTCCTTTTGTAAATAGTTCTGTTCCTTCAGTAAAGAAACTTCTATTCTCGTTATATTTTACTTCAAAAGGAGTAAGATTCAGCACTTGATTATCACTTTGTACCTGACCAAAATCAGGGATCAACGTCATATCCAATGTAAAGCTTTGATTGATTCCGTATTTAACATCCATACCTCCATTGATACTGGTTTTAGTATTACTGATTGATGGATCGTTATAAGGATAGTGGTTTATATAGGATGATAAATAAGGACTGAATTGTAAACGTAATGGTGGTTTTATATTTTCCAGACCTGTCCAAAAAGCCTCCTGAGGAAGTATACCGTTTACATTCGGATCAACGGGGTTCCAGGAAAATGTTTGGGATGTTTTTTTTCTTTGTCTCACCAGGGTCATTCCCCAATCTTGTACTGGCTTTGTGCTAAATCTGATTGCAGATAAAGGGATAAACATTTCAAAGGTCCAGCCATCATTTTTAATTTTTGAAGCGCACTTCCAAACTGCATTCCAGCTAAAATCTTCATTATTTCCATTTTGATTTGGAGAGAACTTTGCATCCATTTGTTCGCCAAGTGGTGTCATGAAATATTCAAAACCATTGATCTTATCTTTATACGTATCAAAGATTACTCCCACAAAATCATTATTCCCAAATCCATCACGGCCGGCTAATTCAGTGGAGATGCTATCTTTTGATAATTCATGACAGTACCCACCAATATAAATTCCTTCATTACTATATAGCATATACATTTCTGTTCGATTTGTATTTGCTTCTTTAGCAAAAGGTGTTGGTCTGAATTCAATAAAGTTTGTTGCCATTGGGGCGGTTTTCCAGGCAGAATCAGAAATGTCACCATCAATAACGATGGTTCCTGTAAACCTTTTCGCAGGAAGTATTTTCGCCGGGGCCGTTTTATTCTGCGCTTGATTAACAAGTGCGATTAGGCAAAAAAAGGAGATTGAAAGTATTTGAATGCTAATTTTTTTCATTGCGCGGTTATTGAAGACAAAGTAATACGTAGAAGTACCCTGTTTTGTTACCGCTTATACCAATAAGCCTTAATTAACTTTTATTAGCATTCATTAACCTTGTATTAGTTATCGTAATTTTTTTTTAAAATAATTTTATAAGTTCATTTTTTTGAGTTCACTAATGGCATAATTACAAGCCCTTGCAGTTAAAGCCATATAAGTCAATGATGGGTTTTGGCAGCCAGAAGAGGTCATGCAGCTTCCATCAGTTATAAATACATTTTTAGCTTCATGCATTTGATTAAATTCATTTAATACAGAAGTTTTTGGGTCACGCCCCATTCTAACAGTTCCCATTTCATGAACTGCTGAACCCGGTGGGTTTCGGTAGTCGAATTTATTTATATTTTTTAGACCTGCAGCTTCCATCATTTCAATAGAGGATTTAATGCCATCTTTTCTCATGGCATTTTCGTTTTCACCATAATCCATTGAAATATGTATGATTGGCTGAGACCATTGATCTACCTTTTCTTTGTCAAGATAGATCCCATTTTTTTCATTTGGCAACGTTTCGCCGTATGTACCCAATGTCATTTGCCAAGGTCCCGGCTTAGTTAGTTTTTGCTTTAATGAAACTCCAAATTCTTCTTCTGAACTATTTATATCTCGCCATCCAAGTCTTTCGCCAATACCCTGATAACCGTATCCTCTCACAAAATCTTTTCGCGTTGTTTGAACACTTATATTTTGGAATCGAGGAACATAAATACCCGCAGGCCTTCTTCCATAATAATAGGTATCTTTTAGTCCTTCATGTTCTCCTGTAGCTCCAGAAAAAGTAAAATGATCCATTAAATTCCTGCCCACTTGGCCACTTGAATTTCCTAATCCATTTGGGAATCTTTTTGAAACAGATTTTAATAGGATACCTGCAGTTGCGATAGTTGAAGCATTTATGAAAATGATTTTAGAAAAATATTCCGTAACCTTTTTTGTATGTGCATCCATCACACGAACCCCTGTTACTTTACTTTTAATTTCGTCATAAATAATTTCTGTTACTAAGGTATTGGGTAATAATGTAAGATTTCCTGTAATTGCTGCAGCAGGTAATGTTGAGGCGTTACTACTAAAATATCCTCCAAATGGACATCCTCTATCACAAAGGTTTCTCAATTGACAGGGGCCTCTGCCATTCCATCCCCTTGTTAAATTTGCAACACGTGCAATGGTTACTATTCTATCGTTGTAATGTTTTTTAATTTTTTGTGAAAAATCATTTTCAACGCAATTCAATTCTAAGGGGGGAAGAAATTTGCCATCTGGTAATTGATGTAAACCTTCAGTTTGTCCGCTTACTCCAATATAATTTTCTACATAATCATACCAAGGTTCAATATCCTTATATCGAATTGGCCAATCCACACCATGACCATCTTTTGCATTCGCTTCAAAATCAAGATCACTCAAGCGATAACATTGCCTTCCCCAGGTCAAAGACCTTCCGCCAACTTGGTAACCACGAGCCCAATCAAAAGGTTTATCCTGTATATATGGGTGCTCTTTATTACTAGCAAAAAAATGTTTTGAGGCCTCTGCTGAATCTCTTAAATAATTTGGGAAATCCCAGGGATTCATAAATGCGGTTGGATAATCTTTGATATGCTCAACATTTGGACCACGCTCTAAAACCAAGGTTTTAAGACCGTTTTCACAAAGTTCTTTTGCTGCCCAGCCGCCGCTAATCCCAGAACCTATAACTATAGCATCGTAATTTTGCATAATAAAATTTCAATTATTTATTTGGTGGCCCAGGTTCTTTGATTTTTTTCAAGAGGTACACATCCATTATATTTTCCCGGAATTAAAACATATGACAACCCCTGTGTAGCGCCAATCTCAGAACTACAATATCCAAATGTAGTATATTCAACAAGTGTTGAATAAAACGATTTACCAAGAAATTTGTTTTGAACTTTTCCTATAATCCCTTTAAAAGGCTTGCCGTTTTTCTGGAAATATCTTAGAATATTATATTGTTCTTCTGAAGTACAGTCTACATAATTTTTATTATACTGAGATGAACTGTAATTAATTAATTCCTTTAATCCCTCAATGAATTTATTCTGTGATGGTCTGGATGTAGAATCTCTTAATAGTACTATAATGATTTCTGCCACTCCTGCTTCTTTTGCACCCGGGGTATCAGTCTTTGGTATGATGGTCTCTGCTAAAAATTCTATTAATAATTTTTGAGTAACTAAAAAATCTAAGTCAGGTTTTTTAAACCATTGATATCCTTTGTATGAGGATACGGTTAAAGTTGCACCACCTGTTAATAATAAAATATTGCTTATTGCCTTTCGCCTATTCATTAAAATGGGTTTATAAATAAAGTTTAACTGATGTGATGAAAATACTTAATTTATCGCATTTTGTTTTACTAATTAAAGTATTACTTGATTAATCTTCATTAAAAAGACAAAATTAATCGGCAAGATTCTTTAGTTTTGAAGACATGAAATTTTTCGTCTTATTTTTTTTTATTGTATTTTTCACATCGGATTTGAGTGCTCAGGATATGACTGTTGAAAGTTTTCAAAAAAACTTTCAGATACATATCGCACCAACTTCTTCTCCTATTAAAGTAGATGGAATTTTAGATGATAGCATTTGGTCTGTTGCAGAAAAAAAATCTGATTTTTTTTTAAAATTCCCAACGGATGTGGGCAGCCCCAAAAGAAAGACAATCGTACAGGTATCATACGATGACAAATATTTATACCTAGCATATACTTGCTATGATTCAGGAAAAAGCCAAATCCAAAGTCTTAAAAGAGATGTAGGCCATATAGATAATGACGGAGTAGGATTTATTGTAGACCCTTTGAATAGCAGAACTACAGGCTTTTTCTTTGTAGTAAATTCCATGAATGCACAATCGGAAGATCAGATTAGTGCCAATCATGATAGTGAGTTAACATGGAGTTGGAATAGCAAATGGTTTTCTGGTACGCATCAATATGATGATCGATGGACAGCTGAAATGGCCATTCCTTTTAAATCTTTAAGATACCCACCAGGTGGCACATTATGGGGTGCTAACTTCTTACGAGTGGATATGAAGAATAATGAATATTCTGGATGGACACATGTTCCCACTAATTTTAAAATTTATAATACAGCATTTACTGGATCATTGATTTGGGACAAACCTCCTCCTAGTGCAGGAAAGAATATAGTTGTAGTCCCATATATCAGTGGTAATGTTCAAAGTGATCAGGAAAATGGCATTAAAACAAATACAGGATTCAATGTGGGATTAGACAGCAAAATTGCGTTGAACTCATCTTTGAATTTAGACCTCACTTTAAATCCAGATTTTTCTCAAGTAGAAGTAGACCAGCAAGTAACTAATCTAACGAGGTTTAATATTTTTCTTCCCGAAAAAAGATCCTTCTTTTTAGAAAACTCAGACATTTTCGGAGAGTATGGGATTCCTGGTTTTATGACTCCTTTCTATTCGAGAAAAATAGGACTCGACTCAAATAATAATCCTATTCCAATTATAGGTGGTGCAAGACTTTCAGGTAGTATCAATAAAACTACCAGAATCGGGATCATGGATATTCAAACTGGAGCAAAGGGTAATTATTCTCCGGAAAATTATGCAGCGATTTCAGTTTTTAAAAACCTGTTTGGTCGTTCCTCTATCAAAGGTTATTTTTTAGATCGTGAAAATTTTCAATCAGATGCACAAAAAAAACAAAGCCCATTAAATGCTTATGGTAGAAATGCTGGATTGACTTTTGAATATGGTAGTTTAGATGGAAAATGGAATGCTTGGTATGGCCATCATTTATCCATGAAGCCGGGAATAAAAGGAGATAATAATTATCAGGAAACTGGCTTTTCATATAACGGTAAAAAACTTTCTGTTATGGTTGATCTGGCATCCATTGGAACTAATTATTATACCGATATGGGTTATGTACAAAGGATTCTAAATTATGATGCTTTACGGGATACTTCAATTCGTGTTGGCTTTAAACATTCTTATACAAGTATCACGTATCGTACCTACCCTACAAATAGTAGATTAGGGCGAGTAACTTATAAGCTTGAGAATTATTTAGTTTTAAATCCAGACAATTCTTTTAATGAAAATGATTTAAATATTGGAATTCAATCGGAGTATAAAAATACATCCATGTATAAAATTCAGGTAAATCATAATGATTTGAATTTATTATATCCCATTTCCTTTACCGATAAAACACCTATACCTGCACAGAATTATCGGTATTCAAATTTGGTGTTTAGCTATTTATCTGATTCAAGGAAAATTTTCGGTTACACATTTGGTTTTACCGCAGGTCAGTTTTATAATGGAAGTATTCAGTCTTTAACCGCTAGTATCATTTATAGAAGCAGGCCACACTTCAATTTAATATTTCAAACGGAATATGATAAACTCATTTTCCCAGATTCATACGG
>JBAXHC010000042.1:0-25538 GCA_037139075.1 Bacteroidota bacterium
ATCAATGGAGAAAATAATGAAGCAATTCTTTTGACAAATTGTTCCAATTTCAAAATCGAAAATCTGAATCTGGTTGGAAATGGAAGAAAAGAAGGAAATACTGCCAATGGCTGTTCTGTAATAAGTTCAAAAAATTTGTACTTAAAAAATATCAAAATCAAGGGCTTTCAAAAAAATGGGTTATACATTTTTTCATCTCATTTTATTAAAATTGATTCTTGTGTGGCGGAAACTAATGGAGCTGCTGGTATCATGGTTGACGGAACTGATAAAAAGTCTTCTTCTAATATCACCATAAAGCATTCCAAGACTTTCAATAATCCAGGTGATCCAACCAATTTTACAAATCATAGCGGCAATGGCATATTGGTTGGTTTATGTACTAATGTAATTATTGATCATTGCGAAGCTTATAATAATGGATGGGATATGCCTAGAATAGGCAATGGGCCAGTGGGTATTTGGACTTATGAGTCAGATAGTGTTGTCATTCAAAATTGTAGCTCTCATAATAATAAAACTTCCAAAGGCGGCTCAGATGGAGGCGGGTTTGATTTAGATGGCGGAGTAACTAATGCAATTATTCGAAACTGTAAATCGTACGAAAATGAGGGTGCCGGATATGGTATTTATCAATATGCCGGAGCATCTAATTGGGATAATAATAAAATTATTAATTGTAGCAGTTACAATGATGGTTTAAAATCAGGTGGTAATGCTGCCGTATATATTTGGAATAGTGCCCAGGATCAGAAGCAATTCAAGAATTTACTATTTAAAAATAATACAATTTTTAATAGGAATAATATTGTAATAAAATTCGACATACTTAGCAATCATGAGTCATTCAGTTTCGTAGGCAATCATTTTTCAGGAAAAGATTCTGTCATTATATTTAATCAACTACACGAAAAAGATCTGTTTCAATTAAATACCTGGACTTCTTTAAAAAGAGGGAAACTTGAAACTGATAAACTTTTACATAATCAGATCATTCAGCCCACAATTGATAATTACAATAATAAGTTAAACGCACATGGTGCAGGAATTTTAAGCTATAACAATTTTTATTATTTGTATGGTGAAATAAAAAATGGAAATACCTGGCTGGTGCCTAATCAACAATGGGAGTGCTATAGGGTTCCTGCAGGAGGCATTTCTTGTTATAAATCGACTGATTTGATCCATTGGACAAATCTTGGTGTTGTGCTAAGTCCATCATTGGGAAATGCCTTAAGCGATATAGATACTTCTAGAGTAATAGAAAGGCCGAAAGTTATTCATAATGAAACAACAGGAAAGTTTGTAATGTGGGTTCATCTCGACAAAAATGATTACTCCTATGCGCATGTTGGGGTTGCCATTAGTGATAAGCCAGAAGGTCCATTTAAATTAGTCAATAGTTTTAAACCAAATGGAGAAGATTCGAGAGACATGTCAATCTTTAAAGATGATAATGGGAAGGCTTATTTGTTTAATGCGTCGGAAAATAACAATACCATGCATGTAAATGAGTTAACGGAGGACTATTTAAATGTAAAGCCTAATTATCAGAAGTTATTAATCAATGAACGAAGAGAGTCGCCAGCTGTTTTTAAATATGAAAAGCAATATTATTTAGTTACTTCATTATGCACTGGTTGGGCACCAAATAAAGCGTTGTATGCTATTGCTACAAGTCCAATGGGGCCTTGGAAAACAATTGCTAATCCTTGTTTGGGAATTGATTCGGATATTACTTTTGGAGCGCAAATAAGTTATATACAGCCTCATAGAGAAAAAGGTAAATTCTCTGTTTTTGCAGACACTTGGGATAAATATGATCTCAAAAATTCTAATTATATCAAAATGCCACTTGTTATCAAAAATTTTAAACCACTGATATGCGCATCAAATGTTTATTAAAAAATGATTTTAATAAATATGTGGAGCTGTTTAATTTATTCAAAGGGATTCTTTATTCTATTCAGATTCACTTTACCAATATTTTCAAAATAAATTTTCTAAAAAATATTACTTTTCAAATGGACCTGCTGTTAAACTAGTAGTAATTACTTCTCCTGATTTAATGTGCAACCATTCTCCTTTGCTAATTGCTTCATCGGGCTGATTTGTAAATTTAGAAGTCCAGGGTTCTAGTGCCACGGTATAACATTTACCCCACCATGGAAAATCTTGAGTTGCATTTCTCTCCTGCCACAACCATAAACATTTAAAAATATGAGCATCCCAACGAACTGTAAACCCTACTTTTTGTTTTGTATTAGTGATAGTATAAAATGCTTTATTATCCGCGGTATCAAAATTAGTTAAATAAGCAAGATCCCTATAAGCAGGTGCTGCAGTGTCAGGTATAATGCTAGCATCAAAAGTTTTACCATCTGTATTTTCTACCATCGGCCATTGATATGTTTTGCCTGCTTTGTAAATTCTTGGAGATGAAATGGAATCATGAGCTTCCATTGTTTTAGCATTTGTTTCAATAGTTGCACCTTCAGCTAAAAAAGGAAGGCCAAATGCAATATGATGCCCCCACATTATATCCAAGTCGGTAGCACTTTCATTATAAAGTTGTTCAGTAATAATTAAGTTGGTACTGTCTTTATGAATACTTAAAGTTTTTTCAATTAACAATGGCATTCTTAATGGGCGTGTCCAAAATTTTACAGCTACTTCATCTGCTGTATTGGTTACTATAGCATACTTCCAGGGAATTAAAGAAACTTCACCATGCATTCCAAGAGAAGCACCACGATAATTTGTTGAAGGACTATTTGGAAGAATTTCTTGCCAGCCACCATAATAATAATCCTCAAACTGATTTGTTGTATTTCGCATTTGAGAAAAATCTTTTGCGGGATTGCGTATGCCTTTTTCAAGTCTTAGTAAAAAGTCAAGATCCAGGGGTTTATATTTAAATTCAAAAATATCGGAACCACGGTCAGCAAGAATTCCAATTCGTAAAAAATCATTTTCTAAATAAATAACTTTCATATCCTTAAAAGACCAATCGTCAGAAATGGTACAATTTTGATTCGATCTTTTTGACTGCATTAGTTTTATTTTTTAGTTATTAACCAGGAGAAACAAACAGGCGACTTTATATTATCAATTATTTTAAAAAGACGAAGTGTACCATCGTATGAATTTACTTCAAAAATACTGATTGCATCCGAATTTTGATGTGCTACCAAAAGCCAATGCCCTGTTGGATCAATAATAAAATCCCTTGGCGTTATACCCCCTGTTTGATAAGAGTCAATCAGATGTAAAGACTCCTTTCCAGAATCAAAAGTAAATAATCTAATAGTATTGTCTGACCTTATGGTAGTATAAATAAAAGCTCCATTTGCTGAAACACGAATGGCTGCTGCACCTATATCATGGTGCAATGCAGAAGGCTCTAATAAAGAGAAAGTTCCTTTTAAATCATACCTATCATTGCTGTGTTTTATAAAAGTTACTGACCCTGTAAGTTCATTTACAATAAATCCATAATGATAATTTGAATCAAAACAGATATGTCGTGGCCCACTTCCAGCTGGAATTTGAATAATTTGGTTTTCGGTTACTTTAATAATCTCATTATTTTTTTTAATAGTATATACCCGAATTTGATCTATCCCTAAATCTGCAATGAGTAGTTTATTTGAAACTTTATCGAAGCTAACACAATGTGCATGTGCAGCATTTTGTCTTGAAGGATGTTGACTTTTCCCTTCGTGTGAAATAATGCATGAGCTCAAATTTCCATCTTCATTAATGTCATATAAGATCACATTACCAGTTTCATAACATGCAACCCCTACATAATTATTACCATCTGCATCTTTAAAATATGAAATATGACAAGGACATCCACCTTCAATGGGTTGAGATTGATTTAAAGTAAGGCGATGGTCATTTTTATTAATCTCATAAATATGTAAAGTAGGATTATTTGAAGCAAGCACTTCGTTTACAGTAAATAAGATAGATGAAGGAGCTAGAAATGTTAAAGCGCTTTTAAGAGGATTGTTAATGGATTCAACTTCAGGATTTACTACAAATAAATAACTTGGGTTGACCTGATTTTGTATATGTAATAATTTCAAATCTCCATTGCTTGAATTAAATTCAAAACAATAAATGCCCTCTCCATGGCCTCCGAAATTTTCAGCTACCATTTCGGTATAAGAGCCGCAATACAAAATATAATTTTTGTTTTCCAAACTATTTTATTTCTAATTAATAAGAATATCGGTACCCTTCTTGCAATTCTTTTAATAGCAGTTCAGCATCAGTATCATTGACTAAAAAAGAATGAATTTTTTTTCCTAACCATTCCTGAAACTTAGGCCATCCCTGGTATCTTGGTCTTACATAAGCATTAGATAAAGTAGCTAATGTATTGCTAAAAAAATTATTCGTTAGCTTATTAGCAGCTTCTTGTTGCCAGGCAAATTTATTACCAGGTTGTCCTTGTTCATTTACATATACTGATGCTTGTATTGGAGCGCTGCATATCCAGGCGGCAAAATCAGCAGCAGTTTTCTGTTCTTTACAACTCGCTGTTACTGCAATACCTGCTCCACCAAGCACAGCATTTTTTGTTTCAGGGACATTATGGAATTGCAAATTCTTCTCTCTAATTCCTAGTCTTGAATAATTGGTGTAACAAAAAGCTAGTGGACAATAGGCAATATCATCTTCACTTGACATATAATCATATAAGGCAATGGGATTCCATTGTAAAGCTTTGGGATGAAAATGATCGCGCATAGAACGCATTAAGTTTAAAGCTTTAAAACCGATGGCTGGTGCAACTAATAATTCATTCCCTTCAGCTATAGGTGAGCCAAGTTGAGCTGCAATACTCAAGAAGCTACACAAACAATCGGTAGGACATAGCGCCATACCAACATATATATTTTTTTCTTTTAAAGAATTCGATAATTCAAAAACTTCCTTCCAATTATTTGGTATTGCTAGATTTCCTAATAAATCAATCCTACTGCTTGCGCATTGCATGGCTGCATCAATAGGCAATGCCCACTGTATACTTCGATAATAATAACTTTCAAAACTTGGACCTGCTGAAGCGCTTCTAAGTGCATCCAAGGTTGATGCTGCTAATAAATCATTCAAAGGTTGTAAACATAAACTAGCTTCAGCAACTCCCACATGAGGATGATCTATAATAATTAAATCAAATTGTTTGGCTAGTGTAACTAAAGACTGATCTCCAAAATTAGCAAGTGATCTTTTATGCCAATTAACCTGCACATCATTTTCTTTTTTGTATAATTCAGATGCTGCAATTAGCGGGTCATACCCTCTAGCGTGGTCCCAGGTAATGCCATTTAATGTAATCATAGAAAACTACTTTGCATTTGAATGATAAGTAAATGGAATAGAGTTGCAGGTCATGCTTTTCTTTCAAGGCTTTTATTATAAAAAGACTGGATTTTTTCTTGTCCCTCCTCAGATTTATAAAATCTTCCAAGATTTTCCGCTTCCTTTTGCTGTAAAGCAGGTGTGATTCCGATCATTGCTTCTTGAGTTAATTGCTTGATTATCTCAAGTCTATCTGTTAACTGATTTGTAAAAGATCCAGCGAACTCTGTAACCTTTTCTATGAAATTATCTTTAGGGAAAATATGATTTATAACCCCTCGTGTGTGCATCTCCTCAGCTATAAGTGTTCTACCGGTCATTACAATTTCATTGGTTAAATTAATTCCAATTTTTTTTGTCAACCTCAATGTTCCTCCACCTCCGGGTATTAAATTTAAAAGTATTTCAGGTAGCCCCATTTTAGCCCCAGCAGCAGCAACTATAATGTCACATGCTAAAGCAATTTCAAAGCCACCCCCAAAGGCATAGCCATTTATTGCAGCTATTACCACTTTTGAATTATTTTCTATCGCTGCATATAAAGAATGACCTTTTATTTGAAAAGCATCAAACTGCGATTGGGTTTGTTGTGCATACTCTTTTATATCTGCACCTGCCATAAAAGCTTTACCATTTCCTGTTATTACAACCACACCTATTTCACTTGCGTTAGCTTTATCAACCAAATTCAAGACGTCTATTATTTCATCCATCATAATAGCATTCATAGCATTAAGTTGCCCGGGCCTATTAAAAGAAATCCAAGCAATTCTGTTTTTGATCTCAAAAATTAAGTGCTGATTATTCATGTTAGCTATCCAATTTTTCTACTGAGATAATTTGATCATTTAATAATGCATCGATCATTGCATCATCATATCCTAATTCCTTTAAAATTTCTGGGCCATGTTCTCCTATCATGGGTGATGGTCTTGTAATAGCTCCAGGTGTTTCGCTCATGGTGAAAGGAATATTTGTAACTGAAAGCCTACCCGCCTTTGGGTGTTCAATATTTACAAAAGTATTATTATGTATCACCTGAGGATCCTGGGCTACCTCAGATTGATTGTTCACTTGAGCAACCCATAAATCGTAGCCCAGCATAATGGTAAGCCACTCTTTTGTTGTTTTGGTAATAGTAACAGCTTGAATACGATAATAAATTTCATCTCTTTTATCAAATAAAACCTGACTATCGTTGTACACTAATAGGCTTTTCTCTCCTAATGCTTCTACTAGTGTTGCAAATGGATTCATAGCAATCGCTAAATAACCATCTTTGGTTTTATATGTGCCAAATGGAGCAGGATTTCCAGGATGACCAATTCCAGAATCAGGTCGCTCAAATTGAACACCCATATTTTGAATTGTAAAATAGTCTTGCATTTGAAAAGCGATTGCTGAGGAAAGTAAATTGGTTTTTATCTCTTGGCCAATTCCTGTTTTTTCTCTAAAATAAAGTGCCGCTAATATGGCATATACACAGTTAAAAGCATTTACTTGATCACAAAGTGCTGTACCTAGTGCAACAGGTCCATCTGATTTTTTCCCACTTGTCATAATTGCACCACTTACACTTTGTACTAATAAATCCTGTCCAGGCCTTTTTAAATAAGGGCCATCACTCCCCCAGCCAGAAGCAGAACAATAAATAATTTTTGGATTTAACTTTTTTAATGCTTCATAGCCATATCCCAATCTATCCATTACACCAGGTCTGAAATTTTCAACCACGATATCTGCTTCCTGAATTAATTGAGAAATAATTTTTTTACCCGCCTCTTTTTTCATGTCGATAGCAATAGAACGTTTGTTTCTGTTCCACGCCATAAAACAGGGCGACTCATCACCAGCAATCCATTTGTTAAAGAATGTCATACCTCGATAAATATCGCCCGAACCGTATCTTTCTATTTTAATAATATCTGCACCTAAGTCGCCTAACATTTGTGTTGCGTAAGGACCCTGTAATAATTGTGAAAAATCAATCACTTTTAAACCTGCTAATGCCTGCTTCATTTTATACCCACTTTATTTAATAAATTATTCTGTATATCTAGGTAATGTACATAATCCGCCATCCACTTTAATGTCCTCGCCAGTAATAAATCCAGATTCTTCAGAAGCTAGAAAAACTGCTGTCATAGCTACTTCCATAGGAGTGCCCAATCTGTTCATGGCATGCTGTGCAGCACTTTTTTCAAGAAAAGCAGTGCCTTCCAACTCGGCTCTTTTTGCATTCATTGGAGTCGAAATCGCACCTGGTGAAATACTGTTAAATCGAACATTGTCTTTACCAAACTGCCCTGCTAATTGATTAGTCATAGCTAACATGGCACCCTTGGCACCAGCGTATGCAGTCCAATTATTCCAACTTCGAAATGCTTGAGTTGAAGAGATATTAATAACACTACCAGATTTTTGCTTGAGCATATATGGAAGTGTTTCTTTAATAGTTCTAAATACACTTTTTAAATTAATGTTCATTAATGTGTCCCAATCTGTTTCGGGCATTTCTATAATATTACCACCAATTGCAACTGCCGCATTATTTATCAATATATCTATTTTGCCAAATTGATATATTGCTATTTGAATTAAATTTTTAACTGCTGCAGTATCACCCACATCGCACTTTATACCAAGTGTAATAGCTCCGTCATTTGCAAGAGACTTTGCTTCTTGAATTACTTTTTCTTCATCAATATCGGCTAATAAAACGATTGCCCCTTCTTGCGCAAAAGCGGTTGCAATAGAAAGTCCAATACCATTGGCAGCGCCTGTGATTATGGCAACTTTATTTTTTAATCGCATAAAATTATTTTTTGGCATTTTTAGTTACCCAATAATTTTCAATTTCTTCTAAGCTCTTTCCTTTTGTTTCTGGAATAATTTTTAAAGATAAATATAATGCAGGGGTTGTAACTAAGGCAAATAACCAAAAAGTGCCTGCAGGATGTAATTTTTCCAAAAGTAATGGTGTAAGCTGACCTACCAAAGCAGTACCTATCCATAAAACGAAAGTAGCTAATGACATCGCTTGACCTCTAATTTTTGCAGGAAATATTTCTGATAATAAAACCCAGATAACAGGGCCATAAGAAAAAGCAAAGCAAGCAATAAATAATAAAATAAAAGCAAGTAGTAAATAAGTATTGTTGATATTAAAGTAAAATAATCCTCCGACAATAATTAAAGAAGATAAAATACCAATAACACCTGCAATCAATAAGGGTCTGCGTCCCAGTTGATCAATTTTCCAAATAGCAATTACGGTAAATAATACATTCACCAGGCCTATAATAACCTGACCTCCTAAGGCGTCAGCAATAGGAAGACCAGCCGATTCTAATATGCGTGGACCATAATAGATGATTGCATTAATGCCACTTATCTGAGTTAAAAAAGAAAGCGATATGCCAATTATCATAGGCAGTCTAAAACTACCCTTAAATACAATACTTAACCCGCCGCTCTCTTTTGCAAGATTAGATTTTATATCTGCAATTTCTTTTGCGGCATCTTCATCAGAAACAATTTTTTGTAGTATAGTTAAAGCTTGGTCCTCCTTATGTTGAATAGTTAACCATCTTGGGCTTTCAGGCACGAGTTGTAAGAGTAATAAAAATACTAATGCAGGAATTGCTGATGTACCAAGCATAATTCTCCAAACCTGAGTAACCATTATTTGGTGAATGGTTCCTGTGCTTTGTTGTAAAGTATCTGAATGAGAAAACTTAAGTAAATATGCATTGCTAAAATAAGAGCAAAGTATTCCAATCGTTATTGCAAATTGATAAAGTGCTACCAAACGACCTCTTTTATGTGATGGAGATATTTCCGAAATATATAAAGGCGACACCATTGAAGCCACCCCAATACCAAGGCCTCCAATAAATCGGTAAATAACTAAATCAACGAAACCCAGAGCGAAGGTGCACCCAATCGCAGAAACAGCAAAAAACAAAGCTGATAGTATCAACACTTTTTTTCTTCCGTATTTATCACTTAACACACCAGCCATCGCCACCCCACTAATACAGCCTACCAATGCAGAACTAACATACCAGCCTGTACTCAATGCATCTAAGTTAAATTGTGTTGCTACAAAATTGATAGTTCCTGAAATGACTGCAGTGTCATAACCAAATAAAAACCCACCTAGCGAAGCAATTATGGCTAAAGTATTAATATATTTTTTTTTAGATTGAATTGATGTCATATTGGTAGTTTATAAAGCTTAACGCATCAAAATATAATAATTTTACTACATTTTTTATTTTAATTTTTAAATATCATTGTTCGATACCTTCTTTCGAGAGGCTAAAACTACTACACGTAAAAGATGTATGGGTCTTATTAATGTTATAGCATTTCGACCTGCTTCATTGCCTTTACTTTGTCTTAAACTGATTTTGCTCAACTAGTTCCAGGTTAATAGAAAATTTGTAGATAGGAAGTATTAATAAGGTACTGCAATTATTTTCTCTTCTAAATGTAAAAAGTAAGCCTTTAAGACGTCCTTAGGGACAATTTTAGGAATTTTAAAAGCCACAATAAATTGAATATCAATCTAATGTGGTTTCTTAAATTTAGCCTAAAAAGGCTTGATTACGAATTTAGAGATGACTGATTTGGTTCTAGTAATTTCTTTCAAATGAAGTTTTTTAAAACAAAAACTTTAGTGGTGATAATATATTATTTAGGGTTGATCAATATATTTATTAGTGAATTATTTATATAAAAATTATCTCGGCCAACTTTTTTCTTTGTTATCAAATCTATTTTTTCCAATTGTTCTAAATATCGAATGGCTATATTCCGACTTATATTCAAGTCATTCATCAAGTATTCGATTTTAGTATAGGGATAACGGAATAGATTATTTAGTAAATCCTGTGAATAAATTTTAGGTATTTTTTCCCGTATGGTTAATTTATAATGTTGCATAGCTAGGGCTATCTCATTTATAATCTTTATGGTGTTTTTAGAAGTTTCAGAAATTGCATTCAAAATAAATAGTATCCAATTTTCCCAATTTTTATTGTTTCGAACTTCCTGTAATAATTTATAATAATCAGCTTTATGTTTTATGATATATCTACTTAAATATAAAATTGGTAGAGATAGTAAATCGTTTTTAATAAGATAAAGTATATTGATAATTCTGCCAGTTCGTCCATTGCAATCATAAAAGGGATGTATACTTTCGAATTGATGATGAATTATCGCCATTTTGATGAGAGGATCTACATCCGATAGATCGTCATTATTATTAATATACTCTTCTTGATTTTTCATCAATTTTAAAATGGTATCATAATCCTGTGGTGGCGTATACACCGTTTCTCCTGTTGTTTCATTGAGTAGTTTAGTTCCAGGTAGTTTTCTAAAACCTGCTTTATTACTTTCAATTGTGCTATGAATTTTTTTTATATGGTTTGTTGTTAGAATTCCATTTTTTTTTAACCATTTCAAATCCAATCTTAAGTGCTTTTGAATAAGCATGTTCTTCTTTAACAGCATAAGAAATATAGGTGTCATTTTGAGAACTTGATTGATAAATATCATCAAAAGTTGATATGATATTTTCGATAGCTGAACTTTCACGAGCTTCCTGTAAAGAGAGGGTATCAATTAATATAGTTTGATTAGAAATTGAACGAGTCACACCCTTTAGCTCTGCTAAAACCGATGAGCACCAGCTACTTTTTTGAGAATTGCTTTAGTCTCAATATTTGTTTTGGGTGGTAACAATTCTATTTGGCTCATTTATAATGAGTTTTGGGTAATGATTTGTACATGTAACCCAAAAATATCAATAATTGGGTTACATTGAATATTTTTTACTATACACGCAATTGAGATTTGTTCTTTATTTGCAAACAGCGACAGAACATAAATTAATTTTTATAGCAAGGTTAGAAACATCAACATATGAGAGGCTTTTTCGTAACGCAAACAGGCATGGGTTCGAAAGATTTTGATGAAGATGTGGAACTGATTATTTTAATCAATAGAAAGTTTTAAAACAATTCAATTGAAATACAAGCTTGAAATTACCATCATTAGCCTGATTATATAGTTCAGTTACTTGCCGTTTTACAACTCAACCTGATTTTTCCACAACTCAGCTATTTCTAAATACATAGAATCAATTACTACTAATAGATTTATTGTTTATTAAATTATAAGTCATTCACCAAAAATGTAGTATGAAAATCAGAACCTTCTTTTTAATTCTGTTTGTGACATTAGTTTTTATTAAATGTAAAAAGGGTACTAATAATACTTCTACAAATACTAGTACTGATACTAGTTATAATACATTGTTCATTCCTCCAACTTTAACAGGAACAAACTTTAATTTAACATTGTCTCCATCCAGTAAGCAATTCTTTAAAACAGGTTCTGCTACTTCTACTTATGGATATAATGGTCAAAGTTTCTGGGGGCCCACTTTGATCATGAATAAAGGCGATAATGTGCAATTGAATATAACAAATGGTTTATCAGATACCACAACAGTTCATTGGCATGGATTTCATATTCCTGCAAAAATGGATGGCGGGCCGCATCAAAAAATTGCACCTGCTTCAACATGGTCTCCCAATTTCCAGGTAATGAATAATGCTTCTACTTACTGGTATCACCCACATTTACATGAGAAAACTTTTGAGCAGTTAACGATGGGTGCAGGAGGTTTGATCATTGTAAAAGATCCCATAGAAACAGCATTGAATTTACCTCGTAGTTATGGCACAGATGATATTCCGTTAGTATTAACCAGCAGAAGATTTAATTCAGACAATTCAATTGATATAACAACCCATGCATATGGTGATTTTCTTTTAGCAAATGGAACGATTAATCCTCAGATCAGTTTGCCAAAACAATATGTGCGTTTTCGTATTCTGAATGCAGAGACCGAAAGAGCTTATAACTTAGGATTCAGTGACAACAGAACGTTTTATGTTATTGGAAATGATGGCGGTTTATTAAGTACACCAGTATCTGTTACCAGATTATTAATGGGGGTAGGCGAACGTTATGAAATCCTTGTCGATTTGTCTAATGATGCTGTAGGATCAAATTTAAATTTGAAATCATATAATTCCAATCAAAGTTTTGGTTTCCCTGGTGGAGAGCCGGCATCTTCTGGCGCTTTCGGAAGTTTATTGAATAACACCGATTTTCAGGTATTGAAAATCAATGTTGTTCCGCCTACAACTAATGCAGTAACAAGCTTGCCAGCTACTTTGGTAAATAATTCTTATTGGAAATCAACGGATGCTAATAGTTCCATTACTACAGCAATAAATGGAGGTCAAGGTGGTTCACCATTTTATTTTGATAACAATATTTATAATTACAATACGATCAATCAGACCATTCCATTAAATGCAATAGTAAACTGGACATTTAGTGGGGGAAATATATTTGGACATTCTGTTCATATTCATGATGTGCAATTTAATATTGTTTCCAGAAGTTCAGGGTCAATTGCTCCATACGAAGTGGGATGGAAGGATACTTATTTTATTCGTTTGGGTGAGTCAGTTTCAGTGGTGGCTAAATTCGATGACTTTGCTGATCCAACCTCGCCTTTTATGTATCACTGTCATTTCCCCAATCATGAAGATGGAGGATTGATGGGTCAGTTTATTGTTAAGTAATTACAGATGATACGATTTGCTTTTGCAGCCAGCCTATTGTTTTGTTTTAGTTCCTGTAATCTTTTCAACCAAAAAAAGATACAAGTCAGTCGTGTTCAAAACTTTGATTCAGCACTGAAAAAAATAGATGGTTTCTGGTTTTATAAAAATAAACTGTTGAATGGCCAGATTGAAGAGAAAAGCTTAGATGGCAAATCTGTATTATACTATGTGTCAGTAATAGATGGATTGGAAGAAGGCCAGGCTTCTGGAAAATATAACACTGGTGAAAAATTAATGACCAGGAGTTATGCTAAAGGGAAAGTAGAAGGAGAGTTCGTTCAATGGTGGCCCAATGGAAATGCACGTTACAGGTTGAATTATAAAGACGACAAACTGGATGGTAAACAATTAGTATTTTATCCTAATGGGCAAAGGCAGGAAGAAAGCAATTATGCCGAAGGAACTGTAGAAGGTATTCAAAGGGTATGGAATGCAGACGGTCAACTCATTTCAAATTATACGATCAGAAATAAAAAATTGTATGGCGTTATCAGCGTTAAAAGTTGTTTGCCGGAAGGACAACATTAAAATAATGACTTTCTTTTTGGTAATGATATTTATTGCAACAAGTTGCAATAATGCTAAAGAAGTTTTGCCCTTTTATAATAACCCCGATTTTACTGCAGAATGGATCAAGCCATCAGATCAAAAATATCATTCCATTCATTCTATCGATACTTTCAGTTTGCAAAGTCAGAGGGGGCACATTATCACAAAAGATTCGTTGAACGGTAATATCTATGTAGCCAATTTTTTCTTTACCTCTTGTGGTAGTATTTGTCCAAAGATGACGAATAATTTAAGCGTCTTACAAGAAGCGTTTATAAATATTCCTCAGGTGAAATTGGTTTCTTTTACGGTAATGCCTGAAAAGGATTCTGTTGCTGCACTAAAAAAATATGGTTCAGATCATCATATCAATCCTGATAAATGGTATTTGCTGACAGGGAATAAAGAAAGGATCTACAAATTAGGCAGGCAATCCTATTTTTCAGAAAAGCGGCTTGGAATACAAAGAGATTCTTCTGATTTCTTACATACAGAATCAATGTTGCTCATTGATAAGGCCGGAAGAATACGCGGTATATACAATGCAACTTTATATCAAGATGTAGTGAGAGCCAAAGCAGATATCAATTTGCTTTTAAAGGAATAAAATATAGTAAAAGATAAATCTTTTACATTTCAACCATTTTACTTATAAATTACAGTTTTAGAACAGAAGTTATGTTTAATACAAAAAAGAGATTCCTGTACATGATTGCTGTTGGTATTTTAATTGCCATACTAGCTGAATTAATAAGACCTGATCGGCCTGAACCGGATAATTATATAATTAAATTTATCCTGAGTATTATCATGACAATCATTTTGTGGGAAGGAAATCTAAGAATCGATCATTGGCTAAATAGTAAATATTCTTGGATCAAAGACACTCGGAAAAGGCTATTCATGCAATCGGTATTGTCACCTTTATTCACGCTTGTAACACTTTTTTCGCTCTTGTCCTTTACGCATCTTATTTTAAGACATCCTGACAATGATGATCCCCGTCGTCCTTTTGATCCATTATTTATTCCTGGGTTGAGTATTGCCTTTCTAATCATCACTATTGATATCAGTAATCAATTTCTTAAGTTTTGGAAACAAAGTATAGTAGAGTTGGAGAAAATGAAAACTGAACACGCGAATGCTAAATTACTCAATCTGAAGAACCAGTTAAACCCACATTTCTTATTTAATAATTTAAGTGTACTTACTTCATTAGTTTATAAAAGTCAGGACAAGGCTGTTGAATTTATTAATGAGCTATCAAAAGTATATCGGTATAGTATCGAAAATACAAACGTGGAATTAGGATTATTGAAAGATGAATTAACATTTTTAAATCATTACCTCTATTTGTTGAAAATTCGATTTAATGACAATTTGATCTTTAATATAAATATTGATGAAAAAAGTAAAAATCAATATTTACCACCGATGTGTTTACAAATGCTGGTAGAAAATACCATTCAACATAATGAGTCATCTCAGCTTAATCCTTTAACGGTTTCGATTTATACAGACCAAAATCATATCGTTGTAGAGAATCCAATTCAACCAAGATCGAATCAGGTGGAAAGTTCTAAAATGGGATTAACTAATATTCAGTCGCGCTATTCTTTTTTTACGGATGATAAAGTTAAAATAACGACTGACAATAATATTTTTAAAGTTACACTACCACTAATTTCAAGATTATGAAAGTAGTAATTATTGAAGATGAAAAACTTTCCGCTGAGCATCTTTCCCTGATGCTTACTAAAATAAATAAGGATATAGAAGTTGTAAAATACATCGATACCGTGAAAGGTGCTATAGCTTCTTTTAATGAAGGCCTTGAAGCAGATTTGATTTTTTTAGACATTCATTTGGCTGATGGGAATAGTTTTGAAATTTTTACCCATATCGAAATTGACATGCCTATTATTTTTACCACAGCATTTGATAACTATGCGATTCAGGCATTTAAACAAAATAGTGTTGATTACTTATTAAAGCCTATTTCATTGCAGGATTTAAAAATTGCAATGGAGAAGTTTAATAAAATGCAATATAAATTAAACCAAAAACTGATTAACGATATTACCCTTGCCTATCAAGAGGTGAATAAACAATACAAGAATAGGTTTTTGGTAAATAAAGGCAGAGCCATCGATTATATTCCTGTGGATGATATTTGCTATTTCGAAACAAAAGAAAGTTTGTCATTCCTGGTAAATACAAAAGGAGTAAAATATCCTGTGAATTATACATTAGATCATTTAGAATCCATTTTATCTCCACAGGAATTCTTTCGTATCAATCGGAAAATCATCATCAAAATAAACGCTATTGAAAAAGTAGACGCTTATTTTAATAGCCGCTTAATTATAACCTCTCTGCACTTAACAGGCGATGAAAGAATTGTAAGTAGAGAAAGGGTACAGGATTTTAAAAAATGGTTAGACACCTAATATTTGTATATGAAAAATATCATTTTGTTTATTTGTTTCGCATTCACGCTGAATCTTCTTTCAGCACAACCTGCTAGTGTAATTGCTACAAGTAGTATAAAAATAGAAATGCTTTTCCCTGAAGCAAAATCTAAGGCGCTTATTTTGAGCGTTGATGATGGAACAACTGCTGACCGAAGGCTAGTAAAATTGATGAATAATTATGGATTGAAAGGTACTTTCCATTTGAATTCTAATAAGCTGGATACAAAGGGCTATCTCACGAAGAATGAAGTGAAAAGTTTGTTTCAAGGGCATGAAGTATCTGTACATAGTGCCAATCATCCAGCTCTTACTGCTTTAACTAAAATTGATATTATTTATGAAGTGGTGGAAGACAGAAAAGAACTTGAGCGCCTTACTGGAAAACTTGTAAGAGGTATGGCATATCCCTTTGGAAACTATAATGATCTAGTTGTTGATGCAATAAAAGGAACTGGGATTGAATATGCAAGAACTGTAAAGGACTCTTATAATTTTTTAATCCCAGAAGATTTCCTAAGATGGGATCCCAGTATTCATCAATTTGGCAAAGCCTATTTTACAGCTAATGACTCTTTAAATGATAAAAAAGAGTTAGCGATTTTCTTTAAGCTTGCAGATGATTTTGTGAAATCAAACTCTCTTGCAATATTTGATGTATGGGGGCATAGCTGGGAAAATGATGGTGCAGGTGATAGATGGACTAAAATGGAAGATTTCTTTAAAATGGTTTCAAAACGAAACGATATACTTTATACTACTCAGATAGACCTGGTTGATTATATGAATGCTTTCAAAAATTTAAAAATTTCGGTCGACAAATCAATCATTTCTAATCTTAGCTCTCTGGATGTTTATGTTAAGGTTGAAAACAAAGTATACAAAATACCTGCTGGAGCTCTGGTTTCAGTAAAATAAGAAACTTCTAATATCATGGTTTCGAATGATTTTAAAAAAGAGCTTGTTCTGATTATGTGAATCAATATAAATGAAAGTGAATCCTATTTTATCTTTTTCTAAAAACAGTTGGCTGTAAATTCTTTTTCTTTAAAAATACCCGATTAAAATAAGCCAGGTTTTCAAAGCCAGACTCAGCAGCAATTTGACTGATGGGTTTATCCGTTTCTATTAAAAGGGTACATGCATGCAAAATGCGTAGATCATTCAGGTAATCTGAAAAAGTCTTTCCAATACTTCTTTTGAAAAACTTACAAAATGCAGTATTCGATAGGTGTATCAATTTGGATGCTTCTTGCAACTTTATTGAACTTCTATAATTTTTTTGCATGTACACTAACACTTTATTTAATCTGCTTTCCGTAGTATCACTTTTCGCTATTTTGAATTTGTGTGATGCTAGCATCTTATATTTTTTATTTGCCAAATCATTCAAGAGTTCTAATAACCCAGTAACCCTTTTAATATTTGTTTCTTCAATGATTTGCAACATTCTTTTTTCGATGACTAAAGGTTGATATTTTAAAAACCGTACACCAGTTCCAGATTTATTTAATAATTCATGCACATTTTTCAATTCAAGAAGGTTTCGAAATGGACTGATGAATGCTTCAGGAAACTGAATTACTAATGCAAGACTATTTTCTGTATGATTACTCCGCTCACTTATCCAGGTATGTGGTAAATCAGGACCTAATAAAACCAGATCGCCTTCACTGAAATTTTCCATATGATCACCCACCATCCTTCTGCCATTTCCTTGAATGATATAAGTGAGTTCATATTCTGGATGATAGTGCCACAATGAGTCGAAGCTTGCTTGATTGATCTTTAAACCATAAATCGAACGCCCCTGCATTTTGGGACTAATATTTTCTAATCTTGCTCTCAAAAAATGAAATTTTAAACCTAAAATAATACTATTTTATTTTAAAATACGCATATGAGTGCATATTATTGGAAATATAGTATTAGTAATTGGTAAATTAGGATTATAAGATTTCAGCATCTTATGGCATTTTTGTAAAAACGATTCATATGCCAAACATCCCCACTGATGTATTACAATTTCTTGAGCAACCCTACCATTTAACTCAAGAGCAGATCGACCATTATGATCGATACCGTTATATTAAATTGAAAGAAGTACTCTCACCGGAAGTTGTTTCATTTTATGCCGATGTTATATCGCATAAAGTAACTGAACTCAATCAGCAAACAACAAGTATGGATGATAGAAATACTTATGGTAAAGCATTCTTACAAATCTTTAATCTTTGGAGAGAAGATGAACAAATCAAGGCACTGGTTTTTAGTAAAAGAATCGCAAAGATTGCCAGTGATTTGATGCAGACAAAAGGGGCAAGATTATACCACGATCAGGCATTATTTAAGGAACCCGGAGGTGGATTTACTCCCTGGCATGCAGACCAATATTATTGGCCACTTGAAACTGATAAAACGGTAACAGCCTGGATGCCATTGCAAGCAATAGGCTTTAATATGGGGCCACTTGAGTTTAGTGCGGGTAGTCAAATAATAGTTGAAGGAAGAGAACTTTCTATTAGTGATGAAAGTGAAAAATTTATTGAACAGAAATTAAGGGTCACTGATTTTGAACACGTAGTAGAACAATTTGAATTAGGAGAAATAAGTTTTCATTCAGGTTGGGTTTTTCATAGAGCAGGTCCTAATGAAACTGATCAGATGCGAAAAGTAATGACAGTGATTTATATGGACCAGGATATGAAACTAAAAAATCCTGAAAATGATAATCAAGTAAATGATTGGCATACCTGGTGCCCGGGTGCAAAAGTTGGAGAAAAAATTGAAAGTCCAATTAACCCATTACTCTATACTTATAGTTAGAGGTAACAAGTTTTCGATACCAAATTGAACCTATAAACGAAAGGTCACTTACTCAATTTATTTGACTAATGAGGAAACAAATAATATATGCACTTTGCTTTTTAATAGAGCTTAATTTTTTTAATGTAAGTGCACAACCAGGTATGCCGATTCCTGAAATTCAAAAAAAGTATTCGATCAATTCAATTGCCCCAAAAGGTTGGTTAAAGGAAAAATTAAGACAGAATCTTAATGGCTTTACTGGTCATCTGGATCAATTAGAACCTTCTTTATTTCAAGAGGATGATATTTATGGGAAGGATCGGTTATCGAAAAGGGTTCAACACAAAAATGTCGGAGCCATTTCTGATGCAGGAGAATTTCAATCACAATTTTTATGGTGGAATAGCGAAACACAAAGCAATTGGTTGGATGGATATATTAGAACTGCAGTGTTGTTGAAAGATAGTAGTCACTTAAAAAGACTTACTGCAAAAATAAATTATCTATTAAGTACACAAGATGCTGATGGTTATTTAGGGATTTATGATAAAGAGTTGCGTTATCAGTTCAATGATGAAAACGGAGAGCTTTGGTCTAAAACAACTATTTGTAGAGCATTACTCTCTTGGTATAATTATACTAACGATCCCAAAGTATTACACGCAGTAATTCTTTGTGCTGACAATGTGATACAACATTATCCAATCAATTCCTCTCATCCATTTGCTACAAAGAATCCCAATGCTGGTGGATTAACACATGGCTTAGCATTTACAGATGTATTAGAACAATTGTATGCCATTACGAAGGACCGTAAATATGAAGATTACATCCCTTTTTTATATCATGATTTTTCATCTCAGAACTTGAATGAGGATGCGCAACAATTTAAATTATTAAATGCATCAATCCCGTTAATGGGACATAGTGTTCATACTTACGAACATCTAAGAACTGTAATTGCAGCTTATCAAGCCACAGGAGATAATTCCCTTAAATTAACACTTGACGGATTTCTCAAAAAGATTGAGAATGCAACAACTGCTTCCGGCGCAGCTATCGGAGATGAGTTTATTGGTGGTAGAAAGGCAGATGAAACAAATACTGGTTATGAGTACTGTTCATTATTAGAATTAATGGATGCATATATCAGTTTATATATGAAAACAAATGATCCTAACTATGGCAACAAAATTGAAAAATTGTTTTTTAATGCAGCTTTAGGTGCATCGCATCCTACAGAAAGTGCGATCTGTTATTTAAAAACAGATAATAGCTATGTATTGGAAGGAGGGAAAAATGGGGATCAATCAGATAAACATCAAACACGTTATCGATATTCACCTGTTCATAAAGAGGCTGCTGTTTGTTGTGTTCCTAATGCAGGTAAAATTATAGCATCTTATGTAGAACATATGTGGTTGCAGCACGATAATGCAATTTATGCATCTCTGCTTGGCCCCAGTGAGTTAAATACTTTCATTCAAAAGGAACCCATTACAATTAAAGAAATTACCAATTATCCATTTGAGGATCAAATAACTTTTAAAGTAGTGATTAAAAAAAATATCCGATTTGAGCTAAATATCAAAAAGCCAGAAGGGGTAGACGATTTTGTTTTGAATATGCCTTATGAAGAAAGAGATGGCTTTATAATGATCAATAGAATCTGGAAAAATGGGGATACCCTAAGTTTTCGAATGCACCCAAAAGTAAAACAGCATCAAACAATGCAAGGAGAACAATACTTTATGTATGGTCCGGTTGTATTGGCACATGCTATTGATGCGAAACAGAATGTCACAAAACAATATGGGGAGGCAGGACTGAAAGAAATGACATACACACCTTTAAATAAGTCGATTTACCTTTATAATGGAATGCCAGTAACTAAATTAACAGCTTCAAAAGATCTGCGTTTTAGAACGCAGATGAAGGATAATCAAACTGGAACAAATGTGCAAATAGAATTAGTTCCAATGGGAACTTCAATTTTGCGACAAACAACTTTTAAAAATGCCAATTAACTTTTCGAAATGAATTATAAATTCAGGTTATTCATTGTTTCATTTTTATTACTATTTGTAGCTTCAGCACAAACAAATAATAATTCTTTTTCACAACCACCAGTGTGGGCTAAGAATGCCATCTGGTATCAGATCTTTGTGGAAAGGTTTTATAATGGAGATCCCAAAAATGATCCCACACCTGAAACGGTTAATAGTCCTTTTTTAAAGGAATTTGTCCCAAAAGATTGGAGTATAACTCCCTGGACTTCCAATTGGTATCAAAAAGATAATTGGGCAGAAAAAGCTGGAATGAATATTAGTAATGATCTTCAAAACAGAAAGTATGGGGGCGATATTCAAGGCGTAATAAACAAATTGCCTTATCTGCAAGAATTAGGTATTACAGCACTCTTTCTAAATCCAATTAATGATGCACCTTCCATGCATAAATATGATGCAAGAAACTATCATCATATCGATATCAACTTTGGTCCTGATCCGGCAGGCGATCAAAAAATCATTGCTTCAGAAAATCCCGGCGATCCAAAAACCTGGAAATGGACTGCAGCTGATAAACTCTTTTTAAAATTGGTGAAGGAAGTACATCGTCGAGGCATGAAAATAATCATGGATTATTCCTGGAATCATACGGGTACTGATTTTTGGGCTTGGCAAGACATTATCAAAAATCAAGAGAAATCTGCTTATAAAGATTGGTACGATATTAAATCTTTTGATAACCTTGCTACTCCTCAAAATGAGTTTGCCTATAATGGATGGTTAGGAATTAACAGTTTGCCTGAATTGAAAAAAGTAAATATTACTTCACCAAGAGTTACAGGCCACCCTTACGAAGGCAATATTAATGAAGGAGCAAAAGCGCACATTTTTGCAGTAACTAAAAGATGGTTAGCTCCAGATGGAGATCCAGAAAATGGGATAGATGGATACCGACTGGATGTTGCTGATCAAATTGGAATGGGCTTTTGGAGGGAATTTCGTCAACAAGTACGAAATGCAAAACCGAGTACTTACCTGATTGGTGAAATTTGGTGGGAGCAATGGCCAGATAAACTGATGAATCCGGCACCATATACTAAGGGAGATGTATTTGATGCAGTGATGTATTATCAAGCCTATCGACCGGCGCGATATTTTTTTGCAAAAAATGATTTTTCTTTTGATGCAAAAACTTTTAAAGACAGTTTAGAATTGCAGTGGGCAAGGGTTCCACAGTCGAATCTATTTGCGATGATGAATGTATCTTCTTCACATGATGCACCTAGATTGTTGACAGACTTTTATAATCCCAATAAATATAAATTCGGGGCTACTCCAACTGATAATAATAATTATAAAACAGGTAAACCAGATCAAGAAACCTATCAGCGTTTAAAACTTTATTTAGTTCATCTTTTTACCAGTGTTGGTGCACCACAAATATTTAATGGCGAGGAAATGGGTATGTGGGGAGCCGATGATCCATTTAATAGGAAACCACTTATGTGGAAAGAATTTCATTTTGATCCAGAAACGAGAAACTTTTTTCAACAAGGAATAAAACAGTTTGATTCCCTTGCATTTAATGCTGATCAATTTAACTGGTATCAAAAACTCATCAGTATACGCAAATCGAATGCAGTATTATCTAACGGGAATTGCACTTTCTTTTATACTGAAGGGAAAAAATTAGCGTATAAGCGGAGCAACGGCGAAAAATATTTACTCATTTATTTTAATGTAGAAGATCATATTTCAGAATTTGAACTTCCCTTAATTGGGAAATACAAAGATCTTTTATCAGGGCAATTAATTGAAGGCAATAAATTCAAAATGGCAGCTTTAAGTTCGATGATCTTAAAAAAGATAAAATAAATCCAACATGGATAAAAGATCTTTATTATTATTTTTTGTTTTTACTGTAAACATTTCAGTTTCAGCTCAAAGAATTGATTACACAAAATACGTCAACACTTTCATAGGTTCAGATGGTACAGGCCATACTTTTCCAGGACCTTGTTTGCCTTTTGGGTTGGTTCAACCCGGGCCAGATAATAGAAATATAGGTTGGGATTATACCAGCGGTTATCAGTATAAAGATTCCATCATTCTCGGTTTTTCCCAAACAAGAGCCAATGGTACGGGTATCAGTGAATTTGGTGATGTGTTATTGCAGCCTTTTACTGAAAATAAGAATAACAATTTTAGCATTACTTATTTAAAAGCATCAGAAAAATCATTCCCCGGGTATTATACAGTTACATTAAGCAATCATATTCAAGTTGAATTGAGTTGCACAGAAAGAGTAGCATTTCATCAATATACTTATCCTACTAAAGAGGCAAAATTATTGGTTGATTTGCAACACGGACTTCGTTTTCTAACAGATTCGTTGGTACTGGAAAGTGAAGTGAAAATAGAGAACAATAAAACAGTCAGCGGATATTGCCACACTAAGAATTGGGTGGATAGAAAATATTATTTTGTAATTGAATTCAACCAACCTTTTATTTCATCCATTCAATTAAATAAACAGGCAAAAGAAAATGCTCCACGTTATGTGTTGAATTTTAATTTGAAGAATAAAGTCCTACAAACCAAAATCGCAATATCAACAGTAAGTGTGATTGGTGCAAAACTGAATTTGAAAAAAGAGTTGCCTCAATGGAATTTTAGTGCAACAATTGATCGTGCTAAAAATATTTGGAATAATTATTTAGGTCGAATTGAAATTGAAGCACCACAAAAACAAAAAGAAATATTTTATACCTGTTTGTATCGCCTGTTTATTCAGCCATCTAATATTGCCGATGTGGACGGGAAATACAGGGGAGCTGATGACATAATAAGAGTAGCAGAAAATAAAGAGTATTATTCAACGCTTTCTTTATGGGACACCTATAGGGCTGCTCATCCTTTGTATACTATTATAGCACCCGAAAAAGTAGATGGCTTCATTAGAACATTGATAGCTCATTCAAAGGCCACTGGATTTTTACCAATCTGGAGCGCATGGGGGAAGGATAATTATTGTATGATCGGAAATCATGCTATCCCTGTTATTGTTGATGCATATAATAAAGGTTTTAGAGGATTCGATGTAAATGAAGCATTGAGCGAAATGAATAAAACAACAACAGAAAATCATTTCAATAGTAATTGGAAATTATTAAATCAATACGGCTATTATCCCTTCGACAGTCTCGATAATGAATCTGTATCCAGAACATTAGAACATGGGGTGGATGATTATTGCCTGGCAACTATGGCAAAAAAAATAGGCAGTCGAGCAATTGCAGATACTTATTTTAAAAGAGCATTGTACTATAGAAATATTTATGATACTGCTACAAAGCAAATGCGTGGGAAAGACAGCTATGGCAGATGGAGAAGTCCATTCAATCCTTTAATGGCAACATCGCCAATGAACAACCCTGGAGATTATACCGAGGCCAATGCCTGGCAATATTTTTGGACTCCTGCACAATATGACGTAGAAGGTATGATGCAATTATTAGGGGGAAGGAAAAAATTCACAGCTCAATTAGATAGTTTTTTTACCATTCAAACACCCAACCCAAATAAATATTTAGGGCAGGAAGCTATGATTGGTCAATATGCTCATGGGAATGAACCAAGCCATCATATTGCTTATTTATATGCTTATTCTGAAACGCCAAAAAAGGGGCAAAAATATATTCATCAAATTATCAATGATTTTTATAACAATACACCCGATGGTATGATTGGCAATGATGATTGCGGACAGATGAGTGCATGGTATATATTATCTACTTTAGGTTTTTATCAGGTGAATCCTGCTAATGATGTATTTGTGTTGGGTGCCCCACAAGTTAAAAAAGCTATCATTCATTTTAAAAATGGGAAGCAATTTCGTATTGATGCAGAGCAATTATCAGCACAAAATATTTATACTAAACAAAGAATATTAAATAGTAGCAAGTTAAATAAACCTTTTATCACCTATCAACAGATAATGCGTGGGGGAACTCTATTTACAAAAATGAGTAGCAAGATGCTTTAGGTTGTAGTTATATTATAATTAGTTTTGAACTATTAAATTAATAGTATACTTAAACAATATGCAAATCACAAGAATAGGTACAGTACCTTCCTATAAAGGTCCAGAAGATTGGTTTACCGGATCAGTAAGGGTAGACGCACTGTTTGAGCCAAATGAGGCAAGACGGGCAGCTGGTTACAATGTTACTTTTGAACCAGGAGCAAGAACTGCATGGCATACGCATCCTTTAGGTCAAACTTTAATTGTTACAGCTGGCAGTGGTTGGGTGCAGCGGGAAGGAGGCGAAATTGAAATTATATTTCCTGGAGATGTGATTTGGTTTGAAGCAAATGAAAAGCATTGGCATGGAGCAACTGCAACAACAGGCATGTCGCATATAGCAACTCAAGAAAGTTTAGATGGAAAAGTGGTGGATTGGTTTGAACAGGTTGCTGATGAAGATTACTTGAAAAAATAGTGAATTGCATGAAAATAAAAAGCCTCTCAATCAATTTGAGAGGCTTTTTCGTAGCCGGTACGGGAATCGAACCCGTCTTTGCCCCGTGAAAGGGGGCTGTCCTAA